>DATLCI010000069.1:0-32184 GCA_035526435.1 Terriglobales bacterium
GGGGAAGGCCAGGACTTTGTCCTTGATGGCCTCGAGCTTAGGGCTGTTTTCTTCGCAACCTTTTCCGGTGACGAGAATATCGAGGTCGCCCACGGTATCGCGGCCACGACGGAAGGAACCTGCAGGGGTAATCTTTTCGACACCGGGAAAGCCAGTCAGGTGGGCGTTAATTTTTTGCGAGACGGTGTCAGCTTCGTCGAGAAGGTAGCGGCCGGTAGTGCTGAGAAAGCTGGCGATGCCTTTCAGGATTTTTTGCTCCGCTTTTTCACCCATGCGGGGCAGGGTGCGGATCTTGCCCTCTTCAGCGAGCTTCTGGACTCCGGCAGGATCGCAGACATGATAGGTGTCCCAGATCAGAGCGATGGTCTTTGGGCCGAGGCCGGAGATCTTGAGCAGGTCCAGCATCGCCGGCTGATATTTGGTGAGCAAGTCGGCATGAAGCTGCAGTTTTCGAGTGGAGCAAAGCTCTTTCAGATTGGCGAGCATGCCCTTGCCGATCCCCGGGATAGCCAGGACTGCCTTGTCATTGTTCTCGCAGATGAAGGGCGCTACCTGCTGGGACTGAGCTTCGAGCGCTTCCGCGGCGCGCCGGTAGGAGCGGATGCGAAATGGATCCTCATTCGCGACCTCGAGAAGGTCAGCAGTTTCGTACAGGACATTGGCCAAGGTGCGGTTATCCATCGCCTTCATAGCCTAGCATTGGTCGGAACGGTGCGGGGGGACGGCCCCAAAACAAAACCCAGCCGAAGGGGGCTGGGTCGTACGAGGTGCAGCAGTTTTTAGAGTTAACAGTTATGCGTTGGCGTTAGCGCGGGTGACTTTTTCCGCTTGAGGACCTTTTTGCCCTTGAGCGATCTCGAACTCTACGTCGTCACCTTCTTGCAGGCTGCGATAGCCTTCCGAGTCGATAGCGCTGTAGTGCACGAAAACGTCGGGTCCATCTTCACGTCCGATAAAGCCAAAACCCTTGGCATTGTTAAACCACTTCACCTTACCTTTGATTCGAGACATCTTGCGTCCCTCCGTACCTTGATTCTGGGAGGAGCGGCTTTACGTGCATACCACTTCCGGGGCCCGAGATAGCCCTTACCTATTTGATTGACGAACTGGTGAGAAAAGCTGCACGGCGAGCCGGCGGCTTACTTGCAGAAACGTCCGGGGAACAGGGTCAGGCGGTGAAGATAATATCGCATTGTGGCACCGTTGTTGTCAATGTAGTTAATAGCTTTGGTCCGGTGTTTATACGGCGATTACCGTCTTTTAACCGGCTTTGTCCGGCGGGCCCGGTCATACCATAGGAGCGCCGCCATGGTCTTGGCGTCGTATATCTGTCCGGAGACGACAAGTTCTACGGCTCGGGAAAGCGGAATGAGCCGGGTAGTAATCTGCTCGTCCTCTTCCGGTTGGGCCTCTCCCCGTTTAAGCCCGCTGGCGATGAACACGTGCATCTGCTCATCGAGGAACCCGGGGCTGGCGTAAAAGCGAAAGGCGCGCCGCCAGTTTTTGGCCGTATAGCCAGTCTCTTCGAGCAGTTCGCGCTTGGCGGCGGCCAGTTGCGACTCGCCCGGATCGATACGTCCGGCGCAGAGCTCCCATATGCGAGTGCCGACGACGTGGCGATATTGTCGCTCAAGCAGAATGCGCGGGTCGCGCGCCGATTCCTCCTCCACGCCGAGGACGACGATGGAACCGGGATGACGGATAACGTCACGGCGTCCCCGGTAGTCGCCCTCCTGGACGTAATCAGTGAATACGGAGAAGACCGGCCCGGCGTAGACCTTTTTGCTGGAGAGCAACTTCACTTTCGCGGGACGTTTTGGACGTTTAGTCATGGCAAGCATGATAATGGTGGCGCAAAGTCATGAAGAGAAAAAAGCAAACCGTGGCGGTCGTCGGCAGCGGAAATCTTGGCCGGGTGCTGGCGATGGCATTGGACCGGGCAGGGTACCGGGTGGTGGAGATCATCAACCGCGACCTCACCCGTGCACGGAAGTTGGCAGGCGGTGTTAGCGCCCGCGCGGTGGCTCTGGATGAAAAAACACCGCTGGTAGCCGACGTCTTCTGGATATGCGTGACGGACGATGCCATCCCCGAGGTAGCGGCGGCACTGGCTCATTCCAAGACAGAATGGCGGGGTAAGGTCGTGGTCCATACGAGCGGCGCCTATGGTTCCGCGGAGTTGAAGGCGCTGAAGCGCAAAGGCGCCGCCGTGGCGTCCGCGCATCCGATGAACAGCTTTGTCAGAAGCTCGAAACCTGACTTTCGCGGAGTGCCTTTCGCATTGGAAGGCGACGGCGTCGCAGTGAAACTTGCCGGGGCGATTGCGACCTCCCTGGGCGGGGAAGTCTTCACCATACGACCGGAGGACAAGGTCCTGTATCACGCGATGGGAGCTTTTAGCTCGCCGCTGCTGGTTTCACTGCTTTATGCGGGCGAGCGGTTAGGCAAAGCCGCGGGATTGCGGGAGCCACGCAAAGTGATGGCGCGAATCCTGCGCGAGACGGTAGAGAATTTTCTACAGAATGGCGGAGAGGCGGCCTTCAGCGGCCCGATCAAGCGCGGCGACTTAAAGACGGTAGAGAAACACTTGAAGGCGCTGAGCAGAGTGCAGGGAACCCAGGCCATCTATCAGGTGCTGGCGATCCAAGCCGTGCATGGGCTACCGGGCAAAGAGAAGAAGGCGATGTTGAAAGCGCTCAGCAAGACGCTAGCTAAGTAGCGGTTACTTGCCCGCTTTGTCGAAGAGATGCCCCAGTTTTTCCTGCTTGGTCTTCATGTATTTGGCCGACTGCGCATGGGGCTCCACTTCAGCAGAGACCCGCTCCACTACCTCAATGCCAGCCTCTTCCATGGCTGAAACCTTTTGCGGATTGTTGGAGAGCAGGCGAATCCGCTTCACACCGAGTTCCCGCAGCATCAAAGCGGGTAACTCAAATTCACGGTGATCGGCTTTGAAGCCCAGCTTCTCATTGGCCTCGACGGTATCGAGTCCCTGATCTTGTAATTCGTAAGCTTGCAGCTTGGCCATGAGACCAATGCCGCGTCCTTCTTTTTGCTCGTAGATGAGGATACCGTTGCCGGCGGAGGCGATCATCGAGAGCGCCATCTCTAGTTGCTGGCGGCAGTCGCAACGGAGCGACCCGAAGACGTCGCCAGTGAGGCATTGCGAGTGAATGCGAACCAGCGGCGGGGGATTTCCGTGGGCAACATCTCCCATCACCAGCGCGACAGCTTCTTCCGCGCGACGGTCCACGCCGATCTTCCCGGTGAATCCGAGGATGCGGAAATGGCCCCAGCGGGTGGGGAAGTCGGCCTCAGCAGCCTTGTGTATGGAGTCTGATGGGGTCACCCTACCATTATATGTTCCGTGGTCAATCCGCTGACCACAAAGGCAGAGGAACGCAAGCGAACCTACCGACATCGATCCTTCATATTCATGCCCGCCAAGGCGTGTTTTAATAGCCGCGTGGACCAGAAATTCATATTAGTCACGCTACTGGTGAAGTTGGGCGTGGCGGCGGCCATATCGGCGGCGCTGGTGCGCTCCTATGAGTTTCACTCCCGGCTTTTCAAAGAAGACAACCGCTCGATCCGCGACACGACCATCCTGACGGTGGCAATCTGCGTCCCGTATGGATTGGGTGTGCAGGTGCGGCAATGGGTGGTGAACTTCAAGGCCGCCGACCTCGCCTTTGAAAGCCTATTCGTGATCGGGGTGATCGGCGGGAAATTCGCGGGAGTCTTAGGGGGACTGCTACTTTCTCTGCCGGCCGTCGTCGCGGGTGAGTACCTGACGCTGCCGTTCAATATCGCGGTGGGGGTGGTCGCGGGACTGCTACGGGACCTGGCCGGATACTGGGCGGACAAGGAAGAGATCTGGTCGTTCTCGCCGTTTATCGATCTCACCATCTTCCGCTGGATCAAGCGCAATATTCCCCGTCCGAGGATGGACTGGCAGATCACGTTCTTTGTAGTGATCCTGGCGTTTCAATTCGCGCGCATGCAGTTGGGGATCCTTTTCCCCGGAAGATTATTCTCGATCTATGACGCGCATCCGTGGATATTCGTCGCTATCTGCGCCACCTCGGTGATGTGCGTGGCCATCCCGCTGAAGATCTGGAACAACACCCGGACCGAGCTAAAGCTGGAAGAGCAGACGCGGCTTTTATTGGAAGCGCGCTTAGACGCATTGCAGAGCCAGATCAATCCGCATTTCTTGTTCAATACTTTGAACTCGGTGTCGTCGCTGGTGCGGGTTGATCCCGATACGGCGCGCGAATTGATCTTGAAGCTGTCAAACATCCTGCGGTCGCTGCTGCGCAAACACGATGCCTTCTGTAATCTGCGCGAGGAGGTCGCGTTCATTGACGATTACCTGGACATCGAGGTCATCCGCTTTGGCGAAGAAAAGCTGCACGTGCATAAAGAGCTTGATCCCGAATCACTCGACTGCATTGTACCGAGCATGCTGCTGCAACCGCTGGTGGAAAACTCAGTGAAGCACGGACTCGCGCCCAAGGTGGATGGCGGGAATATCACTCTGCGCAGCAAGCTGATGGAAGACAAACTGATCATCCAGGTGGAGGATGATGGCGTGGGCATGGAAGCGACGGGCAAGGTGGAGGCGGCGGGTGGCATTGCGCGCGAAGCATTGGCCGGGCACGGCGGCATTGGCATGAGCAATGTGGCGGAACGGCTAAAAGTGCTTTACGGCGATGCGGGCAAGCTCAGCATCACGCCGCCGCCGAGCGGCACGGGCACATTGATCACGCTGGAATTGCCACTGGTGGAAACCGAGCTGGCGCGCTCGGCTGCCGATAAGATCTACAGCGAGCGCTCGAGAACGCGCGCGTAAAACTCCTCATAGCGAAGAATGATCTTACTGGCGCAGAAGCGCGACTGCGCTTCAAAACGGGCCGCTTCACCCATGTTGCGAAGCTTGGCTTCGTCAGAAAGTATGTCAATCGCGTACTTAGACATGGTTTCTACATCGCCGACTTCAGCGAGATAACCGTCTTGCCCGTGAGTGATGAGTTCCGGCACGCCGCCAACGTTGGTAGCGATCGCCGGGACCTTGCAGGCCATTCCCTCCAGGGCGGCGAGTCCGAATGATTCCAGTTCGCTGGGCATCAACATGAGGTCGGCAACGGGAAGCTTCTCGTGAATGTTATCGGCCTTGCCGAGGAAGATGACCTTGTCCTGGATCTTTTTCTTCTTGGCGAGCCATTCGGCGGTGGAGCGGTCGGGACCATCGCCGATCATTACTAATTTGCTGGGAACCTTCTTCTGCACACGGTCAAAAATCTCAATCACATCCTGCACGCGCTTTACCGGACGGAAGTTGGAAAGATGGACGAGGATGCGCTCATTGGGCTTGGCGTAAAGGGCACGGTCGTCGTGGGCGCTGGGATCGCGGCGGTAGAGATCGCAATTCACAAAGTTGTGAATGACCTTGATCTCATTCTCAACTTCAAATTCCTTCAAGGTGCGGTCACGCAGGTAATTCGAGATGGCGGTCACACCGTCGCTCTGATCGATGGAGAAGCGCGTAATCGGCAGGTAGGAACGGTCGAGTCCGACGAGCGTGATGTCCGTACCGTGAAGAGTGGTGACAAAAGGCAATGTGCGTTTGGAGCCATTGCGCGCGGTCGCCAGCATCTGCTTGGCGAGCAGCGCGCTCACTGAGTGAGGGATGGCGTAGTGGACGTGCAGCAGGTCGAGGTTGTAGATGTCGGCAACCTCAGCCATGCGCGTGGCGAGTGCAAGATCGTACGGCGGATATTGGAAGAGCGGATACTGCGAAACGTTTACTTCGTGGAAGTGGATATTGGCGTGAGCTTCTGTGAGTCGGATGGGCAGGGAATAGGTGATGAAATGGACTTCGTGTCCACGCTGGGCGAGCTCAATGCCCAGCTCGGTGGCGACCACGCCGCTGCCGCCGTACGTCGGATAACAGGTGATCCCTATCTTCATTGTGAGGCAGCTGCCAGCTACCAGTCTCCAGTAAGTTCAAAGGCAATGGTTGAACCAGCTGATTCGATGCCATCGGTCAAAATCGGATTCAGACTAAATGTCGGCAAAGGTGATCAGCTGGATCTGGTTGCGGCGCAGGGTTTCAAGCGATTGAGGCGAAGTCAGCACCTTCATCTCCTGGACGCGCGAAGCGCGCAACCGCGTGGCTACTCCGTCAAGGTCGGAATCGTTGTATCCGGGGTGGCAGACGAACTCCCATGTGCCCTCCGGAACAGAGCCAATCAACGCATCGAAGAGTCGTTGGTCGAGCCCCCCGGTGGCCACGACGCCGAAGGTTCCTTGCGTGGTGCGCAGGCCGGCCGCCTCTACTTCAATCTGAAAGGCCCGCGCGAAGCGGCGCAGAGCACTCACCTCGGTATAACGGACCCAAAACCGCGGATGCTTGAGGAAAGTGGCGAAAGGCAATGCCTTTAACGGCGCGAATGGATTCCGCACGGCCCGCACGCCGCACTCTCGGGCGGCGCGCAACAGGGGGCGGAGCACCTGGGGAAACATATGCGTGTGCTTGTGCGTGTCGAAGTGGGTGGCATCGATACCGGCGGACTGCAGCCTGCGCATCTGCGCCGTGGCTTCGCGGGTGATCTCGTCGGCATGGAGTTTGCCCCTTAGCGCGGCATGGGCAAAGCCGGCGATGCCGATCCGAAAATCCTTATGCTGTCCGGGAGCCAGGAGTGAAGTGACTTCAGTCGGCGGGGTGAGGGGAGCACCGTCCACGAGCATGGCGTGGCATCCGACGCGCAAGTTGGGCGCGCTTCGCGCGAGGGTTACGGCATCGTCAAAGGCCTGGGCGTTCGCCATCAAGGTAGCGGAAGTCACGGTACCGGCTTGGTGACATTCGAGGATGGAGCGATTGACGCCGGCAGTAAGGCCGAAGTCGTCGGCATTGATAATGAGGCGGCGCACGGGGTGGCAAGGATTGTAATCAATGCAGCCGACAAAGGGGCGATAAGCAAAAAGCCCCGCGCCAGGCGCAGGGCTATGACATCAACTGGGGGAAGGAAACTTATCCGGCTAACGCGGTGGTCTGGGCGGGCTCTTCGGTGTCGCCGAGGAAGACCTTGATCTTCTCCAGCAAAGTGGGGAAGAGGTTCTCCTTGGAAAGCACGGTAACGTCCTTGTTACCGTCGAGATCGCTGTAACCGGTGACAATAATGATGGGGATGTTGGGCGACTTCTCGCGGACCTTCTTAGCCAGTTCCAGACCGTTCATGCCTTCCATGCGGAAGTCGGTCACCAGCATGTCGAAGTCTTCTTTTTCGAGTTTGGCCAGAGCGTCAGAAGCGTTGTAGGCGCTGACGGCGCGGTAGCCCTGCATGCTGAGGATCTCGCAACTTAAACGCGCGAGCACTTCATGGTCATCAACGAACAAAATGGCTTTCAAGGTGGCCCCCTGGGCGAAAAGAGAATCCGAACCGGTGTGCAGGGTATCCAGACGTACAGGTGTTTGGTTTCAAAAAGCTGGCTTAAAGATGCCTAAGCCGGTACAAAAAGATGCCCGCCTGTGCCCGATCCGGCGGGTACAGGGGAGTCAGAGTACCACCAAATGGGGCCGGTGAGGGGGCAAAATTTGACCGGCTTTTCCGGGGTCACGTATACTCAATGGGTACCGAACGAGCGTTGGAAAGTGTGTGTTACGCTCCCTGGCTGGGGGCGGTTAGCTCAGCTGGTTAGAGCACCTGCCTTACAAGCAGGGGGTCGTAGGTTCGAGTCCTACACTGCCCACCATTTACATTTCCAGCAAGTACGGGTACTTACCGGCGGTGACGCGCCGGAGTAGTCATATCCGCTCTGGCCGGCTGCCGGAGCGCCACCTGCACAGCAGAGTGGGGACGTAGTTCAGTTGGTTAGAACGCTGCCCTGTCACGGCAGAGGCCGCGGGTTCGAGTCCCGTCGTCCCCGCCATTTGCTTCCCCACAATATTCGAAAGATTCCGGTAGGAAACGGGTGCGCCTTCCGTAGATTCCCAACGCGTCCCGAGGTGGACAGCGACGAGGCACGAGGGGACTATCGGTTAAGCATCCCCGCGGTAAAAGAACCTCGCACTCCATCACCTTCCGCACTCTCAGAGACAAAGCGAAGCTGCCGAAGCGAACGGCCTAGCGGCGTCACTTGTTATCATGGGTCCATCCATGAATCTTGAATCCACCCGCAAATTCTGCAAGCGCCTGCCGCACGTGACTGAAGACATCAAGTGGGGACACGACCTTTGTTTCCTGATCGGTGGGCGGATGTTCGCGGTGGCTTCGTTGGACAAGACGGAAGGGCATTGTCTGTCCTTCAAGTGCACGCCGGAAGAGTTTGCGGAACTGGTAGAGGTAAGCGGCATCATCCCGGCGCCCTATATGGCGCGCAATCATTGGGTAACGATGGAACGCTTCGACGCGCTGAGAGATGCCGAGATCGAGCAGTTCGTCATTCGTTCTTACGAGATGGTGAAGGCCAAGCTGACGAGGTCACAATTGGCGTCATTGGGCGAGACCAGTGCGACCAAAGCCAAGCCGGGCAAGGGAGTCAAGCCTTTGAAGAAGAAAGTTGTTAAGCGCACGGCAACCACGAAGAAGTGATGCTAGGGGACAGGCAGCGCAAGGGTTGCGTACACACCAAGGGCCATTGACACGGTCTTGGCGGTAGCATAAGGTTGCGGCGCAAACCAATCCCAATTGTTTGGAGCAAACATGCGAAGATTTTTTCTGTTGCTAGTCCTGGTGTGCCTCGGGTGTACCGCGATGGTCTCAGCACAGGACGCCGTGAAGGTCGACCCGAAGCACTACACGATTGTGAGTGAGAACGATCAGGTGCGCGTCCTTAAGGTGCATTATGGGCCTCACGAAAAGTCAGTGATGCATAGCCACCCGGGCGCGGTGATCGTGTTTTTGAGCGACGCGAAGATGAAGTTCAACTTCGCCGATGGAAAGACGCAGGATGCAGGGGGAAAGACAGGCGAGTCCATGTTCACCCCTCCAGTCACACACTTGCCGGAGAACACCGGTGACAAGGCAATGGACGGAATCCTGGTGGAGATCAAGACGAAGGCCTCTCCGGGAAAATCAGCAGCAGCGAAGAAAAAGTAAGTATCGTCGGCTTTTCTCAGATGGCGCGTTCGCCAGAGCGCGCCTTCTTTTTTTCCATTCCGCAAGGCCCTCCTTTACAATCGATATTTCCATGCCGCTCAAGCAATCGGAAGCCATTGTCCTGCGCAGCTATCCCATGCGAGAGGCAGATCTGTTAGTCACATTCTTCACCCGGAATGAGGGCAAGATCCGGGGCGTGGCCAAGTCGGCCATGAAGTCGAAGAAAAGGTTTGGCGGAGCGTTGGAGCCGCTGACTTACGTCCGCGTGTACTGGGAAGAACGCGAACGGCAGGAGCTGACGCGGATCGATTCATGTGACGTGCTGGGTTCGCCGCTGACGGACACGGTTGATTATCACCGCGCGGTAGCGCTGGGATACGTTGCTGAGATGTTGGACCAGTTGTTGCCGGACCGCGAAGCGAACGATGCGATCTTCCGATTGGCCGTAGCGGTGTTGCAGAACTTGAAGGCCGGCGCCATCTGGATGGGGCTGACCTATTTCGATCTGTGGGTAGTCCGGCTAACGGGATTATTACCGGAGCTGCATGCCTGCATTGAGTGTGGCGAGAGTTTGAATGGTAGCCAGGCGTATTTCCATCCGCTGTCTGACGGATTGATGTGTTTGGAACATAAGCGGCTGGCGAGCACGGAGATCTCAGCGGAGTCGCGCAACCTGGCAGCGGAGATGTTTCGCCATCCAGTGGATGCTTTCACGGCGCAGCGAGCAACCTGGCCTCGGCAACGTGGGGCGGACTTAAGAAAATTTTTGACGCAGCGGGTAGAGCGTCATCTGGAAAAGAAATTAGTAAGCGCGACCATGCTGGACAAACTCGATTGACGACCTCATCCAACGCGAAAGGCCTTACCTTCCAGGAGCTGATCTTCACGCTGCAGAAATTCTGGGTATCGCAGGGGTGCATCCTGCAGCAGCCCTATGACGTGGAGATGGGCGCGGGGACGATGGCGCCCGAGACCTTTCTGCGGGTGCTGGGGCCGCTTCCTTATAAGGTGGCGTACCTGCAGCCGTCGCGCCGGCCCGCCGATGGCCGCTATGGCGATAATCCAAACCGCCTGTTCAAGCACACGCAATTGCAGGCAATCCTTAAACCTCCACCTGAAGATATCCAGGAACTCTATCTGCGGTCGCTGGAAGCGATCGGCATCGACCTGCGCAAGCATGATTTGAAGTTCGAAGAAGACAACTGGGAGTCGCCCACGCTGGGCGCCTGGGGCATTGGCTGGCAGGTGATGCTCGATGGGATGGAGATCACGCAGTTCACGTACTTCCAGCAGTGCGGGGGCGTGGATCTGGACCCGATCTCGGCGGAGTTGACTTACGGACTCGAACGGCTCTGCGCCTTTTTGCAGGACGTTGACAGCGTCTACGACATCGTGTGGGCGCGGGATGCGAACACTGGCAAAGAAGTCACATATCGCGACGTGCGCCACACCGAGGAATACCAGTTCTCGGTGTACAACTTTGAGACGGCGGACATAGAGAAAACGTGGGAGCACCTACGGCTCTATGAAGCCGAGTGCAAGACGTTGATCGAGCAGTATCAAGGCAAGGCGAAGAAGAAAGACGGAGATGTTTCCAAAGTGCCGATACTGGCGGCGTTCGACCTTTGCCTGAAGTGTTCACACCTCTTCAATCTGCTGGATGCTCGCGGCGCCATCTCGGTGACCGAGCGCGTGGGAGTGATCGCGCGGATACGGAATCTCGCGGTGGGTGTGGCGAAGGCGTATGCCGAGCAGCAGTCAGGCAACATTGAAAGAGAATCCGCGAGTGTGGCGGTGAAGGGCTGATGGCTGACTTCCTGCTGGAGATCGGATTAGAAGAGATTCCCGCGCGGATGATCGATGGGGGGCGTGAAGAGTTGTCGCGCCGGGTAAGCGAATTGTTATCGCGCGAGAACCTGGGAACGCCGACGCTGGAGTCGTATTCCACGCCACGAAGGCTTGCGGTGATAGTCAAAGGGATTGCCGCAGCACAGGCCGATGTGAAAGAGGAAGTGACGGGGCCGGCGACCAAGATCGCATTCAAAGATGGAGTGCCGACTCCCGCTGCGGAAGCTTTCGCGAAGAAAGCTGGAGTCGCAGTAGAGAAACTGGGCCGCGTCACCAACGCGAAAGGCGAATACCTGGTCGCAACCATCGAGAAAAAAGGACGCGCCGCCGCTGAAGTATTAGCGGAGGCGCTGCCGAAAGAGATTGCCGCGATCTATTGGGCGAAGAACATGTACTGGCGCGGCAAGACGGCCGAACGCTATGTGCGTCCGGTGCGCTGGATGGTGGCAATCCTTGACGGCAAGGAAGTGGCCGTCGAGTTCGGCGGAGTGAAGGCCGGGAGTGAGACGCGCGGCCACCGCATCCTCAGCACGGGCGGCGTGAAGTTGAAGTCTGCGGATGAATATGCCGCGGCGCTGGGCAAGGCCAAAGTGATTGTTTCCTCCGCGGAGCGCGAACACCAGATTCGTAAGGCGCTAGATGCCGCGACAAGGGAAGTTCCCGGCGCACGCTGGCGCGAAGACGCGGAATTGCTAAAAACCGTGGTCAATCTCACGGAGTTTCCATCGGTCATCCTCGGAAGCTTCGACAAGAGCTATTTGACGCTTCCCGAAGAAGTGCTGGTCACGGTGATGCGCGACCATCAGAAGTATTTTGCCGTGGAAGATGCGAACGGCGAACTAGCGCCGTATTTTCTAGCGGTGCTGAATACCGATGGCGACCCTGGGGGGTTGATCCGCCATGGAAATGAGCGAGTCCTGCGCGCGCGCTTCAATGACGCACGCTTCTTCTGGGACACAGACCAAAAGATCCCGCTGCGTGACCGCGTAGAGAAGCTGAAGAATGTGACTTTCCAAAAGGACCTGGGCAGTTACTACGACAAAGCGAACCGCATCTCGCACCTGGTGACCATCGGCGGAGCCGACCTGGATTCGCCGAACCGGAAGATCAACCGCAACGCGCTCTATGAAGCGGCATGGCTCGCCAAAGCCGACCTCACTACGGAATTGGTAAAGGAATTCACCGAGTTGCAAGGGATCGTCGGCGGGCTGTACGCGAAGGCGCAAGGCATGAGCCCGGCGATTGCTGACGCGATCTACGATCACTACAAGCCGGAGTCGATGGAAGAGGCCGCGCCCAAGACGCTGGAATCAGCCGTGCTCGCGTTGGCTGACAAGGCGGACACCATTGCCGGAATGTTCGCGCTGGGACTGCAGCCCACGGGATCGAAAGATCCATTCGCCCTGCGACGCCAGGCGAACGGCATCGTGAAGATCATCGTGGAGCACAACCTCCCGGTGGATGTTCTGGTGATGCTGCAACTGGCATTAGTCGGGTACAAAGGGTCAGAAGCAGAAAAGAAATTCAAGTCCGCCGATCTGGAGAAATTTACCCCGGCGCTGCAGGCGTTCTTCCGCGAGCGGCAGGAGTTTTATTTGCGCGAGGTCTGCGGAACTGCTTACGACGTTGCCAACGCCGTGTTGGCGGCCGGCGCAGAACGACCTGCGGACGTGGCGCTGCGCGCCAAAGCCGTGAGCGCGGTGCGGGAGTCGGCAGACTTCGAGCCGATCGCGGTCGCATTCAAGCGCATCAAGAACATTCTGCGCCAAGCGCGCGAAGCAGGGAAGCCCGCGGCGGCGGAGTTCACCACCCCGAGCGTGACCGAACCTGAGGAACGCGCGCTGGCAGAGGCGTCCGGAAGGATCGCGCTTCAGGTAGCGGAGCACCGGAAGAAGAGGAACTATGGCGCGGCACTGGCGGAGATCGCAAAGCTGCGTCCCGTACTGGACACCTTCTTTGACAAGGTCATGGTCATGGTGGAAGAAGAGCGGGTGCGGGCCAATCGGCTGGCCTTGTTGGAGCAAGTATTGCGAGACTTCTCGACCATCGCCGACTTCTCCGAGATCGTCACGGAAAAGAAGTAGCTACTGCACCTTTTGCAGCTTGGCAATGAGCTTCTGCGCCAGACTGCCCTCACCTTCTGACCACAACAATCGTCCGGTGATGCCGCAGTTTTCTTCCACGGCGTGGATGAACGCCACTAACTTCTGCACATTCGATTTCACCCGCACCGCGACCTCGGGCGTAAAGTCGGCGTCCTCATAAAGAAAAGGCGTGTCGAGGCCAAAGTCGACCTGGACGTGTCCGTCTTGTTGATGAGTCCCTTCGTCGAACTCCGTGCCAAAGGCGATGAACTTTACCGGCTGCGGGCGCAGTACCCAGGTTTCATCCAGGTCGCCCTGTTGTTCGGGAATGTGTAGGTCCCAGTACGCTTCGACTTCATAGGCATTGTCTGAGTGGACGAAGTCCTTCGCCATCTCCAGCGCGAGTTCAGGGTCAGTACCGTAATCGAAGGTCTGCTCTAGAAGTTCAGGCTCTTGCCAAGACAAGGCGTGAACCGAGATGTAAGCGACGCCGGGCCGCTGCACCGAAAAAGGGAAATGCTTAAGGACGGAAAGCAAACGCGGCAAGATCTCGGATTCGGCAAAGCTCGGAAACCAAAGGTTTAGATAGAGTTGGTCAGCCATAAACGGGCAATACTGATTGTAAATAAGTCGGCCTGTCCGGTCGGCCCGGATTGTTTTTTACTGCAATCCGGCTCGCCGGAGAGTGTATGATGCGCTGCATCATTCCAAAGGCAGATGAAGGAGCAGGCATGCCAGCTTTCCTGCGCAAAGAAGGCGATGTGGTGATCGTTGACCTCCAGGGCCGAATGGCCATGGGGGAGGTTGAGGATTTCCGCGAGAAATGGTCGGAGGCGATGGCCACCGGCTCCAAGGAGCTCATCATCAATCTGACCAAGGTCACGATGATGGATTCCTCGGGCATCGGGACCATGATCCGCTGCCATTCGGCGATGAGCGCTACCGGCGGCAGGATCCGCGTCGTGGGCGCTAACACCACGGTGCGGCAGGCATTTAAAGTCACCCGCCTCGACAAAGTATTTTTCTTTTATGACGACGAGGCCGCAGCCCTGGCGGCGAAGTCGTCGGGATAGTTAGCGGCTGAGAATTGCACCGACAGCCACATTTTTTGACACTGTCGCAAAGCCACTGTTAGCATAGAAGCAGTCAGTTAGCGACACTTCCTGCCTGAGTTTTCCAGCGTCCCCGTCGTCTAGCCCGGCCTAGGACACCGCCCTTTCACGGCGATAACACGGGTTCGAATCCCGTCGGGGACGCCAAATAAATCAAAAGACTTACAGCACCACTGATAACTTCACTGTTCTCAATGGTAACGCCTGGGTAACGGCAAGAGGCAAATTTGCGCGTGCCTGGCCAACTCGCTGTTACAGTACCCTCGTCGGGCGCAGGAGGTTCTTGGGCCGAAAACAGCCGTCAAAGAAGTAAGCCCTGAAGTAAAGAAGTTTGGCAGCGACTACCTCTCCGCAATGATCTATTCTCTTGATTTGTCTGCCATGGATGGCGTGACCTTGGTTGTCAATGGCGAACTAACCCCATTCAACGATGTGTATCGAAAGCTTAGGGATGTTGGAATCGAAGAGATTCCGGAGTTCTCTTTTAGCGGTAGGAACGCTACTAAAGAAGGGCCATTCGTTGCAGCGGTTTAGAACCCAAAAGCGAACCGCAGCAACTCTTGGCCTCTAATCCATCGACTAGGGTGCCGTGCAATCGCTCACAGTTTGTTTCTGAGCCGCTCGCTTCGCCTTCGGTGTCCTTGCGTGCCCGCACGAGCAAGAATCGCCGCGTCTCCAGACAACATTTTCGAGTGTAGACGAAGCAATGGGGCAAGGGAACCATTATGCCCACAGCCAAACAGCACGCCATCCCTTAGTAGCAGTTCGGTACGCCATTCAGGAGGGATACTGGTCAACCACGATAAGCTCACCATCGTGATCATAGAAATGTACGGAATGGATTAGCGGGCGCTGCCGTCGAAGGGGAAACTCTGAAAGAGCGATGTTAGAAGTACTTGGAAAACTCTAACGGTTGCCTACGCTTTTGCGCTTAGTACGGCGGGTGGAAGTAGCTTTCCTCGCCTTGAGCCTCTTCCCCGGGGAAGTCCGCTTACTTCTTTTCTCGCGCTGAAGGCGGTCTAAGAACTCAGCCGGAGGGATGTGGTATGGGTTGACCCGCACCACATTTCCGCGAATCGTCACCGGATGCGTCTCCAAGCCCCCGCGCACGATGATATGGCCGGGTAAGGCGCGCACATCGTACATGCAAATCACCACACAGGGAAAGGCGCAGGCTGCCTCGGTGACCTTGGCCTCAAATGCCATGATGTCATTTTCCGCGGGCCAATGAGGGCGATTCCAGCCGATGTTGCCCAGTAGCCGGATAAGTTTAGCGCCCTTGGTCAAGGCTTCCTGAAAAGTCGCACCGATGCTGGCAAGCGTGGCATCGCCATCCTGGGCGGCGCTCAACACCGTCACCCGCGTTTCTGCAATCAAGCGGGCCACGTTGAAGCCGCGTCCATTTAGGTACTTAAGTACCTTCTGGTTTGCCTCTTCGTAACCAAAGATTACGCAGTGGTCGCGGTTTTTTAACCCTTCAACTATGAATCCCACCGCTTCGGCGAACTCCTTTTCCGTCTCCCAGAAGTAGGCAATGTGATCGCACTTGTGGACGAAGGCGTCGTGGGCACCGAGACCCAAGCGTACTGTAGTTTGTGGAAAACTAGTAGTGCCCATAATCTTCATTGTACCGCAAGCGCAACGCCAGGCTCACTTCGCTCCCGCCGCCAACTCTCTCCAAATTCACCCGCTCAATCTTCAAGAAAGCAGTCGGGTTACAAAAAGAACTCTCGATACCCCAAGCTAAACAGTACCCCTCTCCCAGATTGAACGCTTCGGGCATCGAGTCCCTTAGCCAGTAAGGTGTAATGACGGTGTGAATACGCTAATTTTTTTATGAGGGTCTCTCTAGCCCAGTCGTTTGAAGAAAATGCAACGCCGGAAGTGAGAGGTGGGGGCTAAAAACTCCAAGTCGTTTCTATCGAGTGACCATGTACCCGTCGCGCGCACGCGTCCGCAGATCAGAAATTCCGGTAACGTCCTGGTAACGCAGATCGTCACAAAGCAGTACAAAGGGCAAGTAATGCCTCTTAGGGTAGAACTGCTCCAGCCCCGCATGGTTAGCGTAATTCACACTCTTGTGCAACTGGCAACTAAGACGTGCAAAATACCTTTCTAACCCTTTCACGGCGATAACACGGGTTCGAATCCCGTCGGGGACGCCAAACATTTCTGCTTCTGTTGCAAACCTACCCGCTGGCTGCATAGAATTCCTATCGCTTTCGAAAGCGGGAGAACCTATGCGTGGCCTGTGTTTGGGATTCCTTTTTCTTGGCTCGTTGATCAGTACGGCGCAATCCAAGCCTGCAGATGCAGCTTGGCGCACGGCGCAGATCGACGATGCGCTCCGGGCGGCGCCCGCGCCCGTCACCGCTGATGCCACAATCTTTGGATGGAACAAGACTGAGTTGGTCCTGCTGAGGGCGGGCACGGGGCCCTACACGTGCGTAGCGAGTGGGAGTTGGTCGCTGCGATTGGACAGGGCACCATTGCCCTATCCGGATCCATTCTGTGCCGACCAGAACGCGTTCGCGTACATTCGCGCGGTATGGAGTGAGCCCGACCCCTTGCACCCGGTACGTCCTTTTCCCCGAGCGCCGGGTCTGGTGTGGATGCTGGCCGGTATGAATCTCATTGATGGGACGGTTGCCTATAGCGCCGACGGGAGGGCCTCATTGGGGGTAGCCGGCAAAGACCATCGCAACATGACAATGACGCCTCACCTGATGATCCTTCCATTGCCACTCGATCCTAAGGCAGCCGGGCTGCCCGCGGGCTATGACCCGGACCACGACCTTGTCATGTGGATCATGGGGGCCAACACCCCTACCGCTCACTTGCATGTCCATTTCACCCCAGCAACGCATAAAGCTCTTCAGCAGTTGAAATAGATGTCCGACAGCTGATGGGCTGGACTCCCGTCGGGAAGGCAACCAGCATAGAGGAGCCGCGACTATACTTCCATGGGGTAAATCTTCATGCTGAAATTCCTCTTCATTTTTCTGGCAGTGTTGCTGCAGTCGTCGCAGACCGAGTCCGAGCGGTTACGAGAATTGATGAAGGACGTGCCCGACCTTTCGCTCGAGCGCGTTGAGGTGAAGGCGGAAGGTCCGCTGACGTTCGTCGGCGTCTCGGCCGTGACATCTGACGGGAAAGGGAATCTCTACGTTCTTCATCGCCCTGCAACCGGTGACCCCGTCGTGGTGCTCGATCGGAAGGGGAAATTCATTCGATCTTGGGGCGCAGGTATGTACATGATGCCTCACGGCATTCGAATCGATCCCGCCGGAAACGTGTGGACCATCGATGCGCATACATCCATGGTTTACAAGTTTTCGCCCTTGGGGAAGAGGCTGCTCACGATCGATGTAGGAGACGTTCCCGATCCAATGCAAGAATTTTGCGGGGCGACCGATATAGCCTTTGGAGCGAAGAGGCACTTATTCGTCTCCGACGGATACTGCAACGCCCGCATCATTGAATACGATGGGCGAGGAAGAAAGGTGCGCCAATGGGGCACCAAGGGCTCGGGACCAGGTGAATTCGACAAAGTCCATTCGATCGCGATCGGTCCTGACCGAAATATATATGTGGCAGATCGAGAGAATGGCCGGGTGCAGAGGTTCACGCAGCAAGGAAAGTTTTTGGGTCAGTGGACTTATGGGGGGCAGGTCTATGCGGTGGCTTTTTCGCCGACAGGAGAATTGTTCGCATCAATTCATCCTAAAGGTCTAAGCCTTGATGAGCAGTTCAACGTGGTGAAGATTGATGTTGCAAGCGGGCGCTTACTCGGAAAGTTTCCGGTGCGCGCCCACGAAATCGCCTTTGCTTCCGATGGAACACTATTACCCGCTTCGCGAAATGATCAAATCGTTGCGTTGCGTGATCGCCGCTGAGGTAAATCGCAAGCTGCCTGAACGATATAGGCTGTGAAGCGCCTAGACAATCGTCAAGGGGGTACTTCACTGAGGGTAGAGAACTTGGCGCGTCCGGACGCCGCGCCATCGAGCCTTACATCGAGCTTGCGGCCGTCTTCCAAAGTCAGCGTTTGTCCTTTCCCGCCTGGGAAGTTGTTCTCCAAGGACCAGATGAATCCATCCGCACGTTTCATCCCGCCACTTCTGCCGCTGCCCAGAGGGATGGTCTCCTGCCACAGATCCAGACAATAACGAACGGGCAGCGACTGTTCGCCGCTGGCGAAGACGCCATCGCCTTCGAGATGTTGCAGTAGCTTGAGCATCTGAATACTGGCGGTTGGATGAACCTCGTCGCAGGCTGGTTGGAATGGCTCAAAAATTGGTGCAACAGCATTTTTGAGCCCAGCATCTTACTCAATCGAAATCGTACTATGCGAGGGGTCCCATGTCTGTTTCCCGCCGCGACTTTCTGAAGATCGCGGGCGTATCTGGTGCCGGTGTCGTAAGTGGCTGCCGTGGTTTAGGCATTGATGGTCAGACCAATGACGGTCCGGCGGGCGATTTTTCTTCGCTCCAGCACATCATTTTCACCATGCAGGAGAACCGTTCGTTCGACCATTACTTCGGGAACCTGGGAAAGTATCGTCAGGCAAAAGGCATTCCCGGGACCGTTGATGGAACGCCGGTGGGAGCGTCGAATCCGGGCTTTCAGGGCGACCCCCTCACCGCTTCCAAGACTTATACCCCATATCACTTAAGCACTGGTTGCCATGAGAACTTGAGTCCTTCATGGAATGAATCGCACGTCCAGCGCAACCTCAAGGACCCTACGTCCGCAACTGCGACTTTGGACGGATTCGTTCACACGGCGGCGCAGTATTCCAGGAACCGACCGGAGGAAGGGGGCACTGACCTTGAAGGGCATCGCGCGATGGGTTTTTACGATGCCACCAATATCCCGTACTACTACGAACTGGCTTCCCAGTTTGCCATCAGCGATCGCATGCATTCTTCGCTTTTGGCCTCCACCTTAGCGAACCGGCTGTATCTACTGGCGGGGTCGAGTTTTGGTCGCGTCTATCCCGACTTTCCCACTCCCGCAGTTTTGGATGTAGACACCATCTTTGAGCGCTGCGAGGCCGCCGGCGTTAGTTGGAAGATCTACGTGAATGGCGCAGTGAGCTATTACCAATGGTTCCGCGGCTATGCCCGGCATCAAAGCGATGGCCATATCGTGGACGCGGAGCAGTTCTTTGCCGACGCGGCCGCCGGTACCTTGCCCAGCGTGGCGATGATCGAATCAGGCACCGACACCGGTTTGGACGAGCATCCGCGCAATAACATCCAGATCGGGTCCGCCTATATGGCGCGTTTCTTTAACGCGTTGATGGCCAGCCCGCTATGGCAGAAGTCGGCCATGTTCTTAACTTATGACGAGCACGGCGGGTTCTATGACCATGTGCCTCCGCCTACGGCGGTGGCTCCGGACGATATCCCGCCGAAACTCATTTCGGGCGACATCGCCGGCGATTTCACCAAGCTGGGATTTCGGGTGCCGTTTATTGCGGTGTCGCCGTGGGCGAGGAAGAATTACGTTTCCCACACCACGGCGGACCATACGTCTATCTTGCGGTTCATTGAGAAGCGCTTCAATCTGCCGCCGCTCTCTCGGCGCGATGCGGCTGCGCACGATCTACTTGATATGTTCAACTTCAACAGCATGAGCTGGCCCACGCCACCGACGCTACCGACGCAGCCGGTGAATGGGGTTTGCGATTGGACCAAGGTTTAACCGTAGCGATCTCAGTGACGTCCCGGACGCTTGTTGCGGACGGTAGTCAAATAACGCAATGGCACTCCCGCGGAAAACTGATTGCGCAGCGACGGCTTGCCGACCGCCCGCACATAGACCTGGTAGTTGCCCGCAGTGATGCCGAAGGTGCTGAGATCGATGGAGCGCGCGGTGACGGGAAGCTCCGCCAAGGCCATCAGGTTTTCTGAGTCATCTCCCAGGAAGATAGTGAAGTGATCGATGGTGTTCTGCTGACCGGTGATCTCCCACGAGACGACCGTGTTGTTGAGGCTGGCGGTGACCGAAACGCAATTATCAATCCCAGACTCCAACGCTGTGCCTTCTTCGTAGTCGTTCCAAGTGACAAGCTGCATCGAATCCAGAGGGGTCAAAGCGGAGTAGTACTTTCCGGTTTCTGACATGGTCTTCAGCCAGGTCTGACCACAGTCTTCGGTGATCTTCCGGTTTGTGCTCCAAGTGGCTAACTGGTCATTGAACCCCGGATATGCAGAGGCCACGGTAGTTTTCGCGAGGTTGGCGGTAGACTTCGCCTGGGAAAAGAACCAATCGAGATATTTCAGCGCCGAAGGATCGTCTCCGCTGACGTCTTCAGGCGCCACCCATGAATATGCGCCATCTGAGGTCGGCTGGTCGTAACCTCCGCCGTTGCGGAAGATGACCAAAGGATTGCCGGCGACCGAAGCCCTGACCCGCACCCAGTCGATGGTGAAGTGTTCCAATCCGAATTCATAGACTACCGGCCGTCCGCCCCGACGCATGTAGGCCGGCGACGAGTAATACGCACTCGCTATGTAATTCAGGTGGGCGATCAAGGCGTCGGTGGCATTGCAACCCGCGCAGGAGGCCCAGCGAATGGAGCCTTCATCCAGCATGACCGAGAATTCAAATCCAATGCGCTTCTCGGCTTCCAACATCAGGATCCGGGTCGCCTGGTCTTCGTAACTATTCTGTCCGAACCATGTAACGATGGCGCCGTCGATGCCGCGCTCCTGCATGTCCGTGACCTGGCGAGTGATCTGCGAACTATCGAGCGAGCTGTAGCCAGCGTCGATGTGTCCCGACTTTCCCCACCACATCATCAGCGCCGCATACAGTTTCGTTTGCGAGCCTGAGTAAAGAAGGTTCCGCGACTTTTCCTTGCTGATGCTACGGTTGCCGGGGTCGCTCAAGAATGTCTTGAAGGTAGAGGTAGCGCTGGTGTTATTGGCGCGCTGCTCGGTCAGGGTCGTTTGCTTCTGAAAGGTGAATGCCGAGCTTACTGAAGTAGTCGTCCCTGCCGCAGTGGTGGGTGAAGAGTCAACGGTGAGGCTGGTAGAACCGGATGTCCGGCTTAACCGTTGCGGTCGAGATTGCGATGTGGCAGTGACAGAAGCTAAAAGAAGAAGTGACGCGGTAACAACGGCCTTTTGTATCGTCAATGACGCCCCCGGGAGGTGGCCGCCTGGCGCGGCAGGTCTACAAACCGGGAGGATAGTAATCCTATAGAACTACGACGACACTAGGGGTAAAGGCCTAATCCAGGCGGAAATAAGGCTCAAACATTAAAAAAAGGGTTACGAAGGTATCACTCAGGTGTTGTCGTCACGCCTCTAAATCCATTGCCTTGACCATGGCGTCAGCGAGGCTCATAATTTCTAGCGACTCTCGACGGCATTTAATCGCCTAATCTCGATTTCCCTTACCGTCCATTTCTGTCCGCAGGAGCTGGAAGATGAACCATCCCTCGTCAACCCCCAAGAAGATCGGCGATTACGAAGTCCTGAGCGTGCTGGGCAGTGGCGGCATGGGCCGCGTCTACAAAGTACGCAACCAGATCACCGATCGCATCGAGGCCATGAAGGTATTGCTCCCGGACTTGGAGGGCCATGAAGAAGTGGCCGCTCGCTTCCTGCGTGAGATCAAGGTCCTGGCGGGCCTGAAACATCCCAATATCGCCACGCTGCACACCGCCCTCACCATCGACAATCAATTGGTGATGATCATGGAGTATGTGGAAGGGCAATCCTTGTCTTCGCGGGTGAACCACGGCCCGATCCCATCCCCCGAGGCCCTGAATTATCTGGACCAAATCTTGAGCGCCTTGAGCTATGCGCACCAGCGCAGGGTGATTCATCGGGACATCAAGCCAGCTAACATGATGTTGACTCCAGACGGGATGGTGAAGCTCATGGATTTCGGCATTGCGCGCACGGAGGATGAACCAAATAAGCTCACGGCGCCGGGTTCAACGCTGGGTTCCATGAATTACATGTCCCCGGAGCAGATCAAAGGCGAGACGACGGACGAGCGTTCCGACCTTTACTCGCTGGGCATCTCGCTCTACGAGATGGTGACGGGCGCCAAGCCTTTTGATGGCGATAGCAATTTCTCCATCATGGCCGCGCACATCAACCAACCGCCGAAGCCACCGATGGAGCTCTTTCCCGAGTTGCCGAACGCAGTGAATGACCTCATCCTGACATCGATCGCCAAGGCACCGGAGCAACGGTTCCAATCCGCCGATGCGTTCCGCTTCGCCGTGCAGCGCGTCGCCAAATCTCTACAGGAAGACAAGACCTTCGTTCAGGGATCGCAGGACACCACCATCACGGGCTCCGCGATGCCGCAAGTACAACCGCGCACGGTGCCCTTCGTTGCGCCAGCAGCGCAGGCTTCGCCTCCAGCGGTAGCTCGCCCGCAGTCCGCTTCGCCGCAGCTTCCGCCGCCGATACCGCAGATGCCGGCCGTCGCCGCGCGGCCCTCTAGCTCCCGCGGACTCTATATGGTGTTGGGCGCGGCTATTTTGATGGCAGTCATCATCGCGGGAGCCACTTATCTGCCGGGCCGCAAGAAAGCGTCCGCTGCGGAAGCTACGGAGGCAAAGCCCGAAACCGCAACCACAAGTAGTGCAGCCGCTTCCGCACCCGCGACGCCGGCCCCGATGGAAACTACTCCCGCAGCCGAGCCAAAGCCAGTTGCTCCGGCGCCTAAGAATGTGGCACCGGCGGCTACCGCATCCGTGCCGGCAGCGGCAGTGCAATCCGCGGTAAACACGGCGGAACTCGATGAGATCGAGCATGAGATCGATCAATTGACCAGCCGGGCGGCCGCGGTGAACACCGGGCTCGACAACCTTCAACGTCAGCAGGCGGCGGCAGGATATGGGCTGCGCGGCGATATGGCGGCAAAGCAGAGCAGTATGAAAGTCAATCTGGCCAAAGCGCAAAGCGCAATCGCGGGCAATGATGCGGCCCGCGCTAAACGGTATGCGGAGATGGCGACCAAGGATGTGGAAACGCTCGAACGGTTCCTGGGCCGCTGATGATCCCGCTGGGAAATCAATAAATGGCAGTCAACGAAGGCGTAACCAAGATCCTCAATCTCACCGCCGAGCAGATGGACCGCGCGGCGGAGCTCGACAAGTTGCGCCGCAATATCACCGTGCTGTTCACGGACCTGAAAGGCTCCACTAGTTATTTTGAGAAGTACGGCGATTCGGCCGGACTGCTGATGGTCCATCGCTGTAACACGATGCTGGCGGAAGCGGTCGAACGCCACGGCGGCCGGGTCATCAAGACCATCGGCGATGCCGTGATGGCGGCGTTCGAGGACAATGCAGAAGCCATCGCCGCGTCCATCGAGATGCAGGAGGCCATAGCCGCCGACAATGCGGGCAAGACGGGCGCGGAAAAGATATCCATCCGCATCGGCATCAACTATGGGTTGGGTATCGTGAAGTCGAACGACGTCTTCGGCGATGTAGTGAATGTGGCCTCGCGGGTCGAAGGCGCGGCCTCACCGGAGCAGATCCTGATCTCGCATAGCCTTTACGAAGCGGTAGCGGGCAACAGCCGTTTTCGTATACGTCCCTTTGGCACTTTTGCGTTGAAGGGCAAGTCGAAGGAACTTGAGCTTTTTGAAGTCCAGTGGAAGAGCGGGGAGGCTCCGCCACCGGTGGCCGTCCACAGCATGATCATGCCGGTGCTCGACTTCAGCCAGCAATCAAAGATCCGACTGGCGCAGGTCCGGACTGACGGCCAAACCGCGCGCGAGTTCGACGTTTCAGGGCAGGCGACCATCGGCAGGACGCAGGGAGACTTCACCTTTCCCCACGACACCCAGATGCAGCCTCAACACTGCCGATTGAATGTGGAAGTAGGACAACTGTGGGCAGCACCTCTCGATCAGGCTCCCGTGTTCTTCAGCCTGATCGGGTCGTATCGTTTAGAACAAGGCGATATCGTGAAGATCGGCAACCAGATGTTCGAGTTCCGGGTAAACCAAGCGGCGCTCGAAATGGGGAACGTGCTCGGAGCAGGTGTAGGTGAGTTGTCGTTACTGTTGCAGCATCCCATTGCGGAATTCGTCTCCATGGGGGCTGACCAAAAGCATTACTCGGTGCTCGAAGGGCAGACGACCTGGGGCCGCACGAAAGCCACCTATACTTTTCCTACTGACACCGCCATGAGCCGCACGCATGCCAAGGTCTATCACCGCGGCGAAGACTTCTTTATCGAGGACATGGGAAGCACGAATGGCACCTTCGTAATGGCGCGTGAAGAAACGCCGGTGCCGCAAGGTGCCATCTTGTCCATTGGGGGCCAGCGCTTGAAGGTCTTGCCCCAGCCCCAATAATATTTTCTTTTCCTACTGCGGCATGCGGAAGCTCATGTCGAAGTACATCAACGCCTCAGCCGAGATTCGTCCCGAAACATCCCCCACCTGCGTTGCTCCCGTATCGGTGCCGAGCTTGCGCAGTATGCGGATCGCCAGCCCCCCGAAGCGTTTCCGCGCTTCCGCTTCCATTTGCCGTGGTGTGAGCGAAGCCGAGAAGCGCACGAATCCAACCCGATTGCCCGACAATTGCACCGCATAGGTGTGGCCCAGGGTCAGCGGGCTGCGTGCCTCAAAGTGGACTCCGGCAATGTTGGCTGAGGCGACGTCCGCCATTCCGAGATCCGCGACTCCGTAGAGCGCAGTCAGCGCGAAGCGCAGGTTGGCAAAGTCCTCGATGGAGATATCCAGTTCAGCGCCGCCTTCGCAATCGCCGATCACGCTTGGTAAGGTTTGGCGGAATTTGCGCTTTTTCCCCCGGTTTGCGAAGCTTAGGACCCCTATGCCGCTGCCGGAAAAGGAACTTCTGTGGTCCGCTCCTGACCAGCACGAACGCTTGAAGGAACTGGTCGGCGAAGTCGCGGACTTGAAGGAAGCGCCGTTGCGGCGCGACGTACGGTCGCTCGGCATCATCTTGGGAAAAACTCTCGCCGAACAGGTGAGTCAGGAGTTTTATGAAGGCGTAGAGAGCCTGCGCGCGTTCATGGTCGCTCGCCGCGAGCAGACCAGCAGCTCTCCTGACGGCGGGCCCATGCGGGGAGCCCAACTTGCGGTCGGCCAACTGTCACTACCCGTCGCTTATCGCACGGCGAAAGCCTTTGCGTTGTACTTCGAGCTGATCAACCTGGCGGAAACCAATCATCGGAAGCGCCGCAAGCGGGCCAAGCAACTTTCGGAAGAACAAGCGTACCTGCCCGGCTCCTTTGCCGGCACATTGCAACGGATGAAGTCGGCGGGCGTCTCGGCCGAAGCTGCCGTCCGCGCTTTACGGCAGATAGAAGTGGTCCCAGTCTTCACCGCGCACCCGACGGAAGTCTCCCGGCGAACGGTATTGTTCAAGCGGCATCGCCTCGCGGAGCATCTGGCGGCCTTCGACCAGCTTCCCTTGACGGAGGAGTCCGCGCGGGAACATCAAGAAGCCATAGCCGCGGAGATAGCGAGCCTCTGGCAGACCGATGAGGTTCGGCACCATCAGCCATCCGTACGCGATGAGATCAAGATGGGGCTTGATCTGTATCCGCTGTGTTTGCTGAACACTGTGCCTGCCGTCTACCAGGAGTTTCAGGCCGCTTTCGGCAAAGTGTACGGTAGCGTGCCGGAGCTGCCAACGTTGATCCGCTTCGGATCGTGGATCGGCGGTGATCGCGACGGCAATCCGAACGTCACTCCTGACACCACCCGCGACGCGCTCCGCATGGCCCGCCAGGTGGTGTTGCAACATTATGTGGAAGTCGTGCAGCAGCTGATGCGGGTGCTGAGCTCCTCGAGTAAGCAGGTAGGGGTATCGGCAGGTTTTGCGGAAACTGCGCACCGCTACATCGAGGAGATTCCCGTGCGCAAGACTCCGTGGGGGCCGGAGGAGGAACTTTATCGCGCATTCCTTGCCCGTGTCCGCGAGAGGCTGCTGGCAGCCGCCGAACATCCTCCCTCCCAACCTGCATATAAGGATGCGGAGGAGTTTGCCGCTGACCTACGGCTGCTGCGGGAAAGTCTCGTGGAAAATCGCGGGGAGCGCTTGGCCGAAGGCGATATTGATCCGCTGCTGCGCAAGGTGGAATGTTTCGGCTTCCATCTGCATACGCTTGATGTACGCCAGCACGCGCGAATCCATGCGGTGGCAGAGAAGGAGATCAGCAACAGTGGTTTAGCGCCGCCGTCGCCCTCGACGGTCGAACTGATGGATACTTTGCGGACCGTTGCTCGACTGAAGCGCGACTTTCCGGCAGTTTCCATCCAGCAGTATGTCATCAGCGGAGCGACCGGGATCAATGACATCACCAGCGTGGTTCGGCTGGCGGAATTGAATGGCGTAAAGATGAAAGCGTCTGGCGGCGATCCGGGAGTGATGCCGGTCCCGCTCTTTGAATCCATCGAAGACCTGCGGGCCAGCCCCGAGCAGTGCCGCCAGTTATGGAGCCTCCCTGAGTACCAACCGTTTCTCGATTCCTGGGGACGCAACCAGGAGATCATGCTCGGCTATTCGGACTCAAACAAAGATGGGGGGATGTTGACCAGCACCTGGGAGATATACAAAGCCCACCGAGATCTCCACGCCGTGGCGCGGGAGTGCAACGTCAATCTGCGCCTCTTTCATGGACGCGGCGGAACCGTAGGACGCGGCGGCGGGCCCACGCACCGCGCCATCGTGGCGCAGCCCGTAGGAGCGTTCTCCGGGCACTTGCGCCTGACCGAGCAGGGTGAAGTATTGAATTGGAAATACTCCGACCCACTGCTGGCCGAATGGAATCTGGAAGTGATGGTGGCGGCATCGCTGGAAGCGATCGTTCGCCCGGGACGTCCTGACCGCTCTGCGCAGGAAAAAATATGGACCAAGGCGATGGAAGAGATGTCCGGCGATGCTTTCAAATATTACCGGGAGCACATCGCCGACAATGCTGACACCATCACTTATTTCTTTGCAGCCACGCCGGTGGATGGCTTGGAGTTTGCGCGCATCGGCTCGCGGCCGTCACGGCGCGCCGAAGGCGGTGGCCTATCAAGTCTTCGCGCAATTCCCTGGGTCTTTGGCTGGATGCAGAGCCGGCACGTAGTCCCGGGCTGGTTCGGTGTAGGCCACGCGCTGGAAGGATTCATCGGACGCTCAGAAGAGAATCTGCAGTTACTAAAAGAGATGATGGCTGAGTTCTATCTTTTTCAGGACATGATCCGCAACGTCGAGATGGGAATGGGAAAAGCCGACCTTGGTATCGCCTACCTGTATGCCAGCTTGGTGAAGGATTCGGCGCTAAAAGAGCGGGTGTATGGAATGTTGCGGGAAGAGTTTGAGCGAACCAAAACTATATTGTTGAAGATCACCGGGCAAAAGTCATTACTTGAAACCAATCCGGTACTCGACCGTTCCATCCGGTTGCGTAACCCTTATGTGGATCCACTCAGCTTGATCCAGGTTGAGCTGCTGCGCCGGAAGCGCGCTGGAGATGAGAGTGCGGAACTGAAGTTCGCACTCGGGGCGACTATCAGCGGGATCTCCGCCGGCCTGCGAAACACCGGGTAAGAACCGAGTCAGTCGCGATAACTCATCTGCACGAGTGTCCGCTGACCGAATGGCAGATAGAGCAGTGCCGCCGTAACCGCCAGGGCGAGACCCATTCCGATCTTCGGTCCCATCAAGAGCGGCGATAAAGCCCAAAGTTCATCCAGTACCACCAGTAGAGGGAAGAGCCGCGCATACTTCGCGCTGAATCTGCGATAGTCGAAGCCTACCGCCGTGATAAGAAAAAAACGGACAGGAATCCCTCCGAGTGCCGTGACTACGATCGCTCCCGCAATGGGGTCAGACGCCCCGCCCATGAATGGAGACAGCAGGCCGTGGATTCTTTCGATATTGGCCAAGGCGGCCACATAAAAGCTGAGATACATCAATTGGGCCGTAATAAAAAGAAATCTGACCGAACCGCGATGGGGCTGAGGCAACGTGCCATCTTTCCACACCTCTCCAATCGGTCGAGCCATGACGGCAAGTTGCGGATCAGCGATGATGGTGCCCAGGAAGCGATAGCCACGTCGCGGCAGGGTTTCAATGAATCTTGGCGAAGCGGCAGAGTCTCCTAGAACTTCGCGAAGCTTATTCACGGCGGTATTGAGACTGTGGTCGTAGTCTACAAACGTTCCATCGGGCCAGAGGGCGGTGACCAGTTCCTCCCGTGACACCAATTCGGCGGGCCGCTGGGCCAGGATCGCAAGGATCTGGAAAGGCTGTTCTTGGATCCGTATTTTCCGGCCATTTTTCCGCAACTCTCCCGTGGCCAGATCGGCTTCAAATACGCCGAACTTTAAGAGCGAGGAAGCACCTTGGCTCTGCGGGTTGTGTGAGGTCCCCAAACTCGAAAAGTGTAGCATCGCGCCGGTTTTAGTCCGAGGTGACTCTCATTATCAATCCAACCTTTTCGGTTTCCCCGAGCATCTATTTTTCGCACGGGGCAAGTCCCATCCAGGGAAAGTTACAAAAAACCAGCCAACTGCTTTTCGTCTACTTCTTCAGGAGAGCACCGTACCGTGAGCACGACCTCGACCGCCACCTACCACCGGCCCGCAGCGGAGCCGAAGCGCATCTCAACGGGAGTAAAAGGTCTTGACGAGATCCTCCAAGGCGGGATCCCCACCAATCATATCTATTTAGTGGCTGGCGATCCTGGCACCGGAAAAACCACCATGGGGTTGCAATTTCTCCTGGCTGGGGTTACGCAGGGCGAGACCGTCCTCCTGATCGCGCTTTCCGAGACCAGGACCGAGATCAGCAGTGTAGCCACCTCGCACGGCTGGAGCGTTGAGGGCATCAACATCTACGAACTAGGCAAGGATGAGCAGGGGCTCGGCCCCGAAGGCCAGTACACCGTCTTCCATCCGGCTGAAGTTGAATTGACGGAGACCACGAAGGCCATCATGGAGTACGTGGAACGGGTGAATCCCAGCCGCATCGTCATCGACTCGCTTTCGGAACTGCGTATGCTGGCGCGGGATGCGCTGCGGTATCGTCGCGAAGTGCTGTGGCTGAAGCAATTTTTTGGCCAACGCGATTGTACCGTCCTCTTCCTTGACGATAAGACTTCAGAACGTTACGACCTGCAATTACAGAGCATCGCCCACGGCGTGGTCATGCTGGAGCAGATGCCGCGCGAGTACGGCGCTAAGCGGCGGCGGATGGAAATAGTCAAGCTGCGCGGGGCGCGATTCCGTGACGGCTATCACGATTACAACATTTCCACCGGTGGCCTGGACATCTTCCCGCGCATCCAGCCCCACGTCTCATCGGAGTTCGAGGGTGCGGAGGCCCCCATCCTGAAAAGTGGTATCGACGAACTCGACAATCTGCTGGGCGGCGGCGTGCATGTGGGAACCAGCAGCCTCATCGCCGGCCCGGCGGGCTGCGGAAAGTCGACCATTGCTACCCGCTATGCCGTCACGGCTGCGGAGCGTGGCGAACGGGTGTCGTTCTATATCTTCGACGAAAGCATTCAAACCTTGATGATCCGGTCGCGCGACCTCGGGATACCGCTTGACCAGTATGTAAAGAATGGCAGGATCGTTGTGCAGTCGATCGATCCCGCCGAACTCTCACCCGGTGAATTCGCTCACCGCGTCAGAACAGGGGTGGAAGGCGGGGCCAGGATGGTCATCATCGACAGCCTGAACGGATACATGAATTCCATGCCCGGAGAAGGTTTCTTGATCGCTCACATGCATGAGTTGCTCTCCTATCTGCACGGTAAGCAAGTCAGCACCCTGCTCATCCTGGCCCAGCACGGGTTTGTCGGCTCCAATATGGTCACGCCGGTGGACGTCAGCTATCTCGCGGACAATGTGGTGTTACTGCGCTACTTCGAAGCTAGCGGCGAGGTGCGCCAGGCCATCTCCGTGGTCAAACGACGGAGTGGTGGACATGAACGTACCATCCGCGAATTGCGGTTGGGAGAAAAACAAGTACGGATCGGAAGAGCCTTAAGTGACTTCCGCGGCGTACTCACAGGGGTTCCAACCTATGTCGGCAAGAGTTCTCTCCTGGAAGGACCTGGAGACGACTAACCAATCCACCGCAGAGCTCACCATCTTAGTGCTGGCGCCGATCGGCAGAGATGGCGTACTGGTGGAAGAGGCGCTTCGTCGCGGCGGCATCAGTGCCCGGCGTGTCGCCAATGTCAACGAGCTTTGCGACCGCATCGCAGCCGGCGCCGGCGCCGCCATCGTCAGCGAGGAAGCCCTCAGCGACCAGGCGGTTGCGCGCCTGGCCCGCATGGTGGCGCAGCAACCTACTTGGTCTGATTTTCCCTTATTGATCCTCACCATTCCCGGCGAGACCAGCTTTGGTCAGACCGGCAATTCCCGCTTCAGCGAATCGCTGGGTAATTTTTCACTTCTGGAACGACCTGTGCGTCTGGAGACCCTGGTGCGCGCGGTGACGACAGCCCTGCGCGCCCGCCAGAGACAATATGAGATTCGCGACCACTTGGAGGAGCGGAAACGCGCCGAAGAGGCGCTGGCCGTCAGTGAAGCCCGGCATCGCGGATTGGTCACCGCTGCCTCCGCCATCCTATGGAGCGCTGATCTCAATGGTCACTTCGTGGAGCCGCAAGAATCCTGGCAAAGCTATACGGGACAGCCGTGGGATAAACATCAGAGCCTGGGCTGGCTGGAAGCGGTCCATCCAGACGATCGCGCCTCACTCATCCAAACGTGGCTGGCCGCTCGCGACGCGGCCAAGCCGTTTCAGGCGGAAGGCCGTCTCTGGCACAACGCTTCCCAGGACTATCACCACTTCGACTTCAGAGCGGTTCCGATGCTGGACCCGCAAGGACAGATTCGCGAGTGGGTCGGATTCGTCGCTGACACCCAGGACCGTAAACGCGCGGAAGAGGCCTTGCGCAGGTCCGAGAAATTGGCCTCTGCCGGGCGCCTGTCAGCCACCATCGCGCATGAGATCAATAATCCCCTGGAGGCAGTGACGAATCTTCTTTTTCTCATCAAGTCGAATGAAAAGGTTGACCCGGAGGCGAAAGGGTTCCTCGAAATGATGGAACACGAGTTAAATCGCGTGGTCCACATCACTAAACAGACATTGGCCTTTTATCGGGACGCTGCCTCGCCCGGCCTCATCCCCTTACGCGAGATGGCCGATGGACTGATGACGATCTATGGTAAGCGCGCGACCTCAAAGGAACTCGATGTCAGGATTGAATGTCCGTCTGACCTGCAGGTCATCTCCAATCCGGGCGAACTTCGGCAGATCATCTCGAACCTGCTGTCCAATGCGCTGGACGCGGTCCCGGCTGGCGGCCGGATCACGCTGCGACTGCGCAAAGCAGGCCTCGCGCCCCGCGCGGGGGTACGCATCACCGTCGCTGACAACGGGTCAGGCATTGCGCCGGGCGACCGTCGTAAGATCTTCGAACCATTTTTTACCACCAAAGAAAAAGTTGGCACCGGTCTGGGTCTTTGGGTCTGCCGCGACTTGGTTGAGAAGAACGGCGGACGTATCCGCTACCGGAGTTCGCAATCCGGACGTCGCGGAACTACGTTTTCCCTCTTTGTTCCGGACACCGCCGTCCCCAGTCCGCGGCCCCCTGCATGATCGCGATTCAACCCGTACGGCCCAAGGTCCGGGCGACTTGAGTAGAAGTAGCGGATAGGTCGAAGTAAGATATCCGGATGCCCCGGACCCCGGCCGTCGTTCTGCTCAGCGGTGGACTTGATTCTGCTACCGTCCTCGCCCTGGCTCGCAAGCAAGGGTATGGATGTAACGCCCTCACCTTCCGCTACGGGCAGAGACATCAATCCGAGATCGCCGCCGCCCAGCGCATAGCGGCCAAGTTAACGGTGGACGCTCACCTTATTGCAGATATCGATTTACGCATGTTCGGTGGCTCCGCATTGACTGCGGACATTGACGTACCTAAGGACCGGTCGTCTGCCGAGATGCAGCAGGCCATCCCCGTAACCTACGTTCCGGCGCGTAACACGATCTTTCTATCGTTCGCG
>DATLCI010000070.1:0-12415 GCA_035526435.1 Terriglobales bacterium
AAACAAAAGCCGGAGCGATTAAGCTCCGGCTTCTCTTTGTTGATAGGGGTCTCTCGCTGCGCTCGAGATTAAAACAAAACTACTTCTCCATTCCAAACTGCTGCAGGATGAAGGCGTAATCGAAGGCCACGTCGTGGAGGAAGTCATAGCGTCCGGAGGCGCCGCCGTGGCCTGCCGCCATGTTGGTTTTCAGCATGAGGACGTTCTTGTCGCCAGCGGGCTTGAGGGTGCGCAACTTCGCCACGTATTTCGCCGGCTCCCAGTACATGACCTGGCTGTCATTAAATGACGTCTTCACCAGGATGGTGGGATAGGGCTTGGCTTCCAGGTTGTCATAAGGCGAGTACTTGCGCATGTACGCGTAGTCATCGGGCTTGTTGGGATTGCCCCACTCTTCGTACTCGCTCACGGTAAGCGGGAGCGACGCGTCGAGCATGGTGTTCATCACGTCAACGAACGGCACCTTGGAGATGACCGCCTTCCACAGGTCGGGACGCAGATTGGTGACCGCGCCCATCAGCAACCCGCCGGCGCTGCCGCCTTCAATGACGATGTTGCCCTTGGCCGTGTACTTGTCGGCGATAAGCTTTTCGGCGCAGGCGATGAAGTCGGTGAAGGTATTCATCTTGTTCATCATGCGTCCGGCATCATGCCAGGGCTTGCCCAGGTCGCCGCCGCCGCGGATATGCGCGAGCGCATACACGATGCCGCGATCGAGCAGCGCCAGCCGGTTCGAGGAAAAGCTCAACGGGATGGAGCTGCCGTAAGAGCCGTAGGAGTAAAGATAGAGCGGGGCGGTGCCGTCGCGCTTGACGCCTTTTTTATAGAAGACGGAGAGCGGGACTTTGACGCCGTCGGGCGCGGTGGCGTAAATGCGCTCCACCTGATAGTTGTTGCGATCAAATCCGCCGGGGACTTCCGTCTCTTTCAGCAACCGGGATTGCTTCTTCTCCATGTCGTAATCAAAGACCGAGTTGGGAGTGATAGGCGACTGATATACGTAACGCAAGGTTCCGGTATTCCACACCAGGTTAGGACCAAGCCCGACGGAGTAGACCGCGTCCGGCATTTTAACGCGGTGCGTCTGGTTGTTGCGCAGGTCGGTGATGCGGAGATGCTGCAGACCGCCTTCGCGCTCACGCAGCACCATGAAGTTGGCGAACATGGTAAAGCCTTCCACCATCACGTCACTGCGGTGGGGGATGAGCGACTTCCATTCTTTGCGATCGGCGTTGCCGATGGGCGCGGTGGAGATACCGAAGTTGCGCCCGCCGTGGTTGGTGCGGATGTAGAAGAGCGAGTCGCGGTCTTCCACATCGTATTCCTGGCCGGCGATGCGCGGCGCAATGGTCTTCCAGTCGGATAAGGGCTGGTCCGCGGGCAGATAACGGACTTCCGAAGTAGTGTGGCTGCCGATCTCGAGGAAGATGAAGCGCTTACTGCGGCCCTTGCCCAGGCCCACGTTGAACATCTCGTCTGTCTCTTCATACAGCAGCTTGTCTTTGGCGGGGTCCTGTCCTACGAGGTGGCGATACGCGCGGTACGAGCGCTTGGCGTGGTCCTCCACGGTGTAGAAGACCGTCTTGTTGTCATTGGCCCAGGCGACGGAAGTCACCTTCTCAATGACCTCAGGGCTGAGTTTGCCAGTGCGGAGGTCCTTGAAGCGCAGCTTGTATTGGCGGAAGCCGGTGTTGTCAGTGGAGTAAGCGAGCCAGTTGGAATCGTCGCTCACGGTAAGCGTGCCCAGGCTCATGAATTTCTCGCCGACGGCGAGCTGGTTCTGGTCGAGATAGACCTCTTCCGTGGCTTCCAGGCTCTTCTTCCGGCCAAAAATGGGGTACTGCTTCCCTTTTTCGGTGCGCGAATAGTAGAAGTAGGGCCCGTTGGGATAAGGAACGTTCACGTCCGTCTCTTTGATATGGCTCAGCAATTCCTGGTAGAGGGCGTCTTGCAGCGGCTTGGTGGGCGCCATCAGCGCGTCCGTGTAAGCATTCTCGGCCTCGAGATAAGCGGCGACTTCAGGGTTCGATTTCTCGCGCAGCCAGAAGTAGTCGTCCTTGAGCACGTCGCCATGGATCTTGGTCTCTTTGGCGACTTTTTTGGCTACGGGAGGCTTCGCAGTGGTGTTGGCAGGGCCGTCAGCGGCCAGAGTGCTAGAAACGAATGTGGTCATAGTGAGCAGGAGTGCCGGAATCAGATTCTTCATATTGGATGTTTTTACCTCATGGAGCGGCGCAGGGATAAACGCGGGCGTTCAATCGGGGCTAAGTATAGTCCATCGGCTCATTTTTTGAGGCGCTGCAGCAGGGCGGTGCGGGTGGAGGTCAAGGTGTTGAAAAGCGACTCGCGCGGGACTTCGGTGACGAACGGCTTGACCGCCCAACTCAGCATGGCGGGGATGTCGCGGGTAAGAGAAACCGCTTCGCACTGTATGTACACACCCCCGTCGCCCTCTTCGACTCGCCAGTAGGAATTGAGCGCCCAGAGAAAGCCGTTGTCATTGCCCACCGGCTTTTCGTGTTCGTCTTTTTCGCCGGCGTTGGCCACTTCAGCGATCTTGCTGGTATGAGAACGGCTGGATGCCTGCCTGGGGTTGAGCACGAAATATTCCGCCGCATGCTCGGTGTTCAATGTCACACCGATGATCTTCTTTTTGTAAAAGCGCAGGTAGGCGCGGAAGCGGTTGCCATCGCGGCTGAGGAGTTTGGAGTCGACGACCTCAGATTTGTAGATGTCTTTGTGGTGATTGTAGTCCTGGAGCAAGGTGAGAGTTTGCTGGACGTTGGCACCGGGGACAAAAACGGTAGCGATCCAGTGGTGCAACATCCCGCTGGGAACCGGGACTTCGCGGCCGGAGTCGAGTTCGGTCATCTTTTCGATGATGACTTCCCCGCCCTTCAGACGTTGGATGAGTTGCGACTGCTGCAAGGCGGGAAGGGTTTTGACGCGCAGGAAGGGCTGGCCGGGCTTCCATGTTTCCAGTCGTTGCTCTACCAGGAAGACGTAGCGATCGAAAGCGTGGCGCGTCTGCGGCTTGAGTTCGGCCGCGGCAACTTGGGGGTTAAGGCTTGGGCAGGATGCTAATAATAGGAGAAGGGGCCGAAGGCGGCGCAAACGCATAATTGATTGTAGCTCTGCCCCAGTGGCGGGGGCCCGCGCAGGCGGCGTTTACAATTGGGGCGTGCCAGACCTCTCGTTCTTTATCGGCAAAGGCGGCGTAGGCAAGACGACCGTCTCGGCGAGTTATGCGGTACGGGAGGCGATGCAGCGTCCGCGAGAGAAGGTATTGCTGATGTCGACCGACCCGGCCCATTCGCTGGGCGACGTCTTCGAAGTAAAGCTTCCGCCGAAACCGACCAAGATCAAACTGCCGAAAGCCGGCCAACTTTACGTCTGGCAGATCGATGCGGCGGCGCAATTCCAAAACTTTCTCAAGCCGCACCGCAAGTTAATGCTGGATCTGCTGGAGAATGGGACCATCTTCTCGCGGGAGGAGATCGAGCCACTGCTGGACACCACCATGCCCGGCATGGCGGAGATATCCGGACTGCTGGCGATACATGAGTTGTTACAAGCGCGCAAGTATGACCGCATTGTGGTGGATACCGCGCCCATCGGACACACCCTGCGACTGTTCGAACTGCCCCAACACTTTCGTGAGTTCCTGAACTTTCTCGACTTAGCCGGAAGCCGTGACCAATGGCTGGCGCAGCGCTTTGGTGGCGACGGGCGGATCTCCACGAGCTTTGTCCAGGAATGGGACCGCATGGCGGAGCAATTGGTGGAGGCGCTTACGGGGGGACGTTCCGAGCTAGTGCTGGTTACATCCGCGGAGACGTTTTCGCTGAACGAATCGGTGCGCGCTCATGCCGGGTTAATAGATTCGGGGCTGACGATCCGCTCAATCGTGTTGAACCGAGTAGTAGCGGCGGCGAGCAAATGCAAGCGCTGCGGACCGCGCGCAGCCCGGACGCAACAGGCACGCGCCTACTTGAAGAAACATTTCGCGCGGGTTCCGGTGTTGACCGCGGAAGATCCGGGGGAGCCGATCATGGGCGCGAAAATGCTGGCGCAGTTTGCCGACCATGTGTTCGCACAGAAAAAGTTGCGATTGCCGGCAAAGACGTCCGGTTCATCGCGCGGCGCGAAGATCACGTTGAAGGCTGTAAAGTGGCCGGCAGTGAATGCGTCGCTGGGCTTCACGCTGGGCAAGGGCGGGGTGGGCAAGACGACCATCTCGGCGTCGCTGGCATTTCACGAGCGGGAGACCCATCCCAAAAAAGATGTGACGGTATGTTCGACAGATCCGGCACCGTCGCTCGACGACGTCTTCCGGGCAAAGGTCGGGGCCAAACCCATGGCGGTGCTGGGCGACAAACACTTCTTTGCCCTGGAGATCGATTCGACCGCCGAGTTTCGCCACTGGTCCGAGCGCATGAAAGACAAGATCGGCGGTGCATTCTCGGGAAGCTCCAGCAGCGGCATCCATGTGGACCTGACATTTGACCGGCAGATCTTCGCCGCGCTGCTCGACATTGTGCCGCCGGGAGTAGATGAGATCTTTGCCATCTTCCGCATCATGGACTTGTTGAAGGAGGGCGACCGCGCGGCCACGGTCATCATTGATATGGCGCCCACCGGCCACGCGCTGGAGCTATTGCGGACTCCCGAGCGCATGCTGCAGTGGACGCGGCTATTATTGAAAACGCTGGCCGCACACCGTACACTACCCCTCGCTCAGGATGCCGCGGTAGAGATTGCGACCCTGGGCCAGCGGCTGCGCGAGCTGAATAAGCGCATGCAGGACGCGAAGGCCACCCGGGTCTTTTGCGTGATGCTGCCGGAGCCCTTGGCGGTGCGTGAGACCGAGCGCCTGCTGGGCGCGCTGGAAACGATGGACGCTCCCGCGCGGGGGCTGTTCGTGAATCGCGTGTCAGCCGGACTGGCAGCGGGAAAGAAGGAAAGCTGTCCGCGGTGCGCGAAGGCCGGCCGCTGGCAGGCCGTTCAGCTAGCCATGCTGGCGAAACGGTATAGTGGGAAGGAGCTTTTCCTGGTAGAAGATTTCGGCGACCAAGTGGCCGGAAGAAAGGCGTTGCAGGCTTTCACCCAACGACTATGGCAGTTCGCGTGAAGAAAAAGCCCGCCGTCTCCCAGCCTGCGGCCGCAACGGGGCCATTCTATTTTTATGGCGTCTCCCCGGCCGGCAAGAACACCCCGGTCAAGACCAGCGCGATCGGCATTGACAATGAGCACCGCGTGGAGGCGATTGCATGCGCGGGATTGCTTTGCTGGGTTACGCGCATCTCCCAGGACTTCGTCAGCGACATCGAGCAGCGCATGGAAGACCTAGAATGGCTGGCGGAGGCCAGCGTGCTGCATCAACGCGCCGTCGCAGCCATCAGCGGGGTGACGGACGTGCTGCCCGCGCGCTTTGGCACGGTGTTCCTGACGGAATCGTCGCTGGAAAAGCATATTGAGTCGCGCAAGAATACGATTCAAAGCGCATTCAAGAAAGTGGCCGACGCGGAAGAGTGGGGCGTGAAAGTTTTTATGACTGCTCCAGCCACGAAGCAGGGGACAGCGTTCACCGCTGCATCGGGACAGGAATATTTGCGGCAAAAGGCAAAGGCGCTAGCGGTGCAGAATAGCCGCCGTTCCGCGCCAGACGCGGAGACGGAAAAGCTGGCTGCCGCACTGAAGAAGCTGAGTCGCGACGTAGCTTCTACCGGCAAAGTGAGCGGGGCGCAGCCGGGGTTGCAGTGGCAGGCGTCGTTCCTGCTGCCGCGGGCCAAGCGCAAACAGTGGGATACGGTATTAAAGAAATTTGCGCAGCGCTGGGGCGATGGCCGGCGCATCGAATGTACAGGGCCGTGGCCTCCGTATTCGTTCGTCGAGTGATCAAATTATGGCGACTCCCCACAGCGTAACCCTTGGCAGCGGCGACGAGCAGGAGATCTCCCTGCTGGAGATATTGGACAACGTCCTGAACTCCGGCGTCGTCATTCAGGGAAGCATCGTGATCTCACTCGCGGGCGTGGACCTCATCTACCTGGGTATGAGCCTGGTTCTGACCTCAGTGGAGACCGCACTGAGACACCTGCCGCCGGAACTACAGCCACTGACGAACCAGCGCATCTCGCGCCGATAAATGCTCCTTCTATATTGCATGGCGGAAGATGTGGCGGATGCGCCTATGCCTCCGCGCGGCGTGCGCGGTGCCCAAGTGCAAGCGACCCGAAAAAACGAACTCGCCTGTTACTTCAGCGAATATGAAACTTTCCCCGGCGGTTCGGCCGACGAATTGAAGCAGGATGCGCTCGATTTCCATTGGACGGTGAACCATGTCTTCCAACGGCAGGGAGTGATCCCCTTCCGCTTCCCGACGTTGATGGCCGAGGGTAACGCGCTCGAAATCTTTTTGGAAAAGCATAGCGCGGAGTATCTCGCGGACCTGAAGCGATTGCGCGACCAGGTGCAGATGGAAGTGCGACTGACCGCCATGCCGGCGGAAGTGCCATCGTCCGGGACGGGAACGGCATATCTGAAGGCCAAGTTCGACGCGGCGCAAAAAGTGGTCGAGTCGGAGAACTTGATGAAGTCCGCGGCGCAGGCCGAATGGAAGCAGCGCGGTAACCGATATTTTGCGCTGATCCCGCGCGGCGCCGTAGCTGAGTTCCGCGACAAGATGGCCGGTCTAGGGCAGGCAACGATGCGCGTCTCCGGGCCGTGGCCGCCAACCGAATTTGTGAACTGCTATCCTGAGGCGGCGCTGGACCAAGAGCAAAAGCTTTAACGGATCAACCCTGATCAGAGGCGGATTGAAAGCAAAGATCGCTCGGCAGGATCACCCGGTCAAAGACAGTTTTGTAGAAGAACTGCTAAAGACAAATGACAGACGCACGCAAGATCACGCCCGATGAAGTAGAGGCCGCCGTCGCCGACCTGAAACGCCAGCTTCAAGCGGCCGCTTCAGGCGGGCAACAGCGAGTGGACTGCACGCCGGAGACGATCGAACAGGGGCTGGCAAAGCTGGTGCTCACGCTGATCGAGTTGCTGCGAAGGTTGATGGAGCGGCAGGCGATCCGGCGGATGGAGGGCGGCACCCTGACCGACGCGCAAGTGGAAGAAATGGGACAAGCCCTTATGAAGCTGGAGCAGAAGATCCACGAGCTGACCAACAGCTTTGGATTAAAGCCGGAAGATCTCAATCTCGATCTGGGGCCCATCGGTAAGTTGCTGGATTGAGCTTCGGCGACGGGCGTGAGGCTTTAGAGAGGTGCGAAACGCCTTTACCCCTTCAGCGCCTTGATGCGTTCGGCGACGTCACGGAAATCGATGTTCGAGCTATAGACTTCCATGAAGGTCTGGTAGGCCTTCTTGGTGTCGCCCGCCATTTCATAGGCGCAAGCCATGTCGTAGTAGACCGAGAGGCGGCTCTCTTCATTCATGCTGGAGATCTTGAGCGCCTTCTCATACCAGCGGATCGCGGCTTGCGGTACGCCTTTATCCACCAGGCATTGCGCGAGCCAGGTGTAGGCCTGCACGGCCTGCGAGAACTCGTGTCCGTTATCGACGGCGTGACAGACTTTTTGCAGTTCCCCAATGGCTTCGTCGAGCAGCCCCATTTCCTTGAAGGCGATGCCGAGGTTGTAGTGGGTGTCGGGGTCTTCGGCTTGTCCAGCGGTGGCTTCGGCATCCTCTTTGAACTCAGAGAACATGTCAGAGAGTTCAGAGGCAGCTTCATGGTGCTCGATCTCGGGGGCGGCCGTGGGCATTTCATGGCCCATGCTGCTGAACCCGGCCGGAACGGATTCCGGAGCCACCGGCGCGGGCGCCGGGATCACTGCAGGCGCGGTGGCGGCGGCGGCTGACATAGTTGGCGCTGTGGACGCGGGCTTAGCCGGAGGTGCGGGCGCCCCAAAGGACAAGTCGCCGAGAGATTCTTCCAGGTCCGAGACCAAGTCGCCCAGCATGTCGAAGTCATCCGCTTTGGCCGATGCGGCCACAGGCATCGCTTGGGGTGGCGGTGGTGCCACGACTTTTGGCGGTGCGGGAGGCGGCGATGGAGGTGCGGCCACAACCGGCGGTGGCGGGGGGGCGACAGGCTTCGGCGGTGGTGGAAGCGGAGCGGCCACAACCGGCGCAGGAGCCGGCTCCGGCGCGGGCGGTTCCACCATCATGGCAATCTCTTCGGCCGGAGTCGCGTCCGAAACGCTCTCAAAGGAAAATTCCGCGACGGTCTCGCCTTCAACCGCGGGCGGCTCGGCGGCCATGGCCGCAGGCGGCGCCACCTCCATCTGAATGGAAGCGGCGGGCGCATCAGAATCAACCACCAGCATGCTCTCCCAATCGTCGGAAGCCGCAGGCGCGGGCGGCGGTTCCACCGGGATCGAGGAGGCCAGGTTGATCAGATTGACGGAAGAAGCCTCCGCGGCCGCGGGCATAGCCGGGGCTTCCATCGGAGTCTCGGCAGGCACGTCCATCGCGAAACCAAACTCGGTGACTCCGGGGGCCGATTCACTGGAGGCGGCGGGCATGGAGGAAGCGGGAGTATCTTCCACTGGCAGCGGCGGCGCGTCCCCAGCCTGGGCAAGATATTTGGCGGCGAGGTCTGCATAGTTTCTGGAATCGGCCTCATGGCCGTGTTCGGCAAAAACCTCTTTCAGGATGTTGCAACTGCGGGCCGCCTCAAGAAAACGTCCCGTCTTGACATAGACCTGCACCAGGCGGTTGTGGAGTTGCGAATCTCGCGGCGCTTTCTTTAATCCGGCCTCGAGTGGCGGGATCGCCTTCATCGGCAGGTTGTAAGAATCGAAGAGCTCGGCGTCGGTGAGCGCGGCTTGAACGGCGGCCGCGGTTTCCTTGTCGTATTCATGCAGGATGGTGGCGCCGGGCTCGGAATGGGACTCATCCGTCATCAGCGGCTGCGAGCCTTGTTCCGCGGTCAGGGGCTTGGCGGCGGAATCCTCACCCAGCATGCCGATGACTTGCTTGTAATTCTGCTGATGCAGCGGATTATCCGGCTCGCTCTGGGCCAGCTCGTAATAAAGCTCCTTGGCCTTGGCCAGGCTGCCGTCGGTCACGTACGCATGCGCCAGCAGCTCCATGATCTCCGCGTCATGGCTCGTCTCGTTGGCTTTGCGGAAGAGGTTCCGGAGTGACTCCAGCGCGGCAGCACTGTCTTTTACCTTGGTGATGGCAGCGGTCAGTGAAGAGACGAGCGCCGGGCCGTTGGCGGCCAGCACCTTGTCCGCATGCTGCTCGTAGAGCTGGATGCCTTCGGCGAATTGCCCGGCGTTGATAAAAGCGTCTGCCAGCCAGTTCACGCCATTGAGGTCATTGTGGACGGTGATGAGTTTGCTGGCCAGCGGCGCCGCTTCTGCAAACTGTTTCAGCTGCAGGTGGGCGCGCAAGAAACTGCGCAGCGCGTCAGGACGGGAATCAATGTCCGGGATGTCTTTTAGGCAATCGATCGCGCCTTGGCCATCGCCGGATTCAGCCGCAATGGCACCCTTGAGCAGCAGCGCGTCTACATTCTTCGGATCGAGGCTGAGGACTTTGCCGAGCGCCTCATCGGCCGCGTCCATGGACTGCTTGTTATAGAGCGATTGCGCAGCGGTGAAAAAGATGTTGCGCGCTTCCGTCTTCTTGCCCAGCTTGATGTAAAGGTCCGCTAGCTTGGTCTGCATGACCACGTTGTCGGGATCAAGCTCCAGGATCTTCTGGAAGACTTTGGCCGCGTCGTCATTGTTGCCATTGCGGAGATGCGCGTCGGCTACTTGAACGTACTGGGCGCGCGCGTCGTTATAGAGACCCTGAACGGTGTAGAGCTCAGCCAGCTTTTGCGTATTTTCCGCATTGCCGGGCGCCAGCTTGGTCAACTTCTTGTACATCGCAATGGCTTTTACGGTGAAGCCCTGCGTGGCGTAGGCATCGCCTACGCGGCGGAAATAATTGACCGCATGATCGGTGTTTCCGATGCGCGAGTAGAGGTCGCCAATGGTGTTGAGGACGGTGAGGTCTTTGGGCTCTTCCTTGCTGACCTTCTCATACTCGGCGATGGCATTCTGGAGCTTGCCCTGTTGAACGTACTTCTCCGCCGAGGCGAGGACCTTTGCCTTGTTGAATCCAAAACCAAGCGCCATAGACTTTTCCGTATCCCCGGGGACGACCCGAACGGGCTTCGCCGTCAGCAGTGAAACTGTTCCGGCCACCCGCACAGACTGAGGGTTCAAGAAGGCGGCAGGATGGGCCGAATCCGCTGTTTCCGCAGCGGGCCAGCCCTCGATTTGAACGAGCGAATCCGTTTGCTTTAGGCCGATAACGTTAACACAAACTGCCCCGCCCCCGCCTTAGCAAAAGGCCTGATAGGGGCATAGGTGCGGCCTTAGAAGCGGTTCTAGCCCTTGCATTCAGCTATCCCAGAGGCAATGTTGAAGGAACTGACGTAGGGCTGACTTGGACTGGAGCCGGCGTAGGAGCGACTCCCATCGGGCACACCTGATCCCCGCACGCTCCTGGATCGGTCGGCGGGAGTAAGGGCTCGCGTTGGACATTCCGTAATCGCCCCACAAGCCGCTGAAGGAGCGGTAGCAATGGTTTTCTGTCCCACTGGTGTTGTTAGAGCAAGCGCTGGTGTTTTCCCGGACCTGCTCGGTCCATGAGGTGGTTTGTGCTGGCAAGAGAACAGTCAAAAGGGGAATTGCGATGATCAGAAGCGTGCGGCGCATGTGAATGCCTCCAAGAGTCTTGTTTTGGGGGCCCGTGCAGCTACCTTGGGATGGGAGCCTGTATTTACCTGGGGTCGGTTGAGAGTTGCAATAAAGCGTTATGGCTAACAGTTTGGGACTGAGCCACAATCTTGATGGTAATGGTGTGGTTTTTTAATGCGGGTTGCACAATGCCTCTGCACCCAGCGAACGTAGAGACCGCGAACAATGCAAAGAGCAATTTCCGACGAACGGCAAGGTTCCTTCGACACACGCCGGCCAGCGCGAACGGGGCGAGCAGCAGTGCCATTGCGGGAGTACCAGCGGTACGCTCGACGGTTAGCGAAACCTGTTTCCTTCCAACACCCAGGAAGACGTCCTGTGGTTTAAACCGGCAACGGTAAGTAGCGGAGGGCACTTCGCAGGAAAGCGCGACTACATCAGCGAAGGCTGGCGCACCCGCCAGCAGGATGGAAGTAGTGGCACTCCCGCTGGAGAGAGATAAGGGTGATTGTGCCAACTCAAGACTGAAGTCTTGCGGTCCTGCGTAGAGATGGGCGACAAAAGCCCTGCCCACACCGCCATCAGTTGGTTGCAGGGCGTCCGGAGTGATGGGGAAGTCCTCAAACACGTTCCCCGTGACCCACCAGCCACTCGTTGCGGAAACCACGCCCCAGACAGAATCCTCTCCTTGCGACCCTGCGACCGTGGAGGCGAGCAGCTCCGTGGCACTGGAATCAAACGAGGAGACGAAAATCCCGTTGCACCCGCCTCGGTGCTGGCATGGGGCCGAGGGCTTGAAGCGCAAACTATTTTTGAGCGGGAAATCTGAAGCGCTCGTCCGCCCCACTACCTGCAGACTGCCTTTATTAAGCCGAGCGATACCGAGCACGGCCTCCCCGGACGTCCACACTGGGTCACCGGTGCCGCCAAGATATGTCGAGAACAATAGTCTGGAACCGTCTGCGCTAAGCGAGGCGACGAACGCATCGTCTCGCCCTCCTGCAAACGTGCTCTGATAAGCGGCCGCAGATACCGGAAAATCAAGTGAACCCGTAATGCCGCCGATTAGCAACGAACTCCCTTCAAGCGTCAGGGCTGAGACTGCGTCGTACCCGCTGCCTCCGATCAAAGTGGAGAAGATAACATTACCCTCATGCGAGAGCTTGGTGACAAAGCCATCGGACTCACCCGTAAGACGAGGCTTTAGCGCTTCTGTAGTGGCAGGAAAATCTGAGGAGTGGGACCCGCCGCCCACGTAAATCCCCGTTGAATCCATCTCAAGAGCCGTTACCTGCTCATAGCCTGTTCCACCGAGGCGCCGGATGAAAAGCAATTTAGAGAATTGCGAATCCAACTTGGCCACGTAGGCGACAGCGGAAAACGTATCCCCAGCCAGAATCACATTCCCCGCGCCATCTAGCCGGAGCTTGCGGATGATCATGCCAAGAATCTGGCCGCCAAAAAACGAAGAAAAGAGGAGCTGGGAACCATCCTTGCTGAGCTTGGCAACAAAGGCGCAGACCGGCGCGACCCTAATGTCATATACCGGGCAGTTCCGTTCAAAAGCGCCGGGAGTGGTCGGGAAGCCATTAAAGTCATCGGTCGTACCCGCAATGTAAACTTCGCCAGCGGCATTCACCTGCAAGTCATACACCTGCAATAAAGCGGAATACCCCTGGTGGAGATAGCTCGACCACAAGATC
>DATLCI010000073.1:0-7535 GCA_035526435.1 Terriglobales bacterium
CCCAATCCGATCACGGCGATGGCGCGCGAGACGATGGCGTTCCGCGAGATCATGGCGCTCGCGGTGGACTCGTTCTATGAGCACAAAGTGCGGTTTGCGCTGACGGCGCTGGGCATGGTGATCGGGACCGCGTCGCTGATATTGGTGGTGACCATCGGTCTGACCGGCAAGCAGTACATCATGAACCAGATCCAGGCTATCGGGGCGAACATGGTGTATGCCTTCTACGAGGGCGGGGGCAGCAATGCGCCGGACCAGCGCCTGCAGCAGGATGTGCTGACCATGGAAGACCTGCGCGCCATCCGGGAGCAGGTGGCGGGGATCAAGGCGGCGTCGCCCATGGTGGAGCTGCATGACCGGGTGCCGATCGGCGGGGGCAAAGAGCGCGAGATATTAGTGCTGGGTGTGGACCATGAGTATCAGGTGGTGCGCAATCTCTTTGTCGTGGCGGGACGGTTTTACGATGATGAAGACACGATGGCCCGGAACAAAGTAGCGGCGGTGACCGTGGATTTCGCCAAGAAGGCCTTTGGCAGCGCGACCGGCGCGATCGGGAAGACGGTAAAGATACACAGCCTGCCGTTCGTCATTGTGGGCGTGTTCAAGGAGCGGGTAGAGACGTTTGGACAGTCAGAGATCGCCGCCGACACCATCCTGATCCCGTATAGCGTGGCGCGTTATTTCACCGGCAGCGATGAGGTGAAGCAGTTCTTCTTCTCCATCGCGGACTCGGGCAACGTAGAGAATGCCACCGGGCAGATCAAGCGGGTGCTGCAATCACGGCACCGTCCGGAGTCAACCTATCGAGTGGAGAACCTGACGCAGTTGCTGAGCGTCGCGGGCAAGACGGCCAATGCGCTTACGGTGATCCTGCTGCTGATCTCCATGGTCACGCTGCTGGTGAGCGGCGTGGGCATCATGAACATCATGCTGGCGAATGTGCGCACGCGCATCCGTGAGATCGGGATCCGCAAGGCGGTGGGCGCGACGAACCGCGAGATCAAATTGCAGTTTCTGACTGAAGCGGTATTCATCTCGCTGACCGGCGGATTGATCGGCACGGTGCTGGGATTGGCGATACCGTTTAGCGCGCGGTTCCTGACGGATTATCGGGTGCCCATATCGGGGTTGAGCGCCATCATCGCGATCGTGGTGGCGAGCGTGGTGGGCATCGTCTTTGGGACTCTGCCGGCGGCGCGGGCAGCGGAAATGAATCCGGTGGATTCGCTGAAGTATGAGTAAGGTCAGGTAGACCATAGGCTTTAGGCTTTGGAAAAGCTAAACGCAGAAAGGCCGGGCAGTTTCGCCCGGCCTTTTGCTTTTTCAATCGCCCGCCCTAGGTTGTTTTGTTCCGGCGGGTAATAGGTAGCGCCCTGTTTTTCTGCTGTCACCGCATTGGAGGATTTTGCAGGTTCTCTCCGAGGGCGCTTTTAACGTCGTAGTACCTCAGCTCACATCACGTAAGCGATGCTGTCGAGCTCCTTTTCCATAGCTTCCAGCGAACAACCGAAACCGATCCGGCTGGCGGCATCCATGGCGGCCATCTGCGAGACGCCATAACCGCGTCCGGCGAGGAAGACCTGAAAGAGTTCGGCCGCCTGCCAGGGATCGAGCCCGCCCTGCATGAGTTCCGTGCGAAGGACCGAAAGTTCAGTCTGCGAGAATTTTTCGTTCGTTCTGCTGGTTTTCATCTTCAGGCCACCTCCGACCCAAAAAATGTTGTTGTCTATTAGACGTAAGCGACTTCAGGTTTGTTGCAGAAATCGTTATCCGGCATTCACCAAGGTAACGCTGCCATTCATCCCGAAGTAACGGTACTTGGGTACTTATGATGCTGGAACCCACAAAACGCTTTCCGGTTCCGCAAAAATATATTTTCCGGAAGCATGAAACCTTTTGCCAGGGGCTGGGTTGCGCAGGCCATTTACGCGGCTCCCAGCTAGCTGGCCAAGCTGGCTCCCCCACTGTCTAATAGGAGAACGAGGGAGCCCGCCTTTCTTGCGGGGAAATTGATACCATCGCTGCGTCGTTATGTCCTTGAGCAAAAACATGGTCCCGGAAGACCTCGCGCAGGAGCTGTTTGCCAGCAGCCGGGCGCAGGAGTTCGGGCTCAGCCTGGCGGGATTTACGCGCGCGTTGGAGCGGGCGAGCAAAGGGGCCGTTTCCGAGGCAGCGATCCGCGCGCTCCGGCTGGAAGAGTTGGCGCTGGCGCAGGGATGCGCCGCGGGGAATGAGCATGCGTGGGATGTGTTCCTGGTGCGGTACCGGGAGAAGCTTTACGACGCAGCGCGACAGGTCACGCGGGAAGAGTCATCGGCGCGGGAGTTGGCGGATTCGTTGTATGCCGACTTGTTCGGAACGCGGACGCAAGAGGGTCGCAGGGTGTCGAAGCTGGAATCGTATTCCGGACGCGGTTCGCTCGATGGCTGGCTGCGCACGGTACTGGCGCAGGAGTGGGTGAATCGTTTCCGCAAGACCAAGCGATTAGTCAGCCTGGAAGAGCAGGAAGAAGCGGGCGCGCAATTTGCGGCGGCGGCGCCAGAAGTGAACGCGGTGATGGATCCGGCGGTATCGGCGGCCACCGACCAGGCGCTGGCGGAGCTGACGGCGGAGGACCGCTACATTCTGGCGGCCTACTATTTGGACGAGCGAACGTTAGCGCAGGTCGCGCGGTCACTGGGAGTGCATGAATCGACGGTTAGCCGCAAAGTGGAGCGCCTGGGAAAGAAGCTTCGGAAGGACATCCTGGAGCGGCTGTTGAGGGCGGGCAGGAGCCGACGTCAGGCAGAAGAGGCGATGGAGGTCGACGTACGCGACCTGGCGGTAGATGTGCGAAACCAGCTCAAAAAGCAGGCGCGAGGGCAGGGGCTGCCGGCGCCGGACTAATCGCAAGAAAGTGGAGTTGGAGCGTTCAAGAGATACCAGGAAGAGATGACTGAGAAACCGAATACGGGATTGCCGAAGTCGGCGCTGAGCAGATTGCGGGCGCAGCAAGGTGGAGGCGCGCCTGCGGGGGAGCATCCGGATGCCAACCTGCTGGCGGCGTTCAGCGAACAGGCGTTGGAGGCCGGCGAACGCGAGCAGGTTCTGATGCATCTGGGGCGATGCGCGGATTGTCGGGAGATCGTGGCGCTGAATCTACCGGCGGTGGAAGAGAAGTCTTTCGTGGAAGAAAAGCGGGGATGGTTGGGGCTGCGTCCGGAATTGATGCGGTGGGGCATCGTGGGGGCAAGTGCAGCGGTCGTTGTGGCCGCGGTGTTACTGGTGAAGCCGGAACTGGAGAGTCCGAGAGCGATACAAAATCAAGTGACGATAGCGAAACCGACTGACCGAGCTGACCAGGCGGTGGGTGAAGCGAGCGGGGTTGCGAGAGAGGCGCCGAAGCTAACCGCGGGGGTCGCGGACCGGGCTACGGAGAAAGAAGCGAAGAAAGCGGATGAGAAGCGGAGAGATGCCGCATCGGAGCGGGGATATCCCATGGCTGCGCCGCCGCCACCACCATCTGCCTTGGGAGTGAGCGGGGGTTCGAGTGGTGGAGTGCTGGGCGGAGTGATGTCCCCAAAAGTGGAAGAGGGTACGGGGCGGGCGGCGGGTGCTGCGGCGGCGAATGAGAGCAAAGATATGAGGACGACGCCGGCGGTGGTAGCGCAGAGCCAGCCGCAAGCAAATGCTCCGGTGCCGGTTTTTGCAGAAGAAGACCGCATGCAGGCCTCACAGGCAAAAACATTGGCTAAGCAGAAGGTCGATGAAGATCGGAAGATGATGGCCGCGGATTCGAATACGGTGGCGGCGAGGGCGACCAAGAGCGAGGTGTCTGGGCGAAGATTCCAGTTGGCGGCCGCAACGCGAACATGGAGAATCGCCGGCGGGAAACTCCAGTGGTCGGGGGATGGCGGAGCGAGTTGGACGATCGCGTCGTTGCCGGACGGGGTGAAGGCGATGGCGGTGGATGCGGGCGTGCCCGGAGTGGTTTGGGTCGGAGCGGCGTCGGGCATGGTGCTGAGGTCGGCGGACCAAGGCGCGAGTTGGACGCCGGTGAAGGGCCTATGGAGAGGCGACGTGGTGTACCTCAAGTTCCAAGATGCGGTGCAGGGAACGTTGAGGACGTCTAACCATGAAGAATGGTTCAGCGAAGATGGCGGGATGGTTTGGAAGCGGCGCTGATCAGGCTTCGATGGTGGCTTGGTCAACGAGCAGGATGGGGATGTCGTCGCGGACGGGGTAAACCCGTTTGCAGGATGCACATTTCAGGGAATCTTTGGCGGCGCTGACGGAGAGCGGCGACTTGCAGGCGGGGCAGGCGAGGCGGTCGAGGATGTCGAGCCAGTGCATGCAAATCATTTTAGCGCGGCGGGTGGGGATGGGGAAAACAGGTTCTAGTTTCAGGTTTCAGGAGCAAGGCCAAGACCAAGAACAATGGGGACATCAAAAGCAAAGGCCAGGGCAACGGCCAGAGCCAAAGCAAAGCAAAGCCAAGGCATGGTCCCTCGACTCGCCGCTCGCTTTGCTCGTGGCTCGCTCGGGATGACAGGGGTGAGAGCGCGGGAAAAGCGTGGGAAAGACGGTTTGGGTTGCGCTGCCATCCATTTCGAAGTTCGCGTTGTCCGTCTCGCGGGCGGCGTGGTAAAAGCATAGACTTCCACTAAGATTACCTGCATATGGCAGCCACCATTCTGGACGGCAATAAGATCGCGGCGGAGATACGCTCGGAGGTTGCGGAGCAGGTGCGCGAGATGTCGGCGTGCGGCGTACGGCCGGGGTTGGCGGCGGTGCTGGCGGGAAATGATCCGGCGTCTGAGGTGTATGTCCGGAATAAGGTGAAGGCGTGCGAAGAGCTGGGCATTTACAGCGAGAAGATCACGCCCCCTGCCACCACCTCGACGCAGGAGATGCTCGCGCTGATCGAGGAATTGAACCGGCGGGATGAGATTGATGGGATCCTGGTGCAGCTTCCCTTGCCGAAGCAAGTGGATGCGGCCAAGGTGTTGCTGGCCGTCTCGCCGGCGAAGGATGTGGATGGGTTTCATCCGGTGAATGTGGGGAACCTTTCCACGCAGCGTCCCGGGCTGGTGCCATGCACGCCGCTCGGTTGCATCGAGATATTGAAGCGCAGCGGGATCGAAATCGCGGGCGCGGAGGCGGTGGTGATAGGGCGCAGCGACATCGTCGGCAAGCCGGTGGCGATGCTGCTCATCAACCATCATGCGACGGTGACGGTCTGTCATTCGAAGACGCGAGGGCTGGCGGCGGTGTGCCGGCGGGCGGACATCGTGATCGCCGCAATGGGACGTCCGGGATTTGTGACTAAGGATTTTGTGAAGTTGGGAGCCACGGTCATTGACGTTGGGATTAATCGAATCAGCGACCCGCAAGAGTTCAAGAAGTTCTTTGCTGGGAATGAAAAGCGCGAGCAGGCGTTTGCCAAGAACGGCTCGGTACTGATCGGCGACGTGCATCCTGAGGTAGCAGAAGTGGCGGGCGCGCTGACGCCGGTGCCGGGCGGAGTTGGACCGTTGACCATTGCCATGCTGATGGCGAACACGGTGAAGGCCGCGAAGCTACGCCGCGGAGCCGGGCTGGCAATGCCGGTGGGGCGCTGATTGCTGCGCGTCGGCCTGACCGGTGGGCTGGGATGCGGCAAGAGCACAGTGGCCGCGATGATGGCGGCGCGCGGCGCGCACGTGATCGACGCTGACCGGGTGGCGCGCGGGCTGATGACTCCCGGCCAGGATGTTTATGACGCAGTGGTGAGACATTTTGGTCCGGACGTCGTCCAACCAGACGGCGCCATCGACCGGGCCAAGCTGGCGAAGCTGGTGTTCGGTGGTGGGCGCGTGGCGGAGTTAAACCGGCTGGTGCATCCGGCGGTGATCGCCTACCAACAAGAATGGATGCAGCGCATCGAAGAGAGTGAACCGCAGGCCATCGCCGTGGTGGAGGCGGCGCTGATCCTGGAAGCGGGGGTGAACGGGCGCTTCGACAAATTAATAGTCGTGACGTGCACGCCGGAGCAGAAGGTCGAGCGGTATGCGAAGCGGGTCAGTGCGCAGGGGATGGATGAGGCGGCCGCGCGCGCGGAGGCAGAGCGGCGAATCGCAGCGCAAATGCCCGATGAGAAGAAGATCAAGGTTGCGGACTTCGTGATCGATAATTCCGGCCCCCTCAGCGGGACCCAACAGCAGGTGGATGCCGCCATGGATGAGCTGGAGCGACTCGCAGCCGCGAGCCGGGTCTAATACGAGCAGAGGAAACGAATGAGAAACGTACGTCCTGTGTTGCTAGCGGTGGTACTGGTGGGCGCTTTCTATTTCATTACTACGCATCGCCGCGTGCCGTTCGACCTTCCGTTCGCTGAGCAAGATGTAGTGCGCTCCGGGCAGGTGCAGTATGTACAGTCAACCGCACCGCAGTCCTACGATGCGGAGGAGCAAAATAATATCGCGCTGTACAAGCGGGTGCTGCCCTCGGTGGTGAACATCACGTCAACGGCGGTAGCTTACGACTTCTTCTATGGCGCGGTACCGCAAGAAGGACAGGGGTCGGGATTCGTCATCGACAAAGAAGGCAATATCCTGACGAACTATCACGTAGTAGCGAATGCGCGGCAGGTGGAGGTCACGCTGGCGAACCGGCGCAAGTACAAGGCGCGGATCATCGGGATGGACCCGGCGCATGACTTGGCGGTGATCCGCATACAGGCACCCAATGTGACGCCAGCGGTGCTGGGGGATTCGAAATCGCTTGTCGTAGGGCAGAAGGTGTACGCAATAGGGAACCCGTTCGGACTGAATGGAACGATGACGCGTGGCATCATCAGCTCCATCCGCTCGATCCGCGGCGCTGAGAATACGCCGATCGACGACGCCATTCAGACCGATGCGGCGATCAATCCGGGAAATTCCGGCGGGCCGCTGTTGAACTCACGCGGGGAAGTAGTCGGCATCAACACGATGATCGCGACGGGCGGCGCGAACCAGAGTTCCGGCGTGGGATTTGCCGTCCCAATCAATGCGGCAAAGGCAGTATTGAATGACCTGGTGACGGTGGGCCGGGTGCGGCGACCGTCGTTCGGTATTCGCGGCGCATTGCCGGTGACGCCCGAACTGGCGCAAGAATTGGGGCTGGCGGCGGAATATGGCGTGCTGATCATGCAGGTAGTGCCGGGCGGCGCGGCCGACCGCGCGGGTTTGCGGGGCGGTAATGAGCGCGCTTACCTGGGAAATACGGCAGTGATGCTGGGCGGAGACCTGATCGTCGCCATCGATGATCAAGAGGTACTGGAGCCGGCGGATGTGGCAGGCATCCTGAACAACCGGCGGTCGGGCGACACCATCAAGGTGACGATCTATCGCGGCAAACGCAAGATGGATCTGACGGTGAAGCTGGGCGAGGGGCGGGAGACCGCGGCTTAGCTGCGTCCGAGCGCGATGCGGTCAAGGTTGGCGCGGCGATGATGGTCGGCGATGGCGGCGGTGATGTCGAGGGCGAGGGCCAGAGCGCGGCGGCCTTCTTCGAGCGAGACGAGCGGCGTGCGG
>DATLCI010000084.1:0-10625 GCA_035526435.1 Terriglobales bacterium
GAATCTATCTCCATTCTTCCATTCCAACTGCGCAATAGGTCCGCGGCCTTCCGCAAGCGCTCCGAGGCGGCTTTCTGCCGGTCTATTGCATACACAAAGCGCTGCGCCGCCAGACGGTCCATCTCTGAATGGGTATCCATCTGCAGCGTGATCATCTCCGCTGGCTGAAATTTCTTACCTGATTCCAATACGCGATAGATCCGTTCTGTCCGGAATGGCGAACCCCATTGGTTTGCGATCAGGTACGGATACCCATCCGGCGTGATCCGTCCATTCGCTGTCGCCAGTACTCCGCTAGCTGGGTTAATAATGCTCGGTAGTTTTTCGAATGCTATGTAGCCCGACCATTCATAGTCGTCAATGTTTCCCGGTACCGGAAGTAGGCCGTCGCCTTTAGCCCTTATTGGAATAAAGCCGGCGGTCTGGTAGCCGATGTTTCCATCTACATCGCCATAAACAATGTTTTGCGGAGCGCCGCCAAAGCTTGAAACCGCCGCGCGGAATTGCTCCCAGTCCTGTGCCTGGCCTATCGCGTGAAAACGGAAAGCCAAAACCAGTGGATCGTAAATGGTCCACCGCAGTGCGATGCGTCGGGCCTCGCCCGCAGGACTTACCAAAGGCCCGTGCCGGGTGATCACTACATCAAGAGGAACGTCTACTTGCCCTTTGACTTTGATGAATTCGTGGCGAACTTCTGCCTTGTGCCAACCCGTCGGCGTCTCGTATTCCCCAGCTTCGTTGAAGTTTTCCAGGTAAAGGTCTTGCACGTCCGGCCCAACATTCGTAAATCCCCACGCGATGCGTTCATTGTGCCCCGCGATGACGAAAGGAAGCCCGGGAAACGAAACGCCTGCCACGTTGTATCCCGGAGCCTTGATGTGGACTTCATACCAGACGTTCGGGATCGAATGTCCTAAATGCATGTCGTTTGCGACCAGCGGTTTTCCCGTCGTTGTGTGCGCACCTGAGATCACCCAGTTGTTGGACCCGGGAGTGCAAGCCTCACAAACGGTGTCCGTGCCGGCCGAGGGGGGCCAGCCTAGGCTGCTTCGCGCATCGTCATCGGGTCCGGGTGCGCCTTCGGGAGGGGCATCCGGCAGATGCTGTTCCTGGCGAGGCAGCGCGGAAGGGGGACGGTCGCGCCAGGAAGAATTGGGATAAAGATCAGCCACGATCTCCGCGGGCAGGTCTTTGATCAACGTCTCTCGTTCGAGCTCCAACGGATACTGGGTATTCAAGTTGCCCGAGATATTGATGCCCACCATCATCGAATCCACCGCGGTCCACGGCGTGGGCTTGTAGCCCAATACGCGGAACTCGATGGGTAGCTTTTCCATCTGGCGCTCCATCAATGCGTTCACTCCCTTTACGTAGGCATTGATGTGAGCACGTTCTACTTCCGATATCTGCGCGATGGCGCGCTCGGCGGCTTGAGTCAGGTTAAGTTGGCGCTGTTTCCGGTCAGTGGCCAGAGTTCTCGCACCCAGGATCTCGGAAAGCTGTCCGCGTCCGAATCTGCGCGACATGTCCATCTGCCACAGCCGGTCCTGCGCGGTAACAAAGCCTTGCGCAAAAAGGGCATCTTCCAGGGTCGCAGCGTTGATGTGCGGTACGCCCTGCGCATCGCGCAGCACCGTAACCGGTCCGGACAATCCTGCGACTGTCATAGTTCCGTCTATCTGCGGAAGGGAAGCAGTAGCGGTGTAATAGAACCACCCGCTGACTCCTGCAGCCGCAAGGACGAGTAGCAGCAATACCGTCGCTAGGCCGCGGAAGACGAGGCGTTTTCTATTTCGTGAAGTTGTGCGGTCGGGCGAAAGCGACGCAGTAGCCATGGATGAAGCCTCAGTGTGCATGGATTCTACGGACATGCCCCGGATTTGAAAATCGGTAGAAAAGCGTAACCACTTTCCCGAAAAGGCCATAGAATCGAGTCACCTTGGCCGATAAAGAGAAACAATCACCCTCGCAATCCCGTCGCGGTTCGCCTGCCGACACGTTGAACCCCAACGATAGCGGCGTCTTCCGCTGGTATCAGGACCTGCTGGATCGCATCCTGCCCAAAAAACCAGGTTCCCCTAAACAGCCCTAGTTCTTGGCAAATCCCCGTACCAGCTCCACCAGCGTGCGCACCGCGATCCCGGACGGCCCTTTTGCGATCCATGGCTTGTTCTCCTCCATCCAGGCGACCCCCGCAATATCCAAGTGGATCCATGGTTTATCCTCGACAAACTCCTGCAGAAACTTGGCCGCCGTAACCGCCCCGCCCCAACGTCCCCCGGAGTTTACGATATCTGCGATACCGGACTTGATCATCTCTCGATATTCATCGTCGAGTGGTAAACGCCAGAATTTCTCGCCTGCCGATTGCTGCGCGGCCTGGAAGCGCGCATAAAGTTCATCATCATTGGCGAAGATGCCGGCATTGACCATTCCCAGCGCCACTACGCAAGCCCCGGTCAGGGTCGCAGCGTCCACCAGGTGGGTGCAGCCTAGCTCGCGCGCATAGCAGAGACCGTCTGCCAGCACCAACCGTCCTTCTGCGTCAGTGTTAATGATCTCGATCGCCTTACCATTCATGGCGAACTGGACGTCGCCCGGCTTCTGGGCTGTTCCGGAGGGCATGTTCTCCGCCGCGCAAACAATGCCGATCACCCGGACATTCGGCTTCAACTGTGCGATGGCGCGCATCGCCCCTATCATCGCCGCCCCGCCCGCCATGTCGTATTTCATCTTCTCCATGCCGTCGGCCGGCTTGATGGAGATCCCACCGGTGTCAAACGTGATGCCTTTGCCCACGAGTCCCAGCACCGGCTCGGCGGGCGCATTCGGTGGTTCGTAGCGCATCACGATCAACGCCGGCGGCTCTGCCGATCCTTGCGAGACGCTCCAGAATGACCCCATCTTCAGTTCCAGCAATTTGTCTTTGCCGTAGACTTCGCACTTCAACCCGGTTTCGCCGCACATCTTCTTCGCGCGCTCGCCCAGAATGGTGGGCGTCATCTTGTTGCCGGGCTCATTCACCAGGTCCCGGGTAAAATTCTGGCTCTCGCCGACGATGCGCCCTATCTCCAGCGCCGAATCGAGACTGTGTTTTTCCGCGCTCGAAGCGGCTACGATCGTTAACTCGGCAATGCTTTGGTCCTTACGATCACTCTGGTAATAATTCGGATCAAAGTCGCCGATGTAAACACCTTCGACGATTGCGCGCAACGCCACGTCGGTCTTCAAATTGGCAGATTCCGGGACGGCGATTGCGATCGACTTTAGATTTCTCCCTTTGACGAACCGTACCGCAGTGCCGCCTATCCTGCGCGCTTCATCCGCACCAAACTTGGCGGCTTTTCCCCCACCAACCAGCAACAGCCTCTTCGCTTTTAGCCCCCGGGGGGCGTGGAGCAGCGTCGTCTCAAGCGCTTTTCCCGTGACGTCGCCGGATGCCAGGATTGCGGACACGGCGTCGATCACTGCCTTGTCCTCGCTTGCGACCTTTGCTTGCGGCTTCGCGTCTCGGTTCTTATCGGTGTTGTGGTCGAGCACTACCACGGCCAAGCATTCCGTCTCGGTGTCAGCTAAGTTCGAATAGATAAGTGTGGTCTTCATAAGTTTCAGTCCCGGTTCTTTCTCTGGCGTATCGCCTGCCGCGCTTCGGCTTCATCCGTGCGCCTGCGTTCCGTCTCGCGTTTGTCCCAGAGTTGTTTGCCCTTGGCTACTGCGATCTCGCACTTTACCCGGCCATTCTTGAAATACAGGCGTGTTGGGATCAGCGTCAGCCCTTTTTGTTGAATGATGGCGGCCAGTTTGCTCAACTGCTCGCGATGCACCAGCAACTTCCTCGTCCGCAACGGTTCGTGATTATGGATGTTGCCGTGGTCATATGGACCAATATGCGCATTCAACAGCCATAGCTCGCCATTTTTTACCAGGGCATAGGCGTCCTTCAGGTTGGCTTGCCCGGTCCGGACGGACTTGACCTCGGTCCCTCGCAGCTCCACTCCGGTTTCCATCTTGTCAGAAAGAAAATAGTGATGTCCGGCCGACCGGTTGACTGACGCGTCCCGCTCCCCCGCGGCGATGGGGTCGCGTCGCGGATTCTTTGGCTTTTCCGGCTTGGTTTGGTGTGTTTGCTGGCGGGCCATGAAGAATGCAGTCAATTACGCACAAGGACGCTCACGTGCGTCACCTGCCAAACGTCTAATCTACCATAGCGGCTGGTCCCGGGACGGCTCCCCCGCGTCTGCGCCAACTGCTATAATCTGCGCAAGTCGGCACGAACTAAGTGTCTGTATCGGCTCAGGTTACAAGGGTGTCACAAGGCGAAAAACTCAAAAACTTCCGCAAGGAGTCCCATTGAGACTGTTGGTGCGTACCACCTTGCTTCTGCTTTTGGTCAGCCTCGCTCTTCCGCTCATCGCCGAATCTCCCCGCTCTCTCTATAACAAGGGCAAGGACGCGGAAGCGCGCCAGGACTTCATGGCCGCCTTTGAAAACTACCGGCAGGCATACGAGCAGAAGCCCAAAGAGCTGAAATACCGCATTGCTTACCAGCGCACCCGTTTCCTTGCCTCCGCTGCCCACGTCAACAAAGGACAAGACCTTCGCGAAAAAGGAAACGTGGAGGAAGCGCTCCAGGAATTTGTTTACGCCGCCAAGATCGATCCATCGAACGCCGCCGCAAGCCAGGAGGCCCGCAAGACTCAAGCCTTGATCGAGGGTGCCGCCGCGGGACAACCGGTTGCTCCCAAACCGATTTCTCCCATTACGAGGCGCCTGGAAGAAGCTGCGGGACCGACCGAACTCGCGCCGGTTTCGCCGCAGCCCATCACGCTGGAAATCTCCAACGACAGCAAACTCGTTTACGAGACCATGGGAAAGCTGGCCGGCATCAACGTACTCTTCGATCCTGAATACGTTTCCCGGCGTGTCACCCTGAAACTCAATGCCGTTTCGCTCCAGGAGTCGCTCGATATCCTTGCGTTTCACTCCAATACCTTTTGGCGTCCAGTCACACCCAACACCATCTTCGTCGCCGCGAACACGCCCGCCAAGCGCCGAGACCTGGAACAGAACATCCTCAAGACCTTTTATCTCTCCAACGTGAACGCGGCGTCCGATCTGGTGGAAGTCGTCAACGTCATCCGCACCATGATTGCGGCCAGCGACTTCAAGATCATGCAGGTCAACTCGCAGAATGCCATCGTCGTCCGCGGCACTCCCGATCAGGTCGCCCTCGCGGAAAAACTCATTGGCGACGTAGACAAGGCCCGCCCTGAAGTCATCGTTGAAGTGGCCGTGATGCAGGTGCGGCGCGACAAGCTCCGCGACATCGGGATTCGCCCTCCCACTTCCGCTAGCTCCGCTATCAGTGTTGGCATTCAGCCCACGACCACGACGACCGGCACCACCACGGGAACTACCACCGCTGCCACCGCGACCAACCTGACCCTAAATACCCTGGCCAACCTTAAAGACAAGGACATCGTCGTAAACATCCCCGCGGCCACCGTCAATCTTCTCTACAACGATAACAACAGCCGCCTCATCCAGAACCCGCAGATACGCGCCCTCGATGGCCAAAAGGCCTCGCTGAAGATCGGTGACCGCATCCCCATCGCTACGGGTTCTTTCGGTAGCGGTTTCGGTGCCGGCGGTCTCGGCGCCAGCGGCTTGGTTAATACCCAATTCCAGTACATAGACGTCGGCGTGAACGTGGACATCACTCCGCGCGTATTCATGAATCGCGAAGTCGGATTAAAGATGGTGCTGGAGATCTCATCCGTCACCGGCAGCACCAACATTGGCGGCATCACTCAGCCCATCATCAGCCAGCGTCGCGTGGAACATGAGATCCGTCTCCGCGAAGGCGAAGTGAACCTGCTCGGTGGCATCTTCGAGCAGCAAAACACCAAATCCATCTCCGGCATCCCCGGGCTCGCCCAGCTTCCTTTTCTGAAGTACCTCTTTGCGGAAGAGCGCAATGAGAATGTTGAGAGTGAGATCGTATTCATCCTCATTCCGCATATCGTTCGCGGACAGGAATACACCGAGCTCAACAACCGCGCCATCGACGTGGGCACCAACACCAGCCTCGATCTGCGACGCGTCTCGCGACCAACGGGTGTTGCTCCAGCAACCGCGGCTCCGCAGTCGCCTGTTCCGATGTCGAACCCGGTGCCCAATCCGAACAACGCTGCGCCCGCGTCCGTGGCGCCGCAGTCGAACAATCAGGCGCAGCCGACCCAACCGAACGAGTCCGGAGCCGCACCGCCTGCCGCACAGAATCAGAGTTCAACCGCACCGCAGGAGCCGGTTGTCCCCGGCACCATCTTTGTTGACCCCGCGGCTGCATCCCAGGCGGTGGGCCGGACTTTCAACATGAATGTGATGGTGCGCGGCGCCAAAGACCTGTATTCCGCGCCCTTGCAGATCAGCTACGACCCCAACACGCTCCAGTTGATCAACATCTCCAACGGTGATCTGCTCAGTCGTGACGGACAGCCGGTTGCCCTTGTCCACCGCGAAGACCTGCAAAGCGGTACCGTGCAAGCCAACGCAACGCGTCCGCCCAACACGTCCGGCATCAGTGGCGATGGGGTTCTCTACACCTTGACCTTCCAAGCCAAGTTCCGCGGCGATTCCACTCTAAACATCATTCGTCCCAGCTTTCGTAACAGCGCCTTGCAGCCTATCCCCATGGCGTCGAGCGGGGCTTCCATCAGCATCAAATAGAAGTACACCGTGAATAGATTGCTAAAGCGTCGGTCGGAACTCGGGCTCACTCTCATCGAGCTGATGGTCGCAGTCGCCATCATCGGCATCCTGATGGCCGCCGCTGTGCCCATCGCACGCGTCCAGGTGAAGCGTGAAAAAGAACGCGAACTGCGGCGTGCGTTGTGGGAGATGCGCGATGCCATCGACCGCTACAAAGACGCGGCCGACCGTGGCGCCTTCCAGACCAAGCTCGGCAGTGAAGGCTACCCGCCGGACCTCGAAACTCTCGTAAAAGGTGTAGACGTTCAGGGAAAGACCGTTCGCTTCCTGCGCCGCATTCCCGTCGATCCCATGACTGGCGGCTCCGAATGGAACCTGCGCGCCATGCAAGACGATCCCGATTCCACGACCTGGGGCGGACAGAATGTCTTTGACGTGACCACCAAGTCAGAAGCACAAGCCATCGATGGCACGTATTATAAGGATTGGTAAGTATGAAACGACGCCACCGACAATCCGGATTCACGCTCGTCGAACTCATTATCGTGATGGCGATCATCGCCATCTTGATCGGTATCGCCGCGCCTATGTATTCGCAGTCAGTGATTAGGGCGCGAGAAGCTACCTTGAAGCAGGACCTCTATCATCTGCGCCAGTCCATTGACCAGTTCACCATGGACAAGCAGCGCGCTCCGCAGTCCCTCGACGAACTTGTCTCCGCAGGGTATTTGCGCTCTATCCCCATTGATCCATTTACTAAGGCTGCAGATTGGGAAGTAGTCATGGAAGACGTGATGAACAGCATTGATCAGACTCAGCCTGGCATTACTGACGTTCGCAGTGCGGCAGCCGGGGCCAGCACGGAAGGTACCGCTTACAACTCCTGGTAGTTGGGGTCGACTCTCTTACACGTATAATTCCTAGCGTATGCCCGCCGCGCACGATACCTATACCCCCATCAAAGCTCCTCGCGGAAATACGCTGAGCTGTAAAGGCTGGCAGCAGGAAGCCGCCCTGCGCATGCTCATGAATAACCTCGATGAAGAGGTGGCTGAGCGCCCGCAAGACCTCATCGTTTATGGCGGCACGGGCAAGGCGGCGCGAAATTGGGAGTCGTACCACGCGATCGTTCGCGCCCTCACCGCCCTCGAGAATGACGAGACGCTGCTCATTCAATCCGGCAAAGCGGTAGGCGTTTTTCGCACTCACGAACACGCGCCGCGTGTGCTGCTCGCTAACTCCAACCTGGTCGGCCACTTCTCCAACTGGGAGAAATTTAATGAGCTCGACCGCGCTGGCTTGATGATGTACGGCCAAATGACCGCCGGCTCGTGGATCTACATCGGCTCGCAAGGCATCGTCCAAGGCACCTTTGAAACCTTTGCCGCCGCCGCCGACAAACATTTTGGCGGCTCGCTCGAAGGCAAACTTATTGTTAGCGGTGGCATGGGTGGCATGGGTGGCGCTCAGCCTCTGGCCGCAACCATGGCCGGCGCTTCTTTTCTCGGCATCGACGTTGACGCCGAGCGTATCAAGAAGCGCCTGAAAACCGGTTATTGCGATTTCATGGTCAACACTCTGGACGAAGCCTTGCGCATCCTGAAAAACGCAGTCCGGAAGAAGGAAGCTATTTCCGTCGGGCTGGTAGGGAACTGCGCGGACGTCATTCCTGAACTCGCCGAGCGCGGCGTTGTCCCTGACGTGCTGACGGATCAGACCTCTGCGCACGATCCCTTGAATGGCTACGTGGCCAGCGGCATGTCCCTGGCAGAGGCCGCGGCGCTCCGCAAGAAAGATCCCGCCGGATACCTTGAGCGATCCATGCAATCCATCGCTCGGCATGTGGAAGGCATGCTCCGGCTGCAAAAGATGGGTGCGGTCACCTTCGACTATGGCAATAACATCCGGACCTTTGCCTTTCAGCGGGGCGTCGCCGATGCCTACGATTTTCCTGGCTTTGTGCCGGCCTATATTCGTCCGCTATTTTGCGAAGGCCGGGGGCCGTTCCGCTGGGTCGCCTTGTCGGGTGAGCCTAGCGACATCGCGGCCACCGACGACTTGGTCCTCGAGCTCTTTCCCCAGAATCAAAGCCTCAAGCGATGGATTAACCTTGCTCGTAAACGTATTAAGTTTCAAGGCCTTCCCGCTCGCATCTGCTGGCTGGGTTACGGCGAGCGGGCCCAGTTCGGACTCGCCATGAACGACCTCGTGAAGAAGGGAAGACTCAAAGCTCCCATCGTCATCGGCCGCGACCACCTCGATTGTGGCTCCGTCGCCTCCCCCTTCCGCGAGACCGAGTCCATGAAAGATGGCAGCGATGCCGTCGCCGACTGGCCTCTGCTCAACGCCCTGCTCAACACCGCCAGCGGAGCCAGTTGGGTCTCTATCCACAATGGTGGCGGCGTGGGCATTGGTTATTCGCTCCATGCTGGCCAAGTCACCGTCGCCGACGGCACTGAGATGATGGCCAAGCGCATCGAGCGCGTCCTTACCTGCGACCCCGGCATGGGCATCATCCGCCATGTGGATGCTGGTTATCCCGAAGCGGAGGCATTCGCGAAGAAAGCCGGCGTGAAGATCCCGTCCTCGCACGAATGATCCTGCTCACCAACATCTCCCAACTGCTCACCCTGCGCGGAAGCACATCGCCCCGTCGCGGCAAGGAACTGGCAGACGTAGGCCTGGTCCGAGATGGCGCTGTACTCTGCGAAGGCGGACGCATCATCGTTGCCGGCCCGCAGCGCGCCATCCTAAGTCATCGCTGGTTGAAGAAGAACAAGAAGAAGATTAGCGAGATCGACTGCACTGGCAAGACCGTGACCCCGGGCTTTGTCGATTCCCACACTCATCTGGTCTTCGCGGCTCCCCGACTCATCGACTTTGAGCAACGCATTCAGGGCGCCACCTATCAAGCCATCGCAAAGGCAGGTGGAGGTATTCGCTCCAGCGTACTCGGTGTGCGCAAGGCGAGCCGTGGTGTCCTGGCCAAAGGCGCGCTGGACGCCCTAGAAGCGATGGCTCGGCACGGTACCACCACCGTGGAAGCGAAGTCGGGTTATGGTCTATCTCTCGCTGCTGAGATCAAATCGCTGGAAGCCATCCGTGACGCCGCGAAACGCTGGCCCGGAACCGTCATTCCTACGCTTCTCGGTGCGCACGTGGTTCCTGCGGAACACAAGTCTCAGCCTGAACGGTATCTCCGCGAAGTCTGCGAGCAGATGATCCCGCAAGCTGCCAGGAAAAAGCTGGCGCAATTTGTGGACGTCTTTTGTGAAGAGGGCGCATTCTCACTGGAGCAATCGCGCCAGGTCTTTGCCGCCGCCGTTGAGAACGGGCTGCGCCCCCGCGCTCACGTTGGACAATTCTCCGCGTGCTCGCTGAGCCCTCTATTGCGCTACGGCCCGGCGTCATTTGACCACATGGATCATTACGCAGCTGCTGACCTTAACTTGCTCTCCAAAAGCAACACGGTATGCACCCTCGTCCCCGGCGCGAATTACTTCTTGGGAAAACCGTACCCCAATGCCCGTGAACTGGTCTCGGCCGGTGTCGCTGTCGCCCTAGCTACTGACTACAACCCCGGCACCTCGCCTACAACGAACATGCAATTCATCTTGTCCCTGGCTTGTACGCAGATGCGCATGTCTCCCCCCGAGGCGATCGCCGCCGCTACCATCCAGGGTGCGCACGCGCTTCGCCTCGCTGACCGCAAAGGAAGTGTTGAGGAAGGGAAAGACGCGGACTTCGCTATCTTCGACGTGAAAGATTATCGTGAGCTGTGCTACTGGGTGGGCGGGAATCTCTGCGAGCAGACCATCATCAACGGCGAAACGATGACTACTACCCAGAAAATCAGTCACTGACTCATTACATCGCAGCCGTCGCCTCGCGGATCCTCTTCCACAACTCCTCTT
>DATLCI010000099.1:0-6280 GCA_035526435.1 Terriglobales bacterium
CATATCCGAACTCGAAGGCGATTTGGAGAAAGCACAGCGCTATTACGATTTGGCGTCGGCGAATCTATCGGAAGCTATCGTCGATAAATCAACCAGCAAAGAGGCCGAGGGTCAGCCCGTGAGCAAGGTTGCGGGACACAATGAGACCGGACCGTTGCAGGTGAACCGGTTGAATGTGGAAGCCATCAGCTTGCTGCAAAAAGATCGCGCCATAGAAGCCGAAGGCGTGCTCTTGAAGGCCTTGGACCTGCAGCCTAACAATGCGTTCACTTTGAACAATCTGGGTTTCGCCCGCGAAAAACAGGGCGAGTTGGAATCAGCCCTGTCTTATTACGTGCGCGCGGCCAATGCCGGCTCTGAAGAATCAGTGATCATAGCTCCGAACAAGGATTGGCGCGGCAAAAGCATCACCAAGATCGCTGAACGCAATGTGGCCAAGGTGCGCGAACTGCTTGAGACTGAGCAGAGCGTCGAAGCCAAGGTGGCGCGCCTGAACCTGCGCGGCGTTTCCGCCCTCAATAAGAACAATCGGGTGGCGGCTCGCGGATTCTTCCAGGAAGCCATCAAGCTTGATCCTAACAATGCGTTCAGCTTGAACAATATGGGATACGTTTCCGAACTCGACAATGATCGCGAGTCCGCCAACTATTTCTACGCCAAGGCAAAGAATGCGGATGGCAACGGTGAGAGCGTGGGCATGGCCACCCGGCGCGCGGCCGAAGGACGTCCGGTTGGAGCCGTTGCGGACAGCAACGAGACGGTGGTCAGTAGCCAGATGGAACGCGACCTACTCGCCAAGCGAAGGAACAAAGCTCCGGTAGAGTTGAAGACGCGCGACCTATCTTCTCAGCCACCTTCAAACCGGCTTCCTCAGTGAGTTAGATCAAATATCGAATAAATGATTCATGGGGCCGCTTCCCTTTCCTACGGGGTAAGCGGCCTCAATGGCTTTGCGGACATAGTCCTTGGCCATAGTGGCGGCTTCCAGAAGTTCATACCCATTGGCCAAATTGCATGCGATCGCCATGGCCAACGCGCATCCGGTGCCATGCGTCGCCTTGGACTCGATCCGCTTGCCAGCCAAATGGTGGGATTTGCCAGATTCGTCCCGAAAGACATCCGTGTTGTCGGGTAAGTGCCCACCGGTAACCAGGACCGACCGCGCCCCCCGCCTCTGGATTACCGCGGCCGCCACCTCCATATCCGCAAGGTTGGCGACCGTTCGCCCCGCGAGTAGTCCAGCTTCGCTCAGGTTGGGGGTCAAAATGGCAGCCAGAGGGAGGAGTCGACTCTTCAGAATCTCAACTCCGGCAGCGTCGATAAGAGAGGCTCCAGTCGAAGAGGCCAGGACGGGATCCAGAACAACATTTGCCGCTTTGCGTCGTTCGAGGAAGTCAGCGACCTCATCGGCGACCTCGGCCGAACCCAACATCCCGATCCGGATGGCGGCAATTTGCAGGTCCCCCGCCAGGGATTCGAGGGTTTCCCGGACCAATACCCCAGAAACGGCCTCCACCCGGCCTACCCCCCGGGTGGACTGGACGGTCAAAGCCGTCAGACAGCCTACGCCATAGCACTCATGGGCGGCGGCAGTCTTAATGTCTGCCGTAAGCCCGGCCCCGGAGGACGGGTCAAAACCGGAAATCGATAGGACCACAGGAGGCACCATCCCAATGTAGCGGAAACCTGTGGCCCCGCAAAGCTGGTAACCCACCCCTTTTGTTGATTGCAGGCCACCCTTAGCCCTTTGTAGCCCATCGTATCTGCAGGCCCTTCGTCTGATTGCACCAGTGCTGGTGCAGGTAAAGCTTGGAAACCGACCCATATCCAGGCAGTTTTTGCAACTAAAACCGTTAAGATTTTTTGCTTATGAAAATTGCTGAATAGGCTTATTTTTCATATAATTAGAGATGAGTTTCAGGGAAATTTCTGAGACCAATCTTGAAGGGGATATCAAGGATGCGAGGTCTTACAAAGAAGGTTGCGACGGTCATCTCTGCGCTGCTGCTAAGCGCGGGGTTCGCGGCTGCCTCCGATCCAGGAACTGCCGATTCAAGAGGCACCAAAAGCAAGGTTACGGCTGCCAAGTCTCGTTCGGCGGTTAAGAGGACCCAAGTCGGTCGAGCCTCATGGTATGGGAAGGCCTTTCACGGACGCCAGACGGCCAGCGGCGAAGACTATGACATGTTCCAGCTTACCGCCGCCCATCGCAGCCTGCCATTAGGGACTTACGTTAAGGTTACCAATCTACGCAATGGCAAATGGGCTGTACTGAAGGTCAATGACCGGGGTCCATACGTAGGCGACCGTATTCTGGACGTCAGTTATGGCGCTGCCCAGATCCTGAACTTCCGGGGACGCGGGGTGGAAAAGGTCAGTATTGAAGTGGTTGAACCTCAGACCCTGGCCGTCGCTAATTCCATCGAAACCGTCGATTAAGTCGTTTCCCGACTACTCTTTCGTAATGTGAAGGCCGTGCTTGACCGCCCGGCCTTTCCGTTGATTACGCTATGATTCCTGCCATGACGTCTGCTCCGGCCATAAGCTCTAATACCCGGGAACGGCTGATCATCGCGTTGGACGTGCCGAATGCGGCGCAGGCGCAGCGGTTGGTCCAGTCCATCGGCCACGCGGGGGCGTTTTACAAGGTGGGGCTTGAGCTGTTTACCGCCGAAGGCCCGAACATCGTGCGGGAGCTGGTGACCTGCGGCAAGAAGATTTTCCTGGACTTGAAGATCCATGAGATCCCAAATTCAGCCGCGGGAGCCATCCGCTCCGCCTCAGCTCTGGGAGTCTCCATGGTCACGGTGCATGCCACCGGCGGATTGAAGATGATGCAAGCTGCGGCTATCGCTGCACTCGCCGCTCCCCAGCGTTTGACGGTGCTGGCGGTAACGGTCCTGACCAGCCTCTCGGAAGAGGAGGTCCGGAATGTCGGTTATGCCTCCAATGCCGCTGACCAAGTCTTAAGATTGGCCAGACTGGCAAAAAATGCCGGCTGCGGCGGACTAGTGTCTTCGCCGCAAGAGGTCCGTCAATTGCGCAGCGAATTGGGAGCGGAGTTGGCTATCGTCACTCCCGGGATCCGTCCTTTGGGAAGCGAGATGGGGGATCAAGCCCGCATAGCGACCCCCGAGGACGCACTGCGCTCCGGCGCCAGCCATCTCGTAGTGGGTCGTCCGATCAACGCGGCTGACGATCCGGCCGCGGCCACCAACCTCATCTTGCGTGAAATGCAGGCTGCCATCTGATGGGCGGCGCATTTCGCATCCTGGGCCTCCTATGCCTGGTTTGTTTGAGGGCGTCGGCGCAGAACAGCATTGACGCCCCTCATGTAAAAGTCAGTCTGATCTCTGAGAATGAGACCCTCCAGCGCGGAAAGCCAGCTTGGATGGGAGTTCGCTTCCAGTTAGAAAAAGGCTGGCATGTCTATTGGACGAATCCGGGAGACTCCGGCGAGCCGCCCAAGGTCGATTGGAAGCTGCCACCAGGGTTTGAAGCTGGCGAATTAGGGTTCCCTTTCCCGCATCGCCTGCCTTTACAGTCGTTGATGAATTTCGGCTATGAAGACGAAGTCCTGTATCTGGCGAAGATCAAGGTCCCAGCCTCCACTACACCGGGCACAGCCGAGTTGCGCGCTGACGTTCGCTGGATGATCTGCAAAGACATCTGCATCCCGGGTAAGGGTTCGCTGCGGGTCGCGCTGCCTGCCGCCGACCAAACCCCTAAGGTCGGCTCAATGGCGGCAATCTTTCAAGCATCTCGCGAGCGGCTACCTAAGCAAGCCGGTCTGCAAGTATCGGCGACTTACCAGAATGATTCATTCATCGTCGCCGGCCGCATGCCTGCGAAGCAAGTCGAGTTCTTCCCTTTCGATGACCTGCAAATAGATAACGCGGCTCCACAAACCACTTCCGCGACGAAGACCGGATTCCGCCTGACGATCAAGAAGTCAGAACAATCGACTAAAGTGCCGAAGCGCATCCGCGGAGTCATCGTCGTGGACGGTCGGAGTGCATATCAAATTGATGTTCCCGTTTCCACGCGCGCGCAGTGAAACTGGGACGAATGCCGGCTGCAGTCGTCGCGAGGTGAAAGCTGACCCGGCTTTTGCTACCATGTCGTCTTTGAAGGAGATTCGCATGAAGCCCCTCACATTCATTCTCGTCTTGCTGGTATTGACGCTCGGCGCCGGCCTCGTGATTGCAGCGAAGGTGGGCGAGACAGCTCCCGATTTCTCGCTGGTTGATAGCAACGGAAAGACGCACAAGCTCTCTGACTACAAAGGAAAAGTGGTCGTACTCGAATGGCACAACCAGGGCTGCCCCTACGTAAAGAAGCATTACAACAGCGGCAATATGCAGCAACTGCAGAAGGAATGGACAGCGAAAGGCGTGGTCTGGCTCTCGATCATTTCATCTGCGCCCGGCAAACAAGGGTTTGTCAGCGGTCAGGAAGAGAACGCTTTCCTCAAGCAAATGAACGCTGCGCCTACTGCCGCCTTACTTGATCCGAGTGGCGAAGTGGGAAAGCTTTACTCGGCCAAGACTACCCCGCACATGTTCGTAATCGATCCCAAAGGGACTATCGCCTATAACGGCGCCATCGACGACAAGCCGACTTCAGATCCCAACGACCTGAATGGAGCTTCCAATTACGTGACCGCGGCCTTAACTGAGGTCATGGGGGGCAAGCCTGTCGCGACCCCACTCACCAAGCCTTATGGCTGTACGGTTAAGTACGCCGACTAGCTCGCAACCAGCATTCAACAGCAGCGCGGCCGCTTCTGCCGCGCTGTTTCATTTTCCCGCACAAAATATTCATACGACCTTCGAGAGTCGGCGAGTCCTTCGCGGAAGAGAAAGCGCTGGTATGCGGATTCGTCGAAAATCTCGCGGAGTACCGCCAGTGTCAATCGAGCGAATTCTCGGACCGCCCTCATTAGCCTTCCTCCGTGGCAAATTTCGTTGGGATGTAAGGTGCTTCCTTGCAGCTCGCGACCTTTTGTCCACTCAAGACCCGGGACCACTCCAGCAGAGACTCGACCAAGATCGTGGCAACCATGATCACGAGGAGCGCGGTGACCACAGCGTCCAAGCGATCGTTGAAGATGAGCTTTGCCGTCTGCGGGCTCTGTACACCTTGCGCCAGGAGTGACGCGTGGGCGAGATAACCAATGCGCGGATTGGAGTCAAATATCTTGTACCAGGCGGAGCTAAAGACTATCACTGACAGCCAAGTCAAGGGCACGACGGTGACGGCGGTATAACGTGTTCTCCCCATCTTGATGATGATGGTGGTCGCAACGCATAACGCCACGATCGCGAGTAATTGATTGGCGATGCCGAACAACGGCCACAGCGAATTGATCCCGCCCAACGGATCGCGTACGCCTTGCCACAGGAAATATCCCCAAGCCGCAACGATCATCGCGCTGGTGGTAAGGATGCTGAAATACGACCCCGTTGGCCCAAGCGGTTTCCACACATGACCCAGTCCGTCCTGCAACATGAACCGGCCAACGCGGGTGCCGGCATCGAGCACGGTCAGTATGAACAAAGCCTCGAACATGATGGCGAAGTGGTACCAGATGGCCATCATCCTTTCGCCCCCGAGTGTGCGGCTGAATATCTGCGCCATCCCCAGGGCGAAAGCGGGGGCCCCACCCGTGCGGTTGTAGAGCGTCTGCTCCCCAACGGTCTTGGCCAATGCGTCCATATCTGTTGCCGTCACCGGAAATCCCCAAGCGGAGATGGTTGCTGCGGCAACTTCGGGCGCCGCCCCCACCACTCCCGCTGGACTGTTGATCGCGAAGTACGTCCCCGGCTGCATGGTGCATGCGGCAATGATCGCCATTATCCCAACCAGCGATTCCGCCATCATTGCTCCATAGCCGACGAGCCGCGTTTCGGTCTCCCTTGCGATCAACTTCGGTGTGGTCCCACTAGCGATCAAAGAATGAAACCCGCTGATGGCGCCACAAGCGATGGTGATAAAGGCGAACGGGAAGATACCTCCGGCAAAGACTGGTCCACTGCCATCAATGAATCGCGTGAGGGCGGGCATGTGCAAGCTGGGTCGCAGAACCAAGATGCCGAGCGCCAGGACAACGATGGTCCCCAGTTTTACGAACGTACTTAAATAGTCGCGCGGCGCCAATAGAAGCCAGACCGGCACCGCCGAGGCGGCAAAACCATAAATGATGATGAGAACGGCAAGCACCGGAGCCGTCAGCGTAAACACTGAACTCCATGACGGCGTGTGGGCGACCCACTGTCCA
>DATLCI010000101.1:0-4896 GCA_035526435.1 Terriglobales bacterium
CGTAGAAAAACACACCCCGAGAGCTGACGTCCCTGGTCGATGCTAACGTCGCATCCGCGCTTTCGCTGGTGCGAACAGTCAATGGCAGGTTGAGGGCAAAACGACGGGTGTTGCGCTGGTTGGCAGAAGTTGGGCTCATAAAGGGTCTTTCTCAGAGGGAGGATGACCATTATGCCGAGCCCGACCAGTTTCGGTAAAGGAAAAAATTGCCACCCTTGGGCGGATTACAGTTTCAGGAAATTGCCCAAGAGGAGCTTCCCCTGCCCGGTCAGAATGCTCTCGGGATGGAACTGAACCCCCTCCACGGCTAAAGTCCGGTGGCGAAGCCCCATGATGACCTCCGTCCCGTCCGCGTCCTGGGCCGTGGCAGTAACTTCCAACACCCTGGGCAGGCTCTTTTGCTCTACTACCAGCGAATGGTAACGGGTCGCGGTCATGGGGAGCGGGATGCCCTGAAAGATGGTCCGCCCATCATGCTCGATCTGGCTCGTCTTGCCGTGGACCACAGTTTTGGCGCGCACCACTTTTCCCCCAAAGGCCTCGCCGATCGCCTGGTGGCCCAGGCAAACTCCGAGGATCGGCACTTTGCCGGCCATTTTCCGCAATAGCTCGACGCTGATGCCCGCCTCTTTCGGGGTGCAAGGCCCGGGCGAGATCACAATGCGCTCCGGTTTCATCGCCTGGACGTCGGCGACGGTCACTTCATCGTTGCGACGCACCTCGACCTCGGCCCCCAACTCGGCGAGATGCTGCACCAGGTTGTAGGTGAAGGAATCGTAGTTATCGAGGAGAAGGATCATTGCCTTGCCTTTTCGACCGCTCTCACCAGCGCCATACCTTTATTCACACACTCCTCATGTTCCGACTCCGCTACTGAATCCGCGACGATTCCCGCTCCCGCTTGCACATACGCCCGCTTGCCTTTCATCAGCATAGTCCGGATGGCGATGCACGAATCCAGATTACCGGAAAAATCCGCGTAGAAGATCGCGCCCCCATAGACACCCCGCCGCACCGGCTCCAGCTCTTCGATGATCTCCATCGCCCGGATCTTCGGAGCTCCAGTCAAAGTGCCCGCAGGGAAGCAGGCGGTAAATGCGTCCAGCGGGTCCAGCCCCGTCCGCAACCGCCCTTGTAAAGACGACACCAGGTGCATCACATGCGAATAGCGCTCGACGAACATCAGCTCTTTCACCTCGACCGAGCCATATTCGCTGACCCGCCCCAGGTCGTTGCGGCCTAAGTCCACCAGCATGATGTGTTCGGCTTGCTCTTTCGGATCGGCGCGTAGCTCGGCTTCCAACCGCTGATCTTGCTCCTCATCGCTTCCCCGACGCCGCGTTCCCGCGATCGGACGGTACTCAAGCTTTCTGCCCTTTACCTTCACCAGCATCTCCGGCGAGGAACCCAGCACATGCATCTGGCCCATGCGCAGGTAATACATATAAGGAGACGGATTCACCGTCCGTAGCGCCCGATAGATCTCAAACGCCGACACCCCCGGCTCGAGCTCCATCCGCTGCGAGAGCACCGTCTGGAAGACGTCGCCGGCGTGGATGTATTGCTTGACGCGCTCCACCGAACGCACAAAGGCTTGCTTCTCCGTGGTCTGCTTGACCTTCAATCTCCCTAGCGCCTTTTTCCGCCCAGATCCTGCACTTGGCCGACGCATCAACCCCTTCTCCACTTGCTCGATACCATTGACCGCATCGTCATAGGCCCTGCGCAGGTTGCCGTCCCGCACATCCGCGGTCGCGATAATGGTGATCTCGTGGCGAACATGGTCGAATGCCACTACGCGGTCGAAAAACATCAGGTGGCAGTCCGGCGTTTGCAGATCGTCTTTGAGGCGACTTGGGATCCGCTCCAGCTGTCGCACCGCGTCATAAGCAAAGAATCCGACTGCGCCGCTGGAAAATGGGGGCAGCCCCGCCACCGCCGCCGGCTTATGCTCGGCAAAGATCTTTTTCAGCTCCTCAAATAGATTTCCCTTGAGCCGCTGCACTTTCGTTCCGCGCTGCAGCATGATCTTCTGGCCGCGCGCCGTGAACGTCATATAGGGGCGCACGCCCATGAACGTGTAGCGGCCTATTTTTTCTCCGCCCTCTACCGACTCCAGCAGGAAGGCTTCGACCTCAGACTTCTCCGGCGCCAACGCGAGGAACGCCGCCACCGGCGTCAGCAAGTCCGCCGGGATTGTCCGTGTGACGGGCACCAGGGTGTGGCCGTCCGCCAGCCGGGTGAATTCTTTGAAGTCAGTGGAGATCAAGAGAACCTCAGACCATCAGATTCTCCATTATAGGAAACTCGGCGAACAAGCCTGGTTAACCCCTGATTTCAATGATTTAGGGCACAATGACTCAGGACTTCGGAGAAGACACTGGTTGTCGTATACTGCTTGGATTCCAAAAAGCAATACGCCTGACCGGGTCTACCTTTGCAATCGCTGCTGAACGTTATTGCAGCGCTAAGGGAAGACCTCAACCTACGGGTCCACTGACGGAGATTGACCGATGCTGCTGAAATTCTGGGGAGTGCGAGGCTCGACCCCGACGCCCCAGTCAGAAAACCTGCGCTATGGAGGTAATACCTCCTGCGTCGAGGTACGCATCAACGGTCAAATCTATGTCTTCGACTGTGGCACGGGATTCCGCAACCTGGGCAAGCAGCTCCTCCAGGAACAGAATGGCAAGCCCATTCATGCGCACATCTTCCTGTCGCATTTCCATTGGGACCACATTCAGGGCATTCCCTTTTTCACGCCGCTTTACACCAGCCCTGACAATTACTTCTTCTTCCACTCCTCCAGCCGTAGCCGCGGATTACAGCGCGCTATCGAAGAGCAGATGTCGGACCCCTACTTTCCCGTGGACATGACGGAGATGGCGGCCCATCGCAATTTTTACGACATCGAAGAAGACCGCATCGCCTTTGACGATTGCGTGATCCAGTCCATGTGGCTGAATCACCCGCAAGGCTGCTTGGGATTCCGCATTGAGACTGATGACAAAGTCATCGTCTATGCCACCGACAACGAACCTGGACACCCCGTCTTCGACAAGAACGTCCGCAAGCTGGCCGAAGGCGCGGACGTGCTCATCTACGACGCGCAATATCTTCCCGAGGAATATGCCGCGGGCAAGCGCGGCTGGGGACACAGCCACTGGCGTGAAGCAGTGAACATCGTTATGGAAAGCGGGACCAAGGAACTGGTCCTCTTCCACCACGACCCTGACCATAACGATGCCTGCATTGACTCCATTGTGACCAAGGCGCGTGAGTATTACCCCAAAGTGCGGGCCGCTTCTGAAGGCATGGAGATACAGCTCTAAGATTTTCAGCGTTCCCGCTCGTCACCTGCTACCTTCCCTACATGCGAACCAATGTATTGATGGTGCTGAGTGCCGTTTTTATGGGCATCTGCGGCCTGGTCTTCACCTTCATGCCGCAGGAGACCCTGGTCTCATGGCAGATCGAACCCTTGCGCCTCCTGGTGCTCATCCTGCAACTGACGGGCGGCCTTTACCTGGGCTTTGCCATGCTCAACTGGATGGGCAAAGACAGTCTCATTGGGGGCATCTATGTCCGCCCCGTGGCGATGGGCAACTTCCTGCACTTCCTGGTCGGCGCCCTTGCGTTGATCAAGGCCGCGTTGGCCGGATGGGGTGGCGCCAGCATCATCGCCGGAGCCGTCGTCTATACGATATTTGCCGTGTGGTTCGGTTTCGTGGTCTTCGTCCATCCAGCGCCCGCCGCCAAATAGCCCGCTTTAGGTTCGGAAGCGGGTACTCCGTGAGTCAACGGCACAACTGGCTTGCCCGGCCTGCGAAGGGTATACTTTTCGTTCGGCCTGAGATTGCTAGCCTCCTTGGGGTATCCCTTCCTCACGCTGGAGCCGCCTTCGCGCATGTGCTGGCGCGCAAATCTAAGAGATTGATCCGGAGTAATACTCTTTATGACCGTTGCCATCGACAAAGAACTCAATCCATGGGAAGCGCAAGCTACGCGTTTTGATTTTGCCGCGCAAAAGCTCAATCTCGACCAGGGCCTGTGGAAGATCCTCCGTTATCCCAACCGCGAGATCATCGTCCACATACCCGTTGGCATGGATGACGGCAGCCTGGAAGTCTTTACCGGCTTTCGCGTGCAGCACTCCATCGCGCGAGGCCCCGCCAAGGGCGGCGTCCGATATGCCCCCGATGTGAACTTGGACGAAGTCCGCGCCCTTGCTTCCTGGATGACTTGGAAGTGCGCCGTAGTGAACATCCCCTTCGGCGGCGCCAAGGGTGGAGTCATTTGCGACCCGAAAAAGCTTTCCCAGATCGAATTGGAAAAGATCACCCGCCGTTACACGGCGGAATTGGTCGACTTCATCGGACCTGAAAAAGATGTTCCGGCCCCGGACGTGGGTACCAACGAACAGACCATGGCCTGGATGATGGACACCTTCTCCATGCATATGCGTCAGACCGTGACGGCAGTCGTCACTGGCAAGCCCTTGAACATCGGAGGCTCCCGTGGACGTCGCGAGGCCACCGGCCGCGGCGTGATGATCGTTTGCGATGAAGCCTTGAAGAAACTGAACATGACGTGCGAGGGTACCCGCGTGATCGTGCAGGGGTTCGGGAACGTAGGTTCCAACGCCGCCCAACTCATGGCCCGCGCCGGCTACAAGGTCATTGGCATCGGCGAGTGGGATGGCGGACTCTACAACAAAAATGGCATCAATATCGATGAGCTCGTCGAATACAAACAGCGCAATGGAACGGTGACCGGCTTTAAGGGTGCGGAATCGGCCAGCACTGCGGACCTGCTTGTCACCGATTGCGACATCCTCGCTCCCTGCGCCACTGAGAATGTCATCACCAGCAAGAATGCGGCGCAGGTGAAAGCCAA
>DATLCI010000077.1:0-5699 GCA_035526435.1 Terriglobales bacterium
GAGTTGATGGCGGAGTTGGAGAAGAATGGCGGGTCATCCGCCACTTCCATGCTCAGCAGCCGGCGCGAGCCGGATGGCATAACCGCCAGCGCCGTGAGCATGTACACCGGGCGGTATTCGGGGCTCGAAGTTGTAGGCCCCGTCACGCAGTTGGTGTAGCCCGTCGGCAACAGGATCTGGTTGTTTCCATCCCAGCACACCGGGAGATCGTTGGTCGAAGCCGAGCTCACGGCGAAAGGGAAGCTGCCATCAGCAGCCTTGGGTGAGGTCGAGAGATTGGCCTTCAGCGCCACTCGCGTCCATTTCACGCCGAAAGCGGACGCCGTGCCTTGTCCGGGCAATGCACTGGTCTCCGTGCGATACCAGGCCGTACCCGTCGGAGCTACCGCCGCGCAACTGATGCCCGCCGTGTTGGTCAGGGCGAAGGCCTCGTAATTGGATTTGCAGAGCGCATCGTCAAAGTATGCATTTGAAGTGTTCCAGGGCTCCACCGCCTCCGAGCCCGTCGGATTGAGGATGTAGATCACCTGCGCGTTGGAAGTATTCGGCATCCCGCTAGGGGGCGTGATGTTTCCCACCGTCGAGATGCGTGCCCGCGCCTCTTCCAGCCCCGCGCGGGCGGCAAAATATGCCTGCTGCGCCGTCCGGTAGTTGGCGTTGATGCTGGTCTCGGTGTTGGCCATGAAGACGAAACCGGCGGCGATCGCCGTCAGCAGCATCAGGGCAAAGATCGCCATGAACATTGCTACGCCGCGTTCCTTGCTGGTCTTTTTCTTCATTTGCATGATGGTCAGTTCCTCTTTGATAAAGCCATTTGTTCTTAACCCTGTGCTTAAAGCCGGTTATTGGAGATACGCGCCGATGAAGTCATCGATACCGCCGGGTAACGCCGGGTCTGCACATCGATCGCCGACGCCAGAGTGTTGATCGTCACCCGTATCGAACGGATGCTGGCCAGCATCTTGGCGTCCATGCCGCTGCCGGAGGTATTCAGCGTCGTCGGTATCCCCGAAACGATGACCCCGTTCTGGTCATAGAACTGGAACAGCGGCGCCTGTTTGTAATCGGCATAAAGGGTGTCGTTCGCAGTACCAAACGTGTCTCCGGTAATGCCCAGCGGCGAATTGCCCGCTCCCGAGGTATTCAGCACTCGCTGTACTTCTGAACTCCACGAGTAGGTTTGATCATCCGTAGCGGCGCCTTCGGTCTTCGGCTCCTGGCTGCGGCGCAAGGTGCACGGGCAGTTAGAACCGTTGTCCGGGTACACCTGGTAGCGGACCACGTTCACCGTCCCGTTGCCGTCCACGTCGCCTTCAAAGATGATGTCGGTCAGCGACACCCGGACCAGTCCTATGGCCACCTTGGCGCTGTTGGCACCATTGGCCGGCGTCGTTGCGTACATGCGCGCATTTGGGAATCCCGCCTGGTGCAGGTCGCGGACGATCTGGTCCAGGAACTGCCGCGACTCCTGTTGCAGGTCCAGCTTGGTGTCTTCCACTGCGTAGCGCTTTTGCGCCGAGTCCATCATCCCGAAGATCCCCGCCATCACGATGGTCAGGATCGAGAGCACGATGATCATTTCCAGCAGCGAGAATCCGCGTTGTGACCGCTTCCGCTTTGATGTGTTCATATCTTTGTCCTAACGTCAGTCTTAGATTCCCATCACCGTCTTGATCTGTACCGGCATCGCGAACAGCAGAGCCGATGATTTCTCGCTGCCGCCCGTCTGCCGCGCCGCCACCGTCGCCCGCTTTAGGAAGGTCTGCGTGGACCCGCTGGTGGGATGGTCGATGTTCCAGCGCACGTCATAGATCGCCATTTGCCCGGCGGTTCCGCAGGTCACGTAGCGCATGGAATATCCATCGGTCGTATACGCAGAAGAGAAATCGATATTGGTCGTGCCGCTCTCCAGCGGCGCTCCCCCCGGCGTCGTGCTGATGTTCCACACATTGCCCGCGCAGTCCGTCAGCGTAATGGTGCGGTTATCCACCGAGGCCGGCACGTTCGCCAGCAGCTCGATCACATTCTGTGCCAGCAGGATCGCCGTAGTGTCTTTCTTGTTGCGGTTGTTCGAGCCCATTGCCACCGCAATGAGCCCCAGGATCGCCGACAATCCCACCGTCAGCAGCGTCATCGCCATCAGCAACTCGATGAACGTCAATCCCGCTTCGGGCCCGCTAGTGAATGACCGTCCCCGGCGCGCGCGCCGCTGGCGTGCGATCCGCGCAATGGCTCCATGCTGCAATGTGATCTTCATAGTCTCTCTCCCGTTTCCCGTTACTGCCACGCGCTGCCCGTCCAGCGCCATACCTTGATGCGTCCTGCCGGAGTGACTGATACCGCCGCCCACGCCGTATTGCTCGTCGTCCGCGTCTGGCTCAGGTAATAGATATAGCCCTTGGTGGTGTTGCACGCGCCCCCGCTGCCGTCGCACGGCAGACCGCGCGCGTTGAACCATGCGTTCGTCGACATCGTTCCCGCCGTCCACCCGCTGGTATTCAGGGTTCCGCTCGGCATCGTGGGCGCTCCGCTTGACGCCACGGTTACATCCCTCGCCAGACCTACCGCCGGCTCTTCGCTGTCATAGTCGTCGCCCCCGTCCAGGTCCAGGTACACCATGGTGGCTTCACCCTGGGTCGTCATCTTCATCTTGTACGGCTTGTTGTCGCGGACCGACCGCATCCGTAATTGCTGGAGCTGCCCTTGCAGTGTTGACGCGCTCGACCGCAACCGCACATCCGCCACCGTGTTCATCAACGACGGCACCGCGATCGCGCTCACCGTCAGGATGATCGCGATCACGATCATCAACTCGATCAGGCTGAATCCGTCCGCCCCGCCGACGTTATGCTTCTCTCTCATGCCTTCTTCTTTCCGAGCGGTAACCGCTGCGCTGACTTTGGCTCAGATGGTATCAGTACAGCAACCCTGGTTCCAGACCAGAGTATGCTCTGGTATCTCGTTAGGAAACAATAGGATAGATTGCTGATAAGGGGTACGAAGGTCCTTAGACCATCAGGTAAGTGTGTAACCTTTTGTTACATTTTAGGAGGAGTGGAGGCCGCCGCCTGACCCATCGGCACTCCGTCGGCATGGGCGATCATCACCCAGCCTTGCTTCTGTTTCTGCCATACCGACGTATGCCGGCGCTGCCCGCCGGGCACGGTCGCCACATAATGGACCACCGTCGTATCTCCATTGTCGGTAACGGTGAACTCGCCCAGCGACGACTCGACCCCTTGGAAGCGCTTCAACCGGGCGATCAGGGCGGCCTTGTCCAGCACTCCCTCACTGGTGGAGCTGGTCACATTCGACGCCAGGTGCGCCTCGACCTCCACCCAGTTGCCGGCCTTGATCTCATCCCACAGCAGCCGCTCCATCGCTTCTACGCTGGTAGTGTTCTTCCACGTGGACACCTTCGGTTCTTTCCACATGGTGCATCCACTGAGCCCCGCGCTCAGCATCACCGACAACGCCCCCGCAGCCATCATCCCCACTCGACGCATGGCCAGCGAGTGTAGCAGCATCAGCTTCTAATTGTCAGTGCTTTATCCCCAACAAAGGTGCAAAATGGTGCAAAATGGGGCATAATGATTGAATGTCGACTTCAAATAAAGTCAGCAAGAAAAAAACCGTCCGGCGCAGCGTCTCGTTGCGTCCTGATCTGGCCAGCCGGGTACAGGTGTTGGCCCGCCGTGCCAAACGCAGTACTAACCGCGTTTTGGAAGAATTGATCGAGACCGGACTGGAGGCCAAAGAATCTGAGAAGCGGCGCTTCTTTGAATTTGCCGATCGCTTGGCCACCTCCACTGACCGTCAGGAACAGCACCGGATCAAGGAAGAACTCGCACGCATGACCTTTGGCGACTGATGCCAAAGATTCAGTGGACCAGCCTGCCCCCGGCCTTACGCGACCATCTCTTCGAACGCCTTCGCGAGCGCATGATCACTGCTCAAGATCTCTACGCTCTGAAGGAGTGGCGGGAGACCGAGCCCGTCGCGCCCGATGGCCTCTGGTACAAAGATTTCGGGTCCTTCAAGGTCTGCGGCGAAGGGAAGTATCCCAAGACTTTCCTCCTCCGGAGTCAGCCCGCTAGGGGCGAAAGACTCTAACGTACCCAACAGATTCTACTCTCAACGCAAAACCGCCGACCGTCTTGTCTAAGCCGGTCGGCGGTTTTACGGATGGTGCTGCTTTGGAATTTCTTTGCTCTTGCCTTTGACTTTCCTAAAGCCTAACGGCTGAGATAACGGCGAAGCCGTTAATCTCCCATGACCTCTTCCTTCTTCTCGACAGCCGCGGCCGCCTTCGCTTTCGGCGTGCCCAACTGGTCCAAACTCACAAAGCCTTCCATCGGCTTTTCGCCCAGCACGTGCTCCCGATACAGCTTGGCCATCTGCGCATTTTCGGCGTCTGACTTCAGCTTGTTATCGCGCGCGCGCAGCTTCTCTTCGCGGGCATTCTTCGCAATGCCTTTGTCGTCCAGATCATGTTGCTCGCCCGCCTGCACGTGCTCATTGATCAGCTTGAGCGTTACTGGCTGCTCGCCAATGCCGACTTTCTTTCCGCCGGCAAAGATCTCATGGCGTCCGTGCTCTTCATACCACTTAGTGAGCGTGGCGGTCATGTGCATCTTCTCGATGATATTTCTCCAGCCCACTCCGGTGTTGTAGGCGCAGAAGCTGATCTCGCCTTCCTGGGTCGCGTACGGAATGATGCATTGCTCCGTCCGGCGGAAGTCGTAGTTGAACAGGTCCTGGAACCACATCCCCGCGATGAACAGGAAGTTCCAGCGGTCTTTGCGACGCTTGTTGATGTCGTCCATTGTGCGCTCGCCGGTAACGCTGCCGTAGTTGCGGCCGGTGGCGCCAAAGCACTTATCGAACTTCGCCAACAGGCTGAAGATGCTGAAGTGCGTGGGCGCATTGAACGGGTTGTAGTTGCGCAGCAGTGAAAGCGTTACGCCCACTACGCTCAGGAATTTCCCACGGCCAGCGTCGTTCACGCGGGCTACGTCGCGGGCCAGGCGGTCGGCGTTCAAGAACGCCGTCACCGGCGCCGACTCCTTGGTTTCCTTATCGATCATCAACGCCATGCCGATACCGCAGTTCGGATGGCAGCCGCAGCTCAGTTGTCCCCAGTCGGCCGTCGGACCATGTACCAGGTCAGCCCAATCGCTGAAGGTGCTCATAAAGCTGATCGGGAACCAGTCGCGGATAGGCTCGCCCAATCCCGTCTGGTTCTTAACGTCATGCGCCAGATGGCTGAGCGTGTAGCGCTGCGCAATGCGGCGCTCGTCGGTCACTTCTTCGTCACGGCCGGTAAAGCTCACCGGCTGGAAGCTCAGGAAGCTGATGATCTTCGGATTATCCAGCGCAAACTGGATGATCTTTCCTACCTGCTCATTGTTGATGCCGTTCACAATGGTCGTGACCGGGACGATGTCTACGCCGTTCGCGTGCAGGTTCTGGATGGCGCGCACCTTCACGTCAAACATGTTGCCCACCTTGCGATGAGCATTGGCCGCGTTGCCGATACCGTCGAATTGCAGATACGCATAGCGCAATCCTGCTTCGGCGGCTTGCTTACAGAATTCAGGGCTCTTGGCGAATTCGATCCCGTTGGTCGCCGCCTGCACTGAGTTGTATCCCACCTTGCGCGCATAGCGGACAGCGTCAAGGAAGTACGGGCTCAGCGT
>DATLCI010000137.1:0-8542 GCA_035526435.1 Terriglobales bacterium
TTCGACGAATCCGTGGAGAACCTAAAGAAAGCGCGCGCGCATCACGTAAAACTTGATTCGTGGCTTACTACCGGAATGCTCAAAGGGTTCATGGATGGCTCGCTGGGCTCCAGCACCGCGGCGTTGCTGGCGCCTTATGCCGATGACCACGGCAATTCAGGGCTGCCGCGCTATTCGCAGGAGCAGTTGAACAAGATGGTGGCAGAGCGGGTGGCGGCAGATTTCCAGATCGGCTTCCATGCGATCGGCGACCGCGGCGCGGAGATGGCGCTGGATGCCTTCGCGTATGGAGCAAAGCAAGCGAACAAAGATGCAAAAGCATTGCGGATGCGCATCGAGCACGACCAGGTGATCGCGCCGAGCCAATTCACACGCTACCGGGACTTGGGCGTGATCGCTTCAGTGCAGCCCAGCCATCTATTGACCGACATGAATTGGGCGGAGGCCCGGATCGGAAAGGAGCGCGCCAGGACTTCTTATCCGTGGGCGCAGTTCCTGCAGGACAATGTCCGCATCGCTTTTGGGACCGACTATCCGGTAGAGCCCATCACGCCGTTTCGCGGACTTTATGCGGCGGTCACGCGCAAGAATGAAACCGGGAACAAGACCTATTATCCGGAACAGGCGCTGAACATCGACCAAGCCATTGCTGCCTACACCCGCGGCGCGGCTTATGCCGAGTTCGCGGAAACCAACAAGGGAACCATTGCGAAGGGAATGCTGGCAGACTTCGTGGTGTTGGACCGCGACATCACCAACGTTCGGCCCGAAGACATCCTCCTTACCCGGGTGTTGCGTACGGTGGTGGGCGGCAAGACGGTTTACGAAGCTGGCCCCCGCGAGTGAATGGACGGCCAGTGTCGCGAGCGCTGAAAGCTCACCTGCTGCTGGTGCTCATCACCTTCATCTGGGGCGCGACGTTTGTAGTCATCAAGAACGCCCTGGCGGAGATCACTCCGCTTTTTTTTAACGCCGTCCGTATGTTGCTGGCCACTGCGTGTCTATTCCTGATCTTCTGGCGTCCTATTCTGCGGATAGAGTGGCCCACATTCCGCTCCGGCGCACTGGTGGGAATATTCCTCTGGGCGGGATATGAATTTCAAACCTCGGGTCTGAGGTTGACGACGCCTTCGAAGTCGGGATTCCTCACCGGAGTATCCGTAGTGCTAGTACCGGTATTTTTGGCGTTGTTCTGGAGACGCAAGATAAACCAATGGACCATTATCGGCGTAGCTGCGGCTTTTATAGGTCTGGTATTGATGACGGTTCCGGGGGGCGCCAATGCGTGGGCTGAATGGTCATCGGTGAATTCCGGGGACTTGTTGACGCTAGCTTGCGCGGTGGCATTCGCTTTTCAGATCATCTTTCTGGGAAGAGCCACGCAACGGTACCCGTTTGAGCAGATCGCCTTCCTGCAGACGGCGGTAGCCGCGGTTCTTATGTTCGCCACCATTCCCATGCTCGAAACGGTGCGGGTCGTCTGGTCACCGGCGGTGATTTGGGCCATTGTTACCACCGGAATCCTGGGCACGGCGGTGGCGTTCACCGTGCAGGCGTGGGCACAACAATTCACTCCGGCCACCCACACCGCATTGATCTTCACCCTGGAGCCTGTATTCGCGTGGCTGGTCTCCTACATCGTGCTGCATGAACGGCTAGGGACCAGGGCGGCGGCGGGCGCGATGCTCATATTAGCCGGAGTGCTGGTGTCAGAGCTCAAAGGCTCGCCGCCGGCCGCAAACAGCGTGGAAGCGGTCGCCTAGAGGTGACGAAAGTAGCGGGCGATGCGTCTAATGGGAAGTATCCCTTATGCAGGGAAGCCCAGACTGCCTAGGTATAATCGAGCTTGATACGTGGAGGAAAGAGTATGGATCCGCGCTTCAGCGGTATTGCGGGTAAGATCAAGGCCCGCCGTTTTGCTTCGACATTATTCGTATTGATCACGCTTACTCTCGGGATTCTTATTGGAACAGTCGTTTCCAAGAGCGTGAAGGGAAAAGAAGATCCTTCCGCCGGCGCGACGCCGCTGCAAATGCCGGCGCCGCAGCAGATGTCCAACACTTTCAGCAAAGTGGCCAAGGACATTGAGCCAGCGGTCGTAAACATCAACACTGAGTCGACGCTGCGGCCACAACGCCGCGGCCGGCAGGCCCCAGGAGACGAGGGCGAAGATCCGATGCAGGATTTCTTTGACCGCTTCTTTGGGGGACAGACTCCGCGCGGCGTGAATCCCGAAGGCATGCGGCAGCGGTCCCTGGGCTCAGGCGTTATCCTCGACGCCAAAGGCTTCATCGTGACCAACGCGCACGTAGTAGAGCGCGCGGACCGTATCCGGGTACGGCTGATGGACGATCCTCCGGGAGCGCAGCCGCATGAAGCGAAAGTCATCGGCACCGACCGGGAGACAGACCTCGCCGTCATCAAGATCGACGTGAACCGCTCGTTGCCCGCAGCCAAGCTGGGCAATTCGGATTCGATGAATGTCGGCGATTGGGTGCTGGCGATCGGCAGTCCCTTTGGCCTGGAGCAGACGGTGACGGCCGGTATTGTTTCGTCGAAGGGCCGTAACATTGATAACTCCCGCCAGTTTCAATCGTTCATTCAGACGGATGCAGCCATCAACCCGGGTAACTCCGGCGGCCCGCTGGTGAATCTGAACGGCGAAGTCATCGGCATCAATACTGCGATCTTTACGCAGACGAACGGTTCGCAGGGCGTGGGATTCGCAATGCCTTCGAAGACGGTGATGTCCGTCTATAACCAGCTGATCGGGCCAGAACACAAGGTCACTCGCGGATCGATCGGCGTGCAATTCGGAGCGACGCCGAATCCAGCCGTGGCGCGCATGTACGGCGTGCCGGATGGCGTAGTGATCTCCAGTGTGCGTCCTGGAACTCCGGCTGAGGAAGCAGGGCTGAAGACCGGCGACACCATCATCTCCGTGGACGGCAAGACCATTAAGAACGGCGATGAGTTAGTCAGTGAGATCTCGTCGCGGAAGCCCGGCACTAAGATCCGGATGGGAATCGTCCGCGACCAGAAGAGGCAGGAATTGACGGTTACGGTGGGCGACCGGGCGAAACTCCTGGCGGAAGATGGCGAAGAGGACGAAACGGCGGACAATGCGACTCCGGTTGAATCCAAACTCGGGATGAGTGTGCGGGCGGTCCCGCGGGACATGGCGAGTCAGCTCGGCATCGCGGCGGGGAAGGGTGTAGCCGTCTCGGATGTGAAGCTGCGGTCGTTCGCCGAGGATGTTGGGTTGCAGCGCGGCGACATCGTGCTGGAGATCAACCGTCAGCAAGTAAACAATGAAGAGGATCTCCGGAGAATCCAGTCCAAGTTGAAGAGCGGCGACGATGTCGTATTCCTCGTCCGGCAGCGCGGAAGGGACACCGGAACCATCTTTTTGGGTGGCACACTTCCGTAACCAATCAGTAACTAAAAAGGCTGGCGCTGGGGTATCGTCTATGCGATGATTCCCCAGCACAACCCGCCCGGCGGTTTTGGCTCTCTAACTACCGGGATAGCGTTCGCATAGTCCTTGCGAGGTGACTTTTGAAGGCATTGAAAACAATCGGGTTACTCATTTGCTTTGCCGTCGCAGTCTCGGCGCTAGGAGCTGCGAAAGTCACGCCTAAGAAACACTCAAGCAAGGTTTCTGCCCAAAAATCGTCGGTAAAAGGAAAAAAGGCGAAGTCGGTCAAGGCTAAGAGCAAAAAAGGAGCATGGAAGCGCCGCGGGCAACAATCAATCGCATCCGAGCGAACCTTGCAGATTCAAGAGGCACTGGCCAGCGCCGGGTATTTGAAGTCTGAACCGACCGGTACCATGGATGCCGCCACCAAACAGGCGCTGGTGAGACTGCAAAAAGAGAATGGCTGGCAGACTAAGGTCGTTCCCGACTCACGAGCCTTGATCAAACTCGGGCTTGGACCCGATCACAGCAACATCCTCAATCCGGACACGGCCGTGCTACCGACCACTTCCGCGACCGCCGCCGTCCGGACGGCTGAACCCCAATAATATTTCTGCATACAAAAGCGCAGCCCGGGCTGCGCTTTTTTCTTGCTCGCCGGCGAATTCAATTGTCCAAGACTTGACGGATCTTCTTGGCCAGCGCCTCGGTAGTGAATGGTTTTTGCAGGAACGCGGTCCCCTCCGTCAGCACTCCGTGATGAATGATGGCATCGTCGGTATAGCCGGAGATGTAAAGGACTCGCATGTCGGGACGGATGCCGGCCAGACGACGCGCCAGTTCGGGACCGCCCATCTGTTCCAACACCACGTCGGTCAACAACAATTGGATCGGCCCTTGATGACGTTCGCAGTGCAAGAGGGCTTCGCCGCCATGACGCGCTTCCAGGACGGTGTATCCATGCTTATGGAGCACCTGCCGCACCAGCGCGCGTACTCCGTCCTCATCTTCCACCAGTAACACCGTCTCATGTCCGGTAAAGGTGGGTTTGCGGGAGCTACGCACGGAGATCATCTCGGCCGGAGAATCCACTCGCGGGAGATACACCTTGAACGAAGTGCCTTGGCCGAGTTCGCTATAGACCCAGATATAGCCTTCGCTCTGTTTCACGATCCCATAGACAGTCGATAGTCCGAGGCCGGTGCCTTTGCCTAGCTCTTTGGTGGTGAAGAATGGTTCGAAAATGCGCTGCCGGACTTCGGGCGTCATGCCGGTGCCGTTGTCGGAGACGGCGAGCATGACATAACTACCGGCGCGTGCACCCACATGTTCCCGCGCATAGCTTTCATCTAACTCGACGTTCGCGGTCTCAATCGTCAGTTTGCCGCCACGGGGCATGGCGTCGCGCGCATTGACCGCGAGGTTCATCACCACTTGCTCGATCTGCCCGGGATCGGCTTTAACCGTGCCCAGTCCTCCCTCCAGGACCGTATAGAGACCAATATCTTCGCCGAGGAGCCGGTTCAAGAGCTTGTCCATGTTACTGACAACGGAATTGAGATCGATGACTTTGGGGGCCAGCACTTGTTGGCGGCTGAAGGCGAGAAGCTGTCGGGTAAGAGTAGCTGCCCGGTCCGCCGCCTTCTTGATCTCTTCAACCTCGGCGCGGAGCGGATCGGCTTCCTTCAATTCATCCAGCATCAACTCGCTGTAGCCCTTGATGACGGTGAGCAGGTTGTTGAAGTCATGGGCAACGCCGCCGGCGAGGCGTCCGATGGCCTCCATCTTCTGCGACTGCCGGAGCTGGTCTTCCAAGGCGCGGCGCTCGGTCACATCCTCAGCGATCATTTCAAAGTAGCGAGGACGGTCAGACCCATCTAAGATCGCGCGGCCGCTCAAGCGCACGGTGATGTACTTTCCGTCCTTGCGCTTCCATTTCACTTCAATGCCCTCGACTCGGCCGCCGCTATGAGCATGTCTATGGATGAGGGAGGTGCGCTCCTCGGAGGTAGCGTAGACATCGCGGGAAAGCTTCAACGTCAGGACTTCTTCGGCTGTGGCATACCCGAGCATATTCACCAGCGCGGGATTGACCTCGATGAAGTGATCATCGGGGCTGGAACGGTAGATGCCGTAGACCGCGCTTTGCACCATGGTCCGGAAACGCAGATCGGATTCACGCCGCGCCTCTTCATTCCGCTTGTGCAAGATGGCATTGGCAATGTGCTGGGAGACGAAATTCAGGATCTCTACCTGTTGTTCGTTGTAGCGCACCTTTTCGGTGTAGCTCTGCACCGCCAAAACCCCAACCGTCTTACTGCCGGTCTTCAGAGGTACGCCCAGCCAGTCAACACAGTCAGATCCTACGCGCTCCAGTTCGCCGGAGGCGCGCAGGCGTGCCGCAATCTCCGGAGTGGCCAACAGGTGGGACCCGGTCCGCAATACATACTCAGTGAATCCACGTCCCAAGGGAAAAGACCCCACGGGAGGTTCATCTGCCTCATCCACGTAGTAGGGATAGGAGACCGTGTCAGTATTCTCGTCATACAGCGCCACATAGATATTGCGGGCGTGGATCAACTCGCCGAGGATCTTATGGATGGCGACGAGGAACTCTTCCAGGTCCTGCGCGGCATTGGCGCGCTCAGAGATCCGGAACAAGGCAGCCTGCAGGGCTTCAACCCGTCGCCGCTCCGTGATATCAAAGGCGGTGCCGATGATCGCGCTTTCACCTTCGAATTGCATCACTCCCGCGCTGAAATCGACCCAGCGTACGCTGCCATCCTTCCGCAGGATGCGGTACTCGTAGCGCTCCGGCGCGGCTTGTCCGCTTACCCGGGAGCGCCCTCGTTCCAGTACGAATGCCCGGTCATCCGGATGCACGATGTCGAAAGGATTCAACTGCAACAACTCGTCAACACTATAGCCGCTGATCTCTTCACTGGCGCGGTTCGCGTAAAGGAAGGTCCGGCCGTTGTGAATGTAGATGGCGGAAGAAGCGGTGTCTGCCACAGCGCGGAATTTGCTCTCACTCTCCGTAAGTTTCTTTTCCGTGAGTTTTCGTTCGGTGATGTCAACCAGGGTGCCTTCGATGAGGTCCGGCCCGCCATGGATATCGGGCACCATGATCACGTTTTCCAAAACCCATAGCTGGGCGCCGTCCCTTTTCCGGCACAGGGTCTCCATATTGGAGAGCAAGCGGTTCTGACGCAGCTTGCTCAAGTATTGTTCACGCTCGCGATAGGAGAAATAGAAAGACTGCGCGTCAGCTTGCAAGACGTCTTCACGCGACTCGTAGCCGAAGATCTTAGCGAACGAATCATTGCAATCCAGCATCCTGCCGTCAAAGGTGCTGACGTATACCCCCGCAAGATTACGCTGGAAGAGCTGCCGGAAGCGGTTTTCCGAAGCAAATAGCTCCGCCTCCGCGCGTTTCCGGTCAGTAATATCGAAGACCATTAATAGTGCGGCAAGCGACCCTTCGTAGGTGATGGTGCTGACGGTAAAATCCATCCACCGCTCCACCCCGCTCTTGTGCAGGATCTTGAACTCATACCCGCCGGGCACCACTTCGCCCCGTTGCCTCGACTCTGCCCTTTGTTTGATGGTCTCACGGTGCTCGGGCGGCGCCAGTTGCCAGAATTCATCCAATTGCAAGAGCTCTTCCTTGCTGTAGCCGGTGATGCGTTCCGCCGTTGGATTCACATAGCGGAACTTGGTCCCTTGGTAGATCAGAATGGCGCAAGGCGCGCTTTCTGCCACAGCCCGGAATTTGGATTCGCTCTCGCGCAGGGCCTGTTCGGCGTGGATACGGTCGGAGATGTCACGCGCGATGCCTTGAACCCCCACCGGCTGCCCATCGCGATGAACCAGTCGGGTGCTGACTTCCAGGTGCAATACTTTCGCTGACTTGGTCCGCACGCGCAAGCGATAAGGATTGGGGACGGGATTCCCGGCAAGTTTGGCCAGGGTGGCCTGCTTCGCTTTCTCCTGGTCCTCTTCGACGACCAAGTCCCGGATATTCATCCGCATGGTCTCGGCCCGGGAGTATCCAAGGATCTTCTGCACCGCCTTGTTTCCGGTGGTGAAGTTGCCGAGCAGGTCGTGGGTGTAGATGATGTCGCTGGCGTTTTCGATGATCTCCCGGTTGGTAGCGTCGCTCTCCAGTAGAGCCTGCACTAACCGCGCGCGCGAGCTCACTTCATGAATGACGCAGAGCCAGGCGGGTACACCTGCGAAGGTGCCGGCCGAGGGAGTGGTTTCCACGGTGACGCGGCTGCCATCCGGACAACACTGTTGGAGTTCCTTCCTGGCCTTGGGTGATTCGAACTTAACTTTAAAAGTGTCCTCATACCCGGGGAAGGCGAGAGAATCCAGATTGGCAGTCTCGAGCTGGGTCAAGCTGCACTTATAGAGCTCGGCAGCCGCGCGATTCGCCGCCAGGATCTGCAGCGTCTCTTGCTGCAGTATCAAACAGGGATCGGCGATGCTGTTCACCGTGAGGCGAGAGAATTCGGGGAGGTTCGAGCCTTCCGGCGGCAGGGACTCGGCGGCCCCACCCGCAGTTGTGCGGGCGGCGATAACCTTGGATTTCTTCTCAGGTGCTTTCTTGGGCTTTACGCCCATGTGCGACCTCGTGTCGGCGAACAACTGGCCTGCGGGGGAACGTCCCTTATAACTCATCTTCCCGTCTTTTGGGAATGCAATTTCCCCACTAGGACCAGGCGGAGAATGCCTTAGGCAGTCTGGGGCTGCGGGAAGTAGGGAAGCGGACGGCCGGAGATGATGGCCAGGGGATTATCGTGCACCAGGGCGATCGCGACCTGGAGGCCCTGTAGCTCAGCCAATGCGGCCTTCGCTTTTGAAAGTACCGGAGGTCGGTGACGGGTGTCATGGGCATCACTTGCCACCACATGAACGGCGTCGCGCTCCAGCAGCCACAGGGCGAGTTTCTTGGTGGCGCCGCCCCAGTGTCCGGTAAAGGAGTTGGCCGTTACCTGGATAACACACCCCTGCTCGGCGAGCTTTAGTGCAAGCTCCGGCTGGCGCTGGATGACGAGGTTGCGTTCAGGATGCGTTATCACCGGGGTGATACCCATGCTCAGGAAGCGGAGCAGCGCGTCA
>DATLCI010000158.1:0-7268 GCA_035526435.1 Terriglobales bacterium
AGCGAGAAAGTCGTGGTGGACGCCATCAACTTCGCGCACGAAGAGATTAAGAAGATTTGCGATGGCATCCTGGAGCTGCAAAAGAAAGCCGGCAAGAAGAAGCGCGAAGTAGCGGCCGTGGAATTCGACGAAGCGTACTACAACGACCTGAAGAGCAAGTTCGGAGACAAGATCACCGACGCCGGCGACACCAAGAAGTATTCCAAGGAAGATAGCTACGCCAAGCTCAAGGCAGTAAAGAAGGAAGTCAAGGAAACCGTCACGGAAGAAGATGAAGAGGGACGCAAGAAGGCCGGCAAGTACTTTGACCAGCTCCGCGAAAACATCTTCCGCGAGCAGGTAACGAAGAATAAGCGTCGTCCGGACGCTCGCGGCTTCGACGAGATCCGCCAGATCACGATTGAGACCTCGGTACTGCCCCGGACTCACGGTTCAGCGCTCTTCACCCGCGGCGAAACGCAGGCCCTGGTCACTACGACTTTGGGCACCAGCGACGACACTCAGCGCATTGAGCGCTACGAAGGTGAGACGCGCAAGAACTTCATGCTGCATTACAACTTCCCGCCATTCTCCGTCGGCGAGACGGGCCGCATGACCGGCGTGGGCCGCCGCGAGATCGGACATGGCGCCCTGGCTGAGCGCGCGCTGCTAGCGGTTCTTCCCGACGCGGACAAATGGCCTTACACGATGCGCGTGGTCAGCGACATCCTCGAATCCAATGGGTCTTCCTCCATGGCCAGTGTTTGCGGAGCATCGCTCTCGCTAATGGACGCAGGCGTGCCGTTGAAGGCCGCCGTGGCCGGGGTGGCAATGGGTCTGGTGAAGGAAGGCAATGATTACGCCATCCTGACGGACATCGCCGGCGCGGAAGATCATTACGGCGACATGGACTTCAAAGTCGCGGGAACGTTTGAAGGTATTACCGCTCTCCAGATGGACATCAAGATCCCCGGCATCACCGGCGCCATCATGAGCGAAGCGATGGAACAGGCCCGCCGCGGTCGCCTGTTCATCCTGGGCAAGATGGAAGAAGTGATGAAGGAATCGCGCGAGAACATGTCCAAGTTCGCGCCGCGCATTCACACCCTGCAGATCCCCGTGGACAAGATCCGCGACCTGATCGGACCGGGCGGAAAGATGATCCGCAGCATTGTGGAACAGACCGGCGTGAAGATCGATGTGGAAGATTCCGGCAAGGTGAATGTGGCGTCGAACGACGAAGCCGCATTAGCGAAGGCCCTCCAGATCATCGGCGACATTACGGCCACGCCTGAGATCGGCAAGACCTATCTCGGGAAGGTGGTTCGCTTGGCCGAATTCGGGGCGTTCGTGGAATTGTTCCCTGGCACCGACGGCTTGCTGCACATCAGCGAGATCGCGGAGCATCGCGTGAACGATGTGAAGGATGAGCTCCACGAAGGCGATCAGATCCTGGTCAAGGTGCTTGCCATCGAAGGCAACCGCATCAAGCTTTCGCGCAAGGCGATCTTGAAAGAGCAGCGCGCCAAGATGGCGGCCGAGAATGGCGAGCCGGCTGACGGCGGAGCCGGCGGCGAAGCCGTGACCATCGAAGGCGGCGGCGACTTCGAAGAGACTGAAGGCAATGGCGACGAGCCGAACTTCAACCGCGTAGAAGGTGCTGGTGCCGGAGTTGGCAGCGGCCGTCCCGATCGTGGTGGAGATCGCGGTGGTCGTCCCGGCGGTGGCGGACGTCCTCGTCACGGCGGCGGCGGTGGTGGTCGTGGTGGACGCGGTGGCGGTGGTGGCGGCCGTGGACGCGGCGGACCGCGTCGCTAACCGTTAATTTTTCAACCAGGGCCGCAGAGTGATCTGCGGCCTTTTTCTTTGCCCCTGCGGCATTGAAGCCATGTGGTACAAAGTTGGAGCCGATGTCATCCACCGCAGCGCTTAGCCTCCGACATTACTTAGCCTATGCGCTGCTGTGCGCCATCTGGGGCAGCACGTGGATGGCGATTCGCGTGGTCGTCCTCGAAGTACCGCCACTGTGGGCCGCAGCCGTCCGGTTTGTGATCGCCGCGATCATTCTGGCGGCGCTCGCAGCTTTGCAACGGGCGTCCTTGCCCAAGTCCGTTAAGCAATGGCGGGACATCACCATCCTCGGCGTCACTATCATGGCGATCCCATTTGGACTGCTCTTCTGGGCGGAGCAGTATGTGTCGTCATCTCTCACGGCGCTGCTCTACACCTCATCGCCGCTAGTGGTCAGCATGCTCACACCGCTGGTGACTGGCAGGAAAGTCCCGCGAAGCGCCGTCTTCAGCATGGTGATTGCGGCGGGCGGCATCGGCGTACTCTTCCAATCGCAACTGAGCGCGTCACCGCGCGCCATGATCGGCGGCGCAGCCATCCTGCTGGCAGTGACGACCAGCGCATGGTCGGCGCTCTTCGCTAAGAAAAATACGCTGGACGTTTCCCCCGTAGTGAGCGCTTGCTTGCAACTGATCATCGGCGCAGTGCTGTTATTCGCGGGCAGCGCAGTTCTTGAGTCAGGGCAAGGCCTCTCATGGTCCGCAAAGGTCACGGCCGCGCTGCTGTTTCTCGCCGTCTTCGGGTCAGCGGTGGCCTTCGCCACGTATTATTGGCTGCTGCGAAAAATGCATCCCTACCAGCTTTCCACCATTTCGTTAGTGGTGCCGCTGGTGGCCATCGCAGAGGGAGCGATTCTGCTGCAGGAGCCGGTACCGATCACCATGTTGATTGCGGCCATCGTCGTGCTGGGAGCCGTGGGCATGGTGTTGCGCGCGCAGAACGACGAACCGGTAGGACTGAAGCTTGGAAGCGAACCATGGGATGGTGATAACGCATAAATGATCGATTCGCCCACCATGATCCTGCTCCTGGCCGCGGTAGGCTTTGCCGCCGGCGGATTTGGCGCGCTTGCCGGCGTAGGCGGCGGCATTATCATCACCCCGCTGCTGGCGATCTATTTCGGAGTGCCCCTGCATCAGGCGATCGGGGTAAGCCTGGTGTCAGTGATCGCGACGTCCACCGCGACTTCGTCAGTCCATGTCGAGAAGCACGTCACCAATATTCGTTTGGGCATGATCCTGGAATTGGCGACGACGACTGGAGCCGCCACCGCCGCGATCATAGCGGGCTACATGAATAAGCGAGCGTTAGCCATGCTTTTCGTGGTCTTCCTTTTGTATAGCGCATCGTCACTGGTGAAGCGGGCGTGGGGCTCCCGGAAAGAGGCTTTGCAGACGGATATTCCATCCTACGAAGTGAAGAACTATCCGATCGGTCTGGCCGCGTCACTCGGTGCGGGTGCCTTCTCCGGGTTGCTGGGCGTGGGCGGAGGCGTGATCAAAGTTCCGGTCATGTATATGTTCATGGGCGTGCCGTTGCGCGTCGCGACCGCCACCAGCAACTTCACCATTGGCGTGACCGCCGCTACGGGCGCTTACATTTATTACGGACGCGGCGATGTGAACGTCGGCATTGCGGGGGCGGTAGTAGCGGGCGTCTTCGCGGGATCGCTGCTGGGAGCTCGCTTGGCGCCGAAGGTCCGGGCTATCTATGTGCTCAGCTTGTTTATTGCTATCACCCTGGTCCTGGCGGGGCAGATGATTTACAAGCTGATGACCGGGGGGCTGGCATGAAGCACTCCGAGCATCTCGTGGCGATTACGCTTAAGTACGGGGCATATCTGTCATTCGCGTTGCTGCTGGCCGCGGTTGTTTTGGGAGTTCTGGGGCTGCAACAGTTCGCCGGCTACGCGGCGACCGCGGGAATTTTGGTCCTGCTGGCGACGCCGATGCTGCGGATCATCGCGGCGCTGGTCATGTACGCGGGATTAAAAGACAGAAAGATGGTGCTGGTGTCGGCGGCGCTGCTGGTCATCGTGGTGACGGCCAGTGTGCTTGGCGTGAAGATGCACTAACCCATCACCTGCACCGTAGAAGACTTCTTCGGCAGCATCTCGCCGATGCGTTTCATTTGGGCGCCTACCCCCCGCAGCTTTTCTTCGATGCGCTCGTATCCCCGATCGATGTGATAAACCCGGTCAATGATCGTTTCACCATCTGCGACCAGCGCAGCCAGAACCAATGAAGCGGAAGCTCGCAAGTCTGAAGCCAGCACGGCTGCAGACGAAAGCGGGCTCTTGCCGCGAACGATCGCGCGGCGTCCATCAATCTTGATATTTGCTCCCATGCGGTTCAATTCGCTTACGTGCATGAAGCGGTTCTCAAAGATATTTTCGGTTATTACGGAGACGCCTTCCGCCTGCGTGGCCAAGGCCATGTACTGGGCCTGCATGTCGGTAGGGAAGCCCGGATGCTCTTCGGTACTGATGTCGGCCGCTTTCAGCGGACTGTCGCCGATCACTCGCACCGAGTCGCCAGAGATGCGCAGCTTTACCCCGCATTCTTCCAACTTCTGCAGCAGTGCGGTGAGGTGCGAAGGGTCGCAACCGGCCACCATCAAGTCGCCACCAGTCAATGCCGCGGCGATGATGAATGTCCCTGCTTCGATCCGGTCAGGGATGATGCGGTGCTTGGCGCCGCCGAGCTTCGAAACGCCTTTCACTTTAATGGTAGAAGTGCCATGGCCTTCGATCTTGGCCCCCATGCGATTGAGCAAGTTCGCCAGGTCAACTACTTCGGGTTCGCGCGCGGCATTCTCAAAGACAGTTTCGCCGTCAGCGAGAGTTGCCGCCATCATGAGGTCTTCCGTCCCGGTCACGGTGATTTTTTCAAAATGGATGTGCGCGCCCTTGAGCCGTTCGGCTTTGGCCTCGATGTAGCCATGTTCCTGCGTGATGGTCGCGCCCATCCGCTCCAATCCTTTGATATGCAAATCGATGGGACGCGCGCCAATGGCACAGCCGCCCGGCATGGATACGCGGGCCACGCCCATGCGTGCTACCAATGGACCCAGGACCAGCGTGGAAGCGCGCATAGTTTTTACTACCTCGTATGCGGCTTCAGGGTTAGTACTCAGATTCTTGCAGTTGATGGTGGTGCGGTGGTGAGCGCGTCCGTAGCCGAGTTCAACCTCGCCACCTAGCGAGACCAGCAACTTGCGTTCGGTCTGAATGTCGCGAACGTCGGGGATATTTTCCAGGATGACGGGCTCAGCCGTCAGGATGGCGGCCGCCATGGCAGGCAGCGCCGCATTCTTTGCGCCCGAAACGCGGACCGTTCCGAGCAGGGGATTACCACCGCGGATGACAAATTTATCCATGTTGGATTGATTGTATGAGGAAACGTAACCGGCTGCCAGCGGGCGGAAGCCTTAGGCTTTGCCGCTAGACTTCAATATTTTCTTCGATGGCGCGGCGCACGTGTCCTCGCACCGCCACCAGGCGCGCTCGTGCCTCGGTCACGTTGCATTCGCGTTTCAGCATCACCAACGCAACCGGTACGCGGCTCTCGGCGATCTGCAAAGCTTTCTTGGCCGTCTCGCGGTCAACCCCTGCCGCACGCTGCAAGATCGAGATCCCGCGCTCCACCAGCTTTTCATTCTTCAAATGGACATTCACCATCAGGTTGCCGTAGACATAGCCTAGCCGGGTGAAAGCGCCGGTGGTGATCATGTTGCAGACCAGCTTCTGCGCGGTCCCGGCTTTGAGTCGAGTGGAGCCAGAGATGACTTCCGGACCAACCTCCACGGCGATCTCGATATCGGCCACCTCACCCAACTCAGAATGTTTCACGCACACTACAGAAACGGTCAAAGCGCCACGGCTCTTCGCATATTGCAGCGCGGCGATGGTGTAAGGCGTGCGTCCGCTGGCGGCGATCCCGATCACCACATCGTTGCGCGTCGGCCGGGTGCGGGCGATATCCGTCTCGCCCTGCTCGCGTGAATCTTCGTTGAACTCCGCCGCATGGCCCAGTGCCTTGGCGCCACCTGCCATCACATACTGCACCGTCTCGGGGTCGGCATTGAAAGTCGGCGGACACTCCGAAGAATCCAGCGCGGCAATGCGTCCACTGCTGCCGGCTCCCACGTAGATCAAACGGCCACCATTACCGATGGACTTGGCCACCGCTTCGATCGCCTCCGCCACCTGCGGCAACGTCTTCTTTACCGCCTTGGCTACTTTCGCGTCCTCGGCGTTGATGATGCGCGCGATCTGCAGCGGAGATCTGGTATCGAATGCCGTGGATGAGCGGTTGGACTGCTCGGTGACGAGGTCGCGCAAGTCTGTCTGCTTGCGGGTGGATTTAAGTATCGGTTTCGGGGTCATTGGTCGGTTAGAAGAGCTTCCATCATAACGTCATGTACCGCCGGACGCACCTGCTTTATCGCTTGCGACTTCGCATCCGGCCAGGTCCGGTTCGTTAAGAGCGTGATCGAGACGTCGCGTTGTGGGTCGATCCACAGCGATGTGCCGGTGTATCCCAAGTGCCCGTAGGACGCAGCAGAAAAGTGCTTTCCCGCCTGCGATGGCGCTGACGGCGTGTCCCAGCCCAAGGTTCTCGAAGTGTCCACGGGTTGCGGCTGCCGCTGCGTAAAAAGTCTTACCGTCCCTGGCCGAATGATGGGTGAGCCGCCTCGCAACATGCATAGCGCAAACTTCGCGACGTCTTCCGCGGGGGCAAAAAGTCCGGCGTGCCCGGCCACACCGCCCATCAGGTAAGCATTCTCATCATTCACCTCGCCCTGGATGATACGGTGGCGAAAATAATCATCGTCGAGTGTCGGCGGTATGATTGACTTCCATTCTGCCGGCGGATTAAAGCGCGTACGCGTCATTTCCAAGGGGACGAAGATCTCGCGCTCGCAAAAGACGGCCAAACTATCATTTGCAAGCCTCTCGAGCGCCATCCCCAGCAAAATGAATCCCAGGTCGCTATACCCCGCCTGGCTCATGGGATCAGATTTCAAGGGCGTAGTGAACAGCGCCTGCAGCAGCTCATCCCGGGAACGGCAGGTTTCAAAATAACGCTGATGAGGCGGCAATCCGGATGAATGGGCCAACAGCATCCGTAACGTGATGACCTCTCTGCGGGGATCATCGGTCCGGAACTCCGGCACGATCTCGACCAAAGGCTGCTCGAGGTCCACTCGTCCGCGGTCATAGAGCACCATGGCCATTGCGGTGGTCGCCACCACCTTGGTGACGGAGGCCAGATCGAATACAGTCGCCGTGGTTACGGGTGGGGAATCAGCCGCGAAAGTGAAATGGCCGAAGGCTTCAACGTGACGAACCGTGCCCTTCGCGGTGACGATAACCACGCCCCCAGGGACTCCCTGGGAATCCTGTTTTAGGGTTTCGAACGGCGAGTTTCCCACCA
>DATLCI010000163.1:0-22852 GCA_035526435.1 Terriglobales bacterium
CATCCCATCACGCGAACGATGAATGAGATTGTGAACGTCTTCAAGGCGATGGGATACTCCATCGGCGAGGGGCCGGAGATTGAGACCGACTACTACAATTTCGAGTCGCTGAACTTTCCGCCCAACCATCCGGCGCGCGACACCCAGGACACCATCTTCATTGCCGGACAGGAATCCAAGCCCCAGCGCGACCGGCTCCTGCTGCGGACGCATACTTCTCCTGTCCAGATCAGAACGATGGAGAAGCAACCGCCGCCCGTGCGTATCGTCATTCCAGGCAAGGTCCACCGCAACGACGCGGCCGACGCCTCGCATTCACCCATCTTCCATCAGGTCGAGGGCCTCGCCGTGGACACCAACATCACCTTCTGCAACCTGAAGGGCACGCTCGACCATGCCATGAAAGCGCTCTTCGGCTCCAGCGTGAAGACGCGCTTTTATCCATCGTTCTTCCCTTTCACCGAGCCTAGCGCCGACGTGCAGATCTCCTGCTTCAAATGCGGTGGTACCGGCAAGCTCAATGCGAATGAAGGCTGCCGCCTCTGCAAGTACAGCGGATGGATCGAGCTGCTCGGCTGCGGCATGGTTGATCCCAACGTTTACGGCTTTGTGAAAGAGAACGGCTACCACGCGGAAAAGATCAGCGGCTTCGCCTTCGGCATGGGCGTGGACCGTATCGCGATGCTGAAGTACGGCATCGATGACATTCAACTTTTTTATCAAGGTGACGTTCGGTTCCTGGAGCAGTTCGCGTGAAAGTATCCCCTCACTGGCTCCGCGAATTCGTGAGCATCACGGTCGACGACCGCAAACTCGCCGAGGACCTCACTCTCGGCGGCATTGCGGTCGAGAACATCGCCGCCGACGGTTCCTTCGAGATGGAGATCACCACCAACCGTCCAGACGCAATGAACCATTACGGCATCGCGCGCGAGGCGGCGGCCATCTATGACGTCGATCTCAAGCCGCTCAGCGCCAAATTGCCGCGCGCCAAAGGGACATCCAGCTTCCAAGTCGAAATCGAAGTTCCGCAATTCTGTGCACGCTTCACCGGACAGGTCATCCGCAACGTTAAGATCGGCCCTTCGGGTGCGCGGGTGATGAAACGATTCAAAGAGCTCGAACAAAAACCCATCAACAGTGCCGCCGACGCCACCAACTACGTCCTGCTGGAGATGGGCAAGCCCACGCACGCCTTTGATCTCGACAAGCTCGAAGGCGGGAAGCTCGTCATTCGCATGGCCCGGGCGGGTGAGACGCTGAAGACGCTCGACGGCGTCGAGCGGAAGCTGCATCCCGAAGATGTCGTCGTCGCCGACGCGAAGAAACCCGTTGCCCTGGCCGGCATCATGGGTGGATGGGATTCGATGATCACCGAGGCGACGAAAAACATCGTCATTGAATCCGCGTGGTGGGACCCCACGGCCATCCGCCGCAGTTGCAAGCGCCACATCATGCACACCGACGCCTCGCATCGCTTCGAACGCGGCGCCGACTGGGCGTCGTGTCCGCTCTCCACCGAACTGGTCGCCGAGATCATTCTTGGATCGGGTGGTGAACTCGAAGGCGGCGTCATTGACATCATCGCGCGTGAAGTCCGCCCCGCCCCCACGCAGCTTCGCCTTACTGAGGTGCGGCGCATCCTCGGCAAAGATATTCCGGCTCCGGAGGTTGAGCGAATCCTGCGGAGACTAGGCTTCACGCTTACAAAGCAGGGCGAAAATACATACAAAGTAGAGATTCCCACCTGGCGTCTGGATATCGAACGCGAGATCGACATCATCGAAGAGATCGCCCGCATCCACGGCTTCAACCAGTTCCCCAACACTTTGCCGGCATTTCAAGGCGGGCTGGTCGAGCTTCCCGGCGCTCCGAGGATCGAGAAGGTGCGTCGCACGCTGCTGGCACTCGGCTACAACGAAGCCATCTCCTCCACCTTCATCGCCAAAGCCGATTCGCTCGCGGTCTCCGCGGAAGAGCCGGTGACCATCGCGAATCCACTCAGCGAAGAAGCGGGCACGATGCGCACGTCTCTCGTCCCCGGCATGCTCGACATGATTGCGCGCAATTTGAATCGCGGCACCGCCGACGTCCGTCTTTTCGAAGCCGGACACGTCTTCAGCATGAACGGCGCCAACACCTCTGAAAAATCAGCGCTTTGCTTCGCCGCGACTTCTTCCGCCATCTCGCCCGGCAAGGATGCCACTGAGACCTTCCGCCGCTTTAAAGGCGATCTGGAAAATCTTCTCGGCCTTTACGAGTCCTCATCTCTTTATTTCGACAGCAACTCCGCCGACTACTTTCACCCCGGCCGCAGCGCCCGTGCCGTCCTGAATGGCACTACTATCGCCCGCTTCGGTCAGCTCCATCCCGGTCTCGCCGCATCGCGCAAGTTGAAGCAGGAGGTCTATCTCGCTGAAGTCGCATTCGACCGCCTGCTGCAAACGCCTCTAAATCAGCCTCGCTACCAGAAGCTCTCCCGCTTCCCCGCGGTCGATCGCGATTTCTCCTTCATCTTCCCTGACGTGGTGACTTTCGACGGCATTGCCAACTCGGTGTCTGCGCTGAAACTTGCCGATATGATCTCGTTTCAACCCATTGAAATATTCCGCGGCGGCAATGTCCCCCCTGGACAATATTCCACGCTGTTGCGCGCCGTCTTCCAAAGCAATGAACGCACTTTGCGCGACGAAGAAGTAGCGCAGTGGTCGCAAAAGATAGTGGACGCACTCAAAGCTCTGGGCGGTTCTCAACGCGCTTAGATTTTCTCCCCGGCCGCTCTCACCCGGCATAGAATCTTTAGGATCTTTCCTGCGAGGCCGCCATGCACCTCTCCCGTCGACGCTTCTTCCAAAGCTCTTTCGCCGCTACCGCCGCCGCTCTCGCGGCCCCCCGCGAACTCTTGGCATTCACCGAGCCGCAACGCACTCCGCAGCCCGGCGGTGCCATCCTGCTCAATGGGAATGAAAACGCGTACGGCGCTTGGCCAAGCCTTATCGAGTCAATGAAAGACGCCCTGTCGCTCGCGCACCGCTATCCGGACAACGCCTACGACCCCCTGACCCAGCGCATCGCAGCGCTGCATCGCGTCTTACCGGAGCAGGTCATCTTGGGCTGCGGTTCAGGGGAGATCCTGCGAATCTGTGCGGAAGCTTTTACCACTCCGGAGTTGGGACTGGTCACAGCGGCCCCCACGTTCGAGGCCCTAGGACATCACGTGCGCAGCCGTGGCCACCGCGTTACGCAAGTACGACTCAATGCTGATCACCAACATGACGTCGCCAAGATGACAGAAGCAGCGAGCGGCCAAACCGGTCTCATCTATATCTGCAATCCCAACAATCCAACTGCCAGCATCACTCCGCGCAGCGCCATTGAGAGTTTGATCTCCGGATTAAAAGGTAAGGAATTAGTTCTGATCGACGAGGCCTATCACCACTTTGCCTTAAGCTCGCCGGAATACGTCTCGTTCCTGGATAAGCCCTTTGCCAGCGATCGTGTGATCGTCGCCCGCACCTTCTCTAAGATTTACGGACTTGCGGGCGTTCGCATCGGCTATGCCGTTGCTTCTCGCGACATCGCCGCTCGCATGCAGCGCTTCGCTTTGCCCGACTCGTTGAACGTCGTCGGCGCCCGCACGGCCACCGCCGCTTTGGCCGATACCGATGGACTCGCCTTCGCCATCAAGCGGAATGCAGCCGACCGCGATGAATTCCTCCGCCAGGCGAAACAGCGAAATATCCAGACCATCCCTTCGCAGGGAAACTTTGTCATGGTTGACACAGGCAGGCCGGTCCGGCAAGCCATTGCGCATTTCCGCCAAAACAACATCCTGATCGGACGTCCCTTCCCGCCTTATGAGACTCATGCCCGCATTTCGCTCGGCAAACCCGATGAGATGGTTGCCTTCTGGAAGGTGTGGGACAAGCTGGGGACCGCCTAGCGCCGCGGGATTGACCAGCACGTGTAGTAGCATCTTTAAGATTCATGGACCCCACGTCAAAGTCATTTGCGGAGATTGCGCAGAAGCTGCTGGACCAGAATCGCCTGCCGCCGGAGCGCCTCAAGTCGCGATTGGAGCAGGCGCTTGATCCCGACTATTGGCGGTCGCTTAGTCCTGACTTGCACATCGATGTTGCCCCGCGGACTGACATGGAACCGGCTCCGGCCTCCGACGAAGCGATTGACCATGCCATAGCTTCTGTCCGTGATTTTGGCTATTTCAAAATGCCGCCTGTGATCTCTTCTACGGTGTTGCGCCAGATGGTGATCGCGGTCGAAAAGCTCGCGGCTGAAGACTGGCCCGCCCCCTTTACCTTTGTTTACGACGAATTCTGGCAACTTTCGCGGACTTCTACCGCACGCCGAATCCTTGAAGGGGTTCTCGGCCGCTCCTTCAAACAAAACTCCAATGTCTGGACGCACCATGTCCACCCGCATCGCGGTTCCTCCGGCTGGCATCCTCATATTGACGGCCTGCAGGAGCCCGCCGGGCGCCTCTCCCTTTGGATCCCGCTCACCGACGCTACCCTGGACAATGGATGCATGTACGTCATTCCGCGGGATCGCATGTCCTCAGAGTTGCTCACCAAGTATCTCAAGCGCGATTCGCTCGACCGGATAGACGCTGAGCAGATGCTGCAAGCGAGTTACGCCCTTCCGGCCAGCGCTGGTTCCCTGCTGGGTTGGGGGTTTGACGTGATGCATTGGGGATCCGTCTGCACCGGCGAATTTCCTCCCCGCATCAGCATAGCTCTCGAGTTTCTTGCGGACGGCGCATCTACGTTTCCGGATGAGCTTCCATTATTAGATGGGGCGGCGGCGCCTCCGGCCTTTGCTGAGCGGGTGCGGTCCATCGCCAGCGGCATCGTCAAATATTCCAAGTTCGAGCCCCTGGTAGCACGTTATAAGGACTTGGCCTCCCAAATCGTCGGCTGAACAATTTCCACAGAACTTACCCTGTTGCTCGCTGACTTTCACGCTATACTGCGACAACGTTCGTAAAGAAATTCCTTAAAAGGAACCGCCGCACTTATATGTCCAAGGCAGCCGAAGCCATCGAGGTCGAAGCCACCAGCACTGACCTGCAGTCGCTGGAAGAAAAGATCTACAAGACCATTGAGCTACTGAAAGCGGCGCGTGAAGCCAAATCCACCGCCGATCGCGACGTGAAACGCCTTCGTCAACAACTGGAAGACCGGGAAGACGAGCACGAGCGCCTGCGCTCTGAGCTGGTCACCCTGCGCAAGGAACGCGAAGAGGTCCGCACCAAGGTGGAAAAGATGCTCAAGCAGATTGAGTTGTTGACCGCCGCCGAATCTGAGGCATAATCAATCAGCAGCCACCGTCTCAAGGAGATTCTGTGAGCAAACCAGCGGCGACCAACAGCGTGCGCGTGGACATCTACGACCAGTCCTATAATTTGCGGGGCACCGACCCCGAATACATCAACCAGCTGGCCGAATTTGTTGATCTGAAGATGCGCACCGTCGCCGAGCAGACCCAGACGATAGATTCCTTGCGCCTCGCGGTCCTCGCTGCCTTGAACATTGCCGACGAATATCACCTGCTCAAGCGAAAGTACGACTCTATCGCCCAGGATTACCGGCTCAACGCCGACCGACTTTCCGGTGCGCTCGATGAAGTCTTGGGGGATAGCCGCCGCGCCGGTTGACAAATCCCGTTGCGCTGGGTTTCAACCGCATATTTTCTAGCTCCTGCGCTTGCACTTTGTCCGCTCCTTCCGTAGCATTTGCTTTGAAGACCGGCCTGCTAAGTTGGTGCTGGCGGTACCCGTTTATTGAACCAATATTCACCCAACGGGGATTCGACTCGAATGAATGGTCTGGTGTGCATCTCCCCAGTCGGAGACGCCTAAAGGACCTCGGCGGGTCCCCACCTGTCTACCGACAGGTTCATAAACGGCCCACCTCACGGCCCCGCGGGTCGGCCTTTTCAAGTTCGAAAGCGAATGTTGAAAGTATGAAGTGAAGATCGTCCACTTTTTACTTTTTAGCATTCGCCTTTTTACTTTGCCATGCATCCTCACCTGCTTGAATTCGGACGCTTCGCCATTCCCACCTATGGCGTAATAGCCGCCGCCGGACTCATCCTGGGACTCCTCCTCAATGTCCGTCTCGCCGTTCGCGATGGCATCGACGAAGACAAGACCTGGAACCTTGGTGTCATCGCCATCTTTTCTGCCATTGCTGGCTCCAAGATCTTATTCATCATCACTGAAGAGCAATATTCATTGAGCGATTGGCGGTCGCTTTTCAGCATGAGTTTTTTGCAGTCGGGCGGCGTTTACTACGGCGGATTGATCGGCGCTCTTCTTGGCGCCATCTGGTACATGCGCCGCGCCCAGATGCCCGGCCTGCGCACCGCGGACGCATTCGCACCCGGAATCGCCTTTGGCCACGGCCTCGGGCGCTTAGGCTGTCTCGCAGCCGGCTGCTGTTATGGCGCCCAGACTGATCTTCCCTGGGCGGTCATCTTCACCAACCCTCTGGCGGCGCGGGGAGCAGGTACGCCACTCGACATTCCTCTGCATCCAACGCAGGTTTACGAGTTTATGGCCGAGATGGTCATCACCTCCATCCTGTTGCTGATGTGGCGACACCGCCGTTTTCCCGGGCAGATCTTTGGGACGTATTGCTTTCTTTACGGCGTGGCCCGTTTCTTCCTGGAATTTCTGCGGGGCGACCCCGGACGCGGCTCCGTGTTCGGTGGCCTGCTTACCCTCACGCAAGTCATCTCCATCGTCTTCGTGATCGTGGGCGGGGTGCTGTGGCTTCGGCGCGATTCCCCTACTCTGCCTGACCCTGCGCCGGCGAACCCTTAGCCGCCAGTTACAATCGTTAGTGATGCCTTCCACCCCGCAAGAACAGCTCTTCCCGGCCACCGATGAAGATACCGGCAAGCGGCTCGATCAGTTTCTCGTCAGCCACATCCCGGATGTCAGCCGCACCCGCGTACAGCAACTCATCGACCAGGAGCGCGTTCTCGTAGACGGCGAGCACGAGCGCGCCTCCTTCAAGCTCCGAGGCGGGGAGACGGTCACGGTCACGGGACCGGCGCAGCCTCCGCCGCTGAGAGCCAAGCCGGAAAATATCCCTCTCGACGTCGTCTATGAAGATGATTCCCTCGCGGTGGTCAACAAGCCTGCGGGCATGATGGTCCACGCCGGCGCCGGACAATCAGCCGACGAGGAGGATGATCACGACCCGCGTACTCACGGGACCCTCGTCAATGCCTTGCTCTATCGCTTCAAGAAGCTCTCCGGAGAAGGCGGAGAACTGCGCCCGGGGATCGTCCACCGCTTGGATAAGGACACCAGCGGCCTGATCGTCGTAGCCAAGTCTGATTCCGCCCATCGCAGATTGGCTGAACAGTTTTCCAGCCGCCAGGTTCGTAAGACTTACACCGCGCTCGTTCATGGCTGGCCCAAGGCGGCCACCGGCACCGTGAGCCTCGCCATCGGCCGCGACAAGTCCCGCCGTAATCGCATGTCCGTGAAAGGCAACCAAGGACGCGATGCGGTGTCGCACTACAAAGTTTTGGAACAGCTCAACACCGCCTTCGGAAAATTTGCCCTGCTCGATGTCACCATTGAGACCGGGCGCACCCACCAGATCCGCGTACACCTCGCATCGCTCGGGCATCCCATTGTTGGCGACACGCTCTATGGTGCGCCCACGCAACTTACGCCGCTAAGCAGCGCCTACTATCGCGCCAAACCCGTGCACACCAAGGCCACCCGCGATCGCATGGTAAGTGAATTAGCCCGCAAGCTGACCGAAGAAGCCTCCGGCGACGTCAAGCAGACCAAAGCAAAAAAAACGGGCAAACTGCCGGCAGCCGCGGTGGCCTTGGAACCGATTGCCCTCGATCGGAACTTCCTTCATGCCCGCGCCCTGGAGTTCACTCATCCGAAGTCAGCAAAAACCCTTAGCTTCAGCAGCGGATTACCCCAGGAGCTGGACGGCTTTTTGACTCGATTGCGGCATCTAAGCCCGTAAGCCATCTATAATGTTTTTTCGCATGAACAAGTCCCTTATATCGCTGTGTCTTTTTGGCGCGACCCTGTCCTGCGTCGCCCAGACCGCCTCCGGTGGCTCTTCCGCTCCCGAACAGAATGCGCTGCCGTCCGCGCCTTCCGCTGCCATTGCTCCCAAGGCGGCTCCCGCGCCTCCGCCTCAGGAACCGAAGCCCTCCGAGACCAAAGCGGCCCCTGCCAAGCCCGTTCTGGAATCTCTCGATAAGAAAAAACCGCAGCCCGTCGCCCCGCTCGACCTACCCAGTGACGCCTCACTGCCGCAGCGCCCGCCGCAGCCCCAGGCGCCGGCCAAGACCGATACCGCGGCACCGGAAGAAGACCTCACTACCTTCGTCAAACGCGTGGAAGAGGTCAACGTCATCTTCACTGTCACCGACAAGCGTGGCCGTTTTATCAAGGACCTGCGTAAAGAAGACTTCGCTGTACTCGATGACAACCGTCCTGCCGAGGCCGTTCGCAACTTCTCCGCTGAAAGCAACTTGCCCCTCCGCGTGGGCCTGCTGGTCGACGCCAGCAATTCCATCCGTACTCAATTCAAGTTCGAGCAGGAAGCCGCGATTGAGTTCTTGAACCAGATCATCCGCCCCAAGATCGACCGCGCTTTGGTCGTGGGCTTTGACTCCACCGTCGAGATCGAACAGGACTTCACCAATGACACTGAAGCTCTGTCTAAAGGCATCCGCATGCTTCGTCCCGGCGGCGGCACCGCTCTCTTTGACGCCATCTACCGCGTTTGCAAAGAGCGACTACTCAATACCCGCGATACGCAGACCGTCCGCCGTGCCATCATTTTGCTCTCAGACGGCGATGACAACCAAAGCCGCGTGACTCGCGAGGAAGCCATTGAAATGGCCCAGCGCGCGGGCGTGATCATTTACACCATCGGCACCAGTCTCTCGCCGGACAAAGGCCGCGGCGACAAGGTGCTCGAGCGCATTGCCGAAACCACTGGCGGACGCGCTTTCTTCCCCTTCAAGATCCAGGACGTCGCCAATGCTTTTTCCGATATTCAGGACGAGCTTCGCAGTCAATACGTCCTTGCCTACAAACCCGCGGACTTCCTCGCCGACGGCCGTTATCGCTCCATCGACATCAATACCCCCAACAAGAAACTGAAGGTCCGTGCCCGCAAGGGCTACTACGCCCCCCGCAAGTAATCGCCTCGGCCGGATTTCTGCCCGTACCCGCGAAAATCGGGATGAAAATTGCCCGAAAGACGCTACAATCTCCGCTATTCTGCCGCGCCGTCACTTCGTCGATTCGTGAGGCAGGCTACGTACAAGTCCCGGAGGAGTTGCGCGCATGCCTTGTGATCTGGACATCCTGCGAGAGTTGATGCTCTTTGAATTCCTTGAAGAAACTGACCTGCAACAACTCTCTTCCGTGATCGAGACCGTCGCACTCAAGGATGGCGAAGTCCTCTTCGAAAGTGGAGACCCGGGCGACTCTCTTTTCGTGGTGCAAAGCGGAGAGATGGAGATCTTCACCACTGACACCGCCGGCCAGAGGATCGTCCTCGCTAACCCCACTCGCGATGACATCTTCGGCGAACTGGCGCTGCTCGATTCCGGCCCTCGCTCCGCCACCGCCAAAGCAAAAGAAGACACCATGCTGCTGGTGCTCGACCGTGAACACCTTCTCTTCTTGATTCGGAAGCGGCCGGAAGCAGCCTTAAAGATGTTGGCCGGCGTGGGCGCCATGACTCGCAAGGCGGACGAATTATTGCGCACTCGCGTTGCCCGGAATGCCAATGAAGTGATTGAGATCCGTTCAACCACGTTGACCAAGGTGGCCGATCTCATCGCTGAGTTCAGCGGCAGCATGCCGTTTCTCATGGTCAATGGGCTGTGGTTCGCGGTCTGGATCGTGATCAACACCCTGCCTATGGGTCTCCCTCAATTTGATCCATACCCCTTTGGGCTGCTAACCATGATCGTCTCTTTGGAAGCGATCTTCCTCTCCTGCTTCGTGCTCATCAGCCAGAATCGCCAGGCCGAGAAAGATCACCTGCGTTCTGACATTGAATACGACGTCAACATCAAGGCAGAGTTGGAGATCCAGCATCTCCACGAGAAGAGTGACCGCATGAATGAGAACCTGCTGGCCCGGCTGGACAGGATGGAAAAGCTTCTCGCCGGACGCAATCCGCAATCGAGTTCCGCCGCCAACTAGGGGTTAATCTTTGACCGCGTAATATCCTTTGCGCGCCTGGATCTTGGCGTCTTTCGCTTTGATCTCGATCTTGCGGTAGGTGCCGTCATGCTTCGCATTGGTCGGCGTGTAACCCACGCTGTATTGGCTGCGTAGTTCGTTGCTGATCTGGTCAAAGGCCTCTTTGAGTTTCTTCTGGTTGTTGCCCACGTCGATCACCCGGCCACCGGTCTCTTCTGCGATCCGTTTCACGTTACCCGCGCCGCTGTAACCGCCTTGACCGTAAAAACCGTTATCGGCAATGAGCAACACGTAACAGATCGCATCCGCCTTTTGCGCCGCTTCAATCGCTTCTTGGATCTTCACCCGGCTGCCAAAGTCTTCGCCGTCCGTCAGGATGATCATCGCCTTGCGGCCTACTTCGCGCGAAAGCTTTTCGCGTCCCGCCAGATAGATGGCGTCATACAGCGCCGTGGTACGCGGATTGCTGTTCGGAATGGGACCGCCGCCCAGTCCGGGGACTCCGCCTCCGCCGCCTCCGGTATTGATGCGCACCCGCTCAAAGCCCCGCCGCAACTCGCGCGCGGACGATGTGAAGTCCTGCACCAGCTCTACATTCACGTCAAAGTTCATCAGGAAGGCCATGTCCTTTTCCCGGATCACGGCCGCCAGGAATTCCGACCCCACCTGCTGCTCCATCGGCAGCACCCGCTCCTGGCTTCCACTCGTATCGATCAGCAGCCCCAAGGTCAACGGTAGGTTCGTTTCTGCGGCAAAATATTTAATCGTCTGCTTCTGACCATCTTCAAAAACTTCAAAGTCTTCTTTCTTTAGGTTCGGCAGTAGTCCGCCCCTGCGGTCTTTGGCGTTGAAGAACAGATTGACGACGTTGACATCGACCTTGAAGGTCTGCTCGGCAGACTGCTTCTCCGGTATTTGCGCTGTCGGCGTCTGAGCTCCACCCAGCGCGGACAAAATAACGACGAGCGCGCTCGTCCGCACGGCGCCCCAGCGATTGCAGTCAGTTAGCATGGTCACTTTCTTATTTCTGGTAATCTTACTCATATATTAGACGCGGCAATCATCTAATCCGATACATACCTGTTTAAAGGTCGTTCTGATGACCAAGTTGCGCGGAAATGTGTTTTTTGTCCTTTTTATTGTCTTTATTGTCCTGACCGGGATCGCTGGGCTTGCCGCCCAGTCCCCACAAGAGCCACAGAAGGTTCCAGACGCTCCCAGCGCCACCCGCCCCGCCCCCACCACGCCCTTCCCCACCGGCACCAAGCCTGCGCCGGTCCCTCAGCCCGAACGCCCCGCAGAGCCCGCGTCAACCGACCAGCAGACCGTCCCCCCAGCTAACACTTCCCAGCTGCCGCGCGTCACCCGCACCCCCGGCCAGGACTCTCGTGACGATTTCACCCTCACCACCAGCGTCAACTTCGTGACTGTTCCTGTTACCGTCAAAGACGCGGATGGACGCCTGGTCGATGGCCTGGTGCGTAACGATTTCGCCGTGTACGAAGATGGTGAGCCGCAGAACCTGCGCCTATTCACCTCTGACCCCTTCCCCCTGTCGGTAGCCTTGGTCATCGACCAGGGAATGTCGGCCACGGCCATGAATAGGGTGAACGAAACCTTTCAGGGAATGTTGGGCGCCTTCAGTCAGTTTGATGAAGTCGGGGTCTACGCCTATGACAACAATGTCCGCCAGATCGCCGATTTTCAGGGCGCCGGCGATCCGCTTCTTTCTTCCTTGCGACGCACTAAGCGCCCCGGTCGCCAAGGCGGGGTGCCGGTAGTCGGCGGCCCCATGAATAGCGGCCCCACTATTAACGGACGTCCGGCAGACCCCGGTGCCCGCACCGTGAACACACCCGTTCGTGAGACCCATGCCCTGAACGACGCTATCCTCCGGGCCGCCCAGGACCTCAGTAAGCGCGAAAAAGCCCGCCGCCGCATCATCTTCCTTATCAGCGACGGCCAGGAGCTCGACTCCAGCGCCAGCTACTCCGAAGTCCTCAAGGTCTTGCTCTCGAACGAGATCATCGTTTATTCCATTGGCGTAGACTCGGCCGCCATCCCTGGACTAGAAAAACTAGGACGCATCCGCGTACCCCGCCAGGGCACCAATAATCTTCTGCCCAAGTACGTCTCCGCCACCGGGGGCGAGCATTTCGCTGAGTTCACCCGCGCTTCGATCGAGGCCGCCTATGCCCGCCTCACCGAAGTTGCCCGCAACCAATACACCCTGGGCTACACCACCCGTGGGACCGTGGCCAGTACTTACCGCACCATCGAAGTCAGGGTAAAACGGCCCGGACTCAAGGTCTATGCGCGCGACGGTTACTATCCGCTGCCCCGCCGTCCTTCCCCCCAATAAGACTTAGGTAATGTCTCAAAGTGGAAATTCGCGTTACGGGAACAATCTCTTTGGTTACAATGAAATAGCAATTACCGCGCTTGTGATATAAATCCATAAGAAGCAAAGTTTTGTGATTCGGAATCCCCTTTGCGCGAAGCCGCGCCCGCTTGGGCCTGTTTCCCGGCAAACCGATCGAGGAAGACGTTGAGTTTCATCAATTTCGCGGCCCGCGAGATCAATTGCAAGATTGTCTACTATGGCGCTGGTTTGGGCGGTAAAACCACCAACCTCCAGGTCATTTTCGACAAGACCGGCGACAAGCAAAAAGGGAAGATGATCTCGCTTGCCACCGAGACGGATCGAACTCTCTTCTTTGACTTCCTCCCCTTGGACCTCGGTACCGTCCGCGGCTTCAAGACGCGTTTCCATCTCTACACCGTTCCCGGACAGGTCTTCTACGATGCCAGCCGCAAACTCATTTTGCGTGGAGTGGATGGTGTCGTCTTCGTCGCCGACTCGCAGGAAGAGCGCATGGACGCCAATCTCGAAGCCCTCGACAACCTCCAGGACAACCTGAAAGAACACAATTACGATCTGGCCAAGATCCCTTACGTTTTGCAGTTGAACAAGCGCGACCTGCCCAATGTCCTGCCGGTGGAGTCGCTCAGGAAAGAATTACTAAAGAAAAACGAGCCCGTCTTCGAGGCGGTAGCTTTTAACGGTACCGGCGTTTTTGAGACCTTGAAAGAAGTCGCCCGCCAAGTCTTAGTCGAGCTTAAAAAAGGCTAGGGCCACCGGAAACTCCCGGCAGCCCCATGGTTCTTCTCAACGATTCCGTGCTATTTGATCCGCGCGCTCCGCAGTATCTTGTCGTAGGTCGGATAAAGATTCTGGAAGTCGCTTTCCGGCGCGATGAAAACCAGGTAGATCACCTCTCCGTTCCGGTTCTTCGTCACTACCATCCAGTCTCGCTCCCGCTCCGGCCGGTTATTGCGGTCCATCAACGGTGAATTCCCCACCATCATGATCGACTTCGCGGCCGCGCCATTTAACCGGAAGTCTTCATCGTTCCCCACCTGTTTCATGTCGGGATTCGACTGCCGCACCTGTTGCACCAATTGGTGCGCAGCATCGTCCAGCGAGCCATTCCCGTTACGCTGCTCCGCGTCAAAGCCACTGATGATCACGCCGTAGGCCACCGCATCTTGCGAGACTCCGCCTTTCGGCGCGATCGTCACCGTCGAACTCTGGTCGCCATACGCTTCCCAATTGGATGGATACTGGATCGTGTAGGCGTTGTGGTTCAGGCTTTTGAAAGTGCTGCTGGGGTTGATGTCGCCGTTGCGCGAGATCGTTCCCGTGCTGCCTGTGCCGCCTTGTTTCTGCCTCGCGGCAATCTCTTGCGCTGTGAGTCCCTTCATTCCGGAGACCCGGCCTTTGATGTTTTGGAATTCCGAGTTGTTCGACGAGGAGAATTGCCGGTTGCCCAGCGACGCGATCTCCTTCGACACCGCTTCCGCCCGGTTACCCGGATTCGGATGCGACTGGAAGAACTCCGACCCGCGCGACCCCGTTTCGCCTTCCAGCTTGCGGAAGAAAGTCACCATGCCTTGCGGGTTGTAGCCGGCGTCGTACAGGATGTCGGCGCCCACTAAGTCCGCTTCGCGCTCGGCGTCGCGCGAATATTTCATGAACAGCGACCCTACGCCAAAACCGATGCCGAGCTGTGCCAATTGTCCCGCCATCCCCCCTCCCATCCTGCCGCCCAGGATCGCCAGCGGTATCTGGGCGGCTGCCTGCTTGCTCGCCTGGTTCACGGAGTGACGCATCACCACGTGCGAGATCTCATGCGCTATCACTCCCGCCAACTCACTCTCATTGCTGGCCGCCTGGATCGTTCCCAGATTGACGTAGATAGGACCGCCCGGCAGGGCGAACGCATTGATCTCTTTCTGGTTCACCACCTTGAACGTATAGGGATACTTCGTGCCCGGGGCCTTGGCCGCCAGTCGTTGTCCCAATCGCGAGACGTAACTGCTGATGGTGGAATCATTCACTAGCGGCAGTTGCTTCTCCACTTCGGCGGAATATTGCTGGCCCGCCTGGACCTCCTGCTCCACTGAGAAAAGGCTCCATCGCGGCTTCGCGTTGTAGCGCGCCTGTAGCGGCAGCGCCATCAGGCAGATTAGCGCGATTGCCACTGACCGCTGGACCATCTGTCTTACATTCATCGTCCGACCGTTCATAGTGCGGCTCCTTGGCCCGGGCGCAAGCCCGATCCCATCACTGAGATTTAACCCTTGGTATAGGAGTTTAGATGCGGGGAGAAAGCCACCGCTGTTCACTTTTATCCGCAATGAGCCATAAAAGGCAAAAGCGCCCGCGAACGGGCGCTTTCAAGCAACAAGCTCTCGATCTCAGCCGATTTTGTCCAGCAGTGGTCCTGGATCGCGGCGGCTCGTGGTCGTCTTGCCCTTACCCACACCGGCTACCGTGGCCGCCGCCTCCTGCCCATATTTCTCCAGCAGGACCGGCACCAGCGCCCCTTCGGCTTCCTTGGTGAATGTCATATGGCCGTCCGTGCGGTCAATGCGGATGAAATCGCCCAGCTTTACTTGGCTGGTCGCCACCAGGTTCGCCATCGGGAAGACCACGTTCTTCTCGATCGAACGCTTCAAGTGCCGCGCGCCGTATTTGGCGTCCGTACCCTCTTCCAGCAAGAACTTCTTCACCTCAGGCGTACAACTGAAGACGAACTGGCTGTTGCCCGTCGCCTGCAGGATGCGCTGCTGGACCATTCCTAATTCGATCTCCAATATCTGCTCCAGGTGCTCCGGACGCAGCATGTTGAAAACCACCGTCTTGTCGATGCGGTTCATGAACTCCGGGGAGAACTTCCGTCGCGCGGCGTCTACCGCGGTCCGCGTCAGCTTCTCATCCATCTTCGGGTCCACATGGCCGGGCTTCTGCGCGAATCCCAGGCCACCGTTGATCAGGTCGTTCATCTCGCCCGCGCCCAGGTTGGAGGTCATGAAGATCATGCACTGGGAAAGGTCTACCCGCCGGTTGTCGCCGAGCGTTAGCGTCGCCTTGTCCAGGATGCCCAGCAACAACTGCCATAGGGCGTCGCTGGCTTTTTCAATCTCGTCGAATAGCAACAACGAAAGCTTCAGTTTTTCGGTATGGTGTTGGTTCAGGGCTTCTTGCGTCAGTAGCGGATGCGTCTCGCGATGCCCCAGATATCCCGGAGGCGAGCCGATCAGCTTTGCGATCTCATGACTATGCTGGAACTCCGCGCAATCGATCTTGATAATGGCGCGCGCATCGCCGAACATTGCTTCCGCCATGGCTTCTACCACGCGGGTCTTGCCGGAGCCCGTCGGGCCCAGGAACAAAAAGTTCCCTACCGGGCGCCCGGGGGCATTCAACCCCGCAAGGAACATCTGGTAGATCTCGGCGACCTTCTCGATTGCCGATTCCTGGCCAACGATCTTGCGGCGTAGTGAAAGTTCAAATTCCTGGGCATCGCTGCTTCGGAGCGTGGGATCGAGCGCAGTATTAAGACCGGTTTTCATGACTGAATGGCCTTTGATTTCCTTGGGGGGCCCGGCAGCTTCCTCCGTTGCGCGAAAGAATGCTGTCAGCCTTTTCAGATGGAATTGCAAGCCTCTGAGTTGTAAGCCTTTTTTCTTCCGCCTGGGGGTGGGCATCTTCTCCACCTCGGGCTCCATCGCATCTCCAAAGGAGTAGCCCGATTGGTCACTAGGCGTTTTTTTCATGCATGCTATGATGCGTCTTCCCCCGAGTCAGGTCTCGCACCAATGTCATTATTGATCTCCGGACGCCGGTTTTCCTCCTTGCTCTTTTCTCTCCTCGCTTTCTTCTCTGTTCTGCTTGCATCGTGCACGGTGCAATCTCCAGCATCGGTGCAAAAACCATCGCAAGTCGCTGAAAACCCAGTGCCTTCAGCTTCCGCCGTCAGTTCACCGGGCGAACTCCACTACACCGTCAGGGGATCCGAATCCACGACTAGTCTCGCGCGTAAGTTCCTCGCGCAGTCGAGCCTGATGACCGTCGCGGAACTCGACCAAGCCATCCGCCAACGCAATCACCTAAAAGGTGGATTAAAGAACGGCCAGGAAGTCGTCATTCCCACCCTCGAAGCCCAGCCGATCGTGGAAAAATCCCGCCAGACTCCCAAAGATGCCGACCTCCGCGCTATTTACTTTACCGGCAACACCGCGGGCAGCGTTTACGGTATGGAACTCGCCCGCAAGTGGCAACAGGCCGGCGGCAATGCCGTCGTCTTCGACATCAAGGACAGCGACGGAACCCTCAGCATCGCCTTCGACCATCCGCTGGCGCCCAAGCGGCGACCTCTGATCAGCAATCTGCCGAAGTATGTTCGCTTCCTGCATTCGCTGAACTTGCACGCCATTGCCCGCATCGCTCTCTTCCGCGATGACAACATCGCGCAGAAACATTCGCAGCTCGCCGTTCAGTCCCGCGCCACCGGGAAGCCCTGGTCAGAGAACGGCAAACAAGTGTGGGCGGATTCATCGAATCCTGAGGTTCAGCGCTACAACATCGATCTGGCCAAATTCGTAGCGAGTTCAGGTGTAGATGAAGTCCAGTTCGACTATGTTCGCTTCCCTGCTGAAGGCAATCAGGCCGACGCCAAGTTTGCCTTCGAGTCATCGCCCGCAAAGCTGAAGCGTTCCGACGTCATCGCCAACTTCCTGCAGCAGGCTTACTCGGAATTGAAGCCGACCGGCACCCTGCTTTCGGTTGACGTCTTTGGCGTGATGGCCTGGCAGCGCAGCGTTGATCTCGCGCACACCGGACAAGACATCGCCGAAATGGCCAAGCACTGCGACGTGCTCTCGCCCATGATCTACCCGTCACATTTTTTTGGTATGGACGGCTACGCCCTACCCGGCGACGCTCCCGAGCACTTCATCTCCACTTCCATGCAGCGCTTCCACAAGATCACCGTCGGGACCGGCGTGGTCATTCGTCCGTGGCTGCAAGCCTTTGCCTGGAAGACGAAGACCTACTCGCCCGAATACATCAAGGTGCAAGTGCTTGCCTCCAAGCAACGCGGCGGCATTGGCTTCTTACTGTGGAACGCTCGCAATGATTACGTCCGCCCGCTAGCGGCCATGCCCGCCATGGTTGCCGACGCCAATCGCTACTTCGGCAAAGCCGACCCCGCGGCAGTCGAACGCGAAGTGGCGGCTGCGAAAAAGGCGGCGCCACTAAAACCCTCCGTTCACGCGCCGGCTCCGACGTCGGCTCCCAAACCCACGGTGCCGGCTGCGCCTTCGCTGTAACCGGTCGACCAGATTAATCTGCAAAAACTTCGCATAGGCCGCCGTTCTATTGCGGTTATAATCTAACCAGTTCGACCCTGAGTTTTATTCAACATTTGATCGGGCAGCTCCAGAAGGTGAGTCACGGTAGACCGTGGCTGCCTATCCTTGATTTGAGGAGTGCAGCGGATGGCCATTCAACCGACCGAGAAGATCTGGCACAACGGAAAACTTATCCCTTGGAACGACGCCAAGATCCACATCATGTCGCACGTGGTGAATTATGGCTCGTCAGTATTCGAGGGTGTCCGTTGCTATGCTTTGCCCAAGGGTCCTGCCATCTTCCGCGCGGCTGAACATGCCCAGCGTCTGCTTGATTCGGCCAAGATCTATCGCATTGACACCACCTTCACCGTAGATGACATTGTCACCGCTATGGTCGAAGTCGTGGGCGCCAATGGCGTCTCGCCTTGCTACATCCGTCCCCTGATCTTCCGCGGATACGGCGAAGTCGGCGTCAACCCCAAAGGTTCGCCCACTGAGGTCTATGTCGCCAATTATCCCTGGGGAAAATATTTAGGCGGCGGCAAGCCTGAAGAAGGTGTGGACGTCTGCGTGAGCTCCTGGACGCGCATTGCTCCCAACACCATGCCCACTATGGCCAAGTCCGGAGCGAATTACATGAACTCCCAACTCATCAAGATGGAAGCCATCGCCAACGGATACGTCGAAGGCATTGCGCTTGACGTGAATGGCTACGTCAGCGAAGGCTCCGGTGAGAACCTTTTCGTGGTGAAAAATGGCACCATTCTCACGCCCCCTATCGGCAATTCAGTCCTGCCCGGCATCACCCGCGACTCCGTCTTGAAGCTGGCTAAGGACCAGGGCATTCCGGTGATCGAACAGATTATTCCCCGCGAATTGCTCTACCTTGCGGACGAAGTCTTCTTCAGCGGCACCGCCGCCGAGATCACTCCCATCCGTTCCGTCGACCGCATCAACGTAGGCAAAGGTGTCGCCGGACCGATTACCCTCGGTTTGCAGCGTGACTTCCTTTCGATCGTGCAGGGCAAGACCGAAGATCGCTTCCACTGGTTCACTCCGGTGCCGGTCAAGCAACCCGTCGGAGTTTAATTCTTCTGTAGGGCGCAGGAATTTCCTGCGCCGTTTTTATTTTGTGCCGCTCTAATAGCCATCTCAAGGAGAATCCCTATGTCCACTACACCCGCATCCGCGAAAGCTGCCATCACCCCGCAATATGCTGACATCATCCGCACCATGAACCTTCAGACTCTCCAAAACGAGTTCGCCACCACCGCCAAGGTGATCCGCGCCGTTCCTGACGCCAAGAGCTCCTACAAACCCGACCCCAACGCCAAATCCGCCGCTGAACTTGCCTGGCACATCGCCTCCAGCGAAATTTGGTTCCTGGACAGCATCGCCAACGGCAAGTTTGTCCCCGGTGCAGAAAATGATTACAAAAACCCGGGCACCATCGAAGGCATCGCTGCTTGGTATGAAAAAGAGACCAAGCGCGGCGTGGAAGCCGTGGCCAAGCTTTCGCCTGACCAGCTCGTTCAGCCTCTCGACTTCTTCGGCGCCTTCCAACTCCCGACCTTCGCTTACCTGACCTTCCAACTCGTGCATGGCGTCCATCACCGCGGACAGCTATCCACCTATCTGCGTCCCATGGGCTCGAAGGTTCCCAGCATTTACGGCGGCAGCTTCGACGATCCCTGGAAGGGCTAGTTCTCCCTTACCGAGCAACAAAAGGCACAGGCTCTTAGCCTGTGCCTTTTTTGTTTTGGAGACCGGAGACTGGATACTGGCTACTACTTATCCGTGATCAGCCGCGCGCTCTTCTGAAAACTCAGATACGCCCACAGCCAATCGAGCAGAACAAAGAACCGATTCCGGAATCCGATGAGGAAGTAAAGATGGATGCCCAGCCATGCCATCCACGCAAGAAACCCTGAGAGCTCGATCCCGAACGGCAACTGTCCTACGCCCTTCGTCCGCCCGATCGTCGCCAGACTTCCCTTGTCCCAATAATGAAACGTCCCGCGATGGTCGCGCTCCAAGTCGCGCTGTATCGCCTTGGCCACGAACTGCCCCATCTGGATCGCCGCGGGCGCCACGCCGGGGACAGGCTTGCCTTCCTCGTCCGGATACGTCGCCAGATCGCCGATCACAAACACGTTGCGATGCTCTGGCAGCGCCAGGTCTCCACCCACCTGCACCCTTCCTGCCCGGTCGGTTTTTGCGGACAGTTTCTTCCCCAGCGGCGACGCCGCCACGCCCGCCGCCCACAACGTCACTGCCGCAGGAATAATCTCTTCGCCGACAAAAACTCTCCCCGCTTCCACTTTTGTCACCAGCGTGCTGGTCCGCACTTCCACGCCCAACTCGCGCAACTGCCGCTCCGCGCTCGCGGAAAGTTTTTCCGTGTATGCCGCCAACACGCGCGGGCCACCTTCCAGCAAAATGACGCGCGCCTTTTCCGGATCGATCGCGCGAAAATCGTTTTGCATGAACCGGTGCGCGATGTCGGCGATCGCTCCCGCCAACTCTACGCCGGTCGGCCCCGCGCCAATGACCACAAAATTCAGCTCCTCCTGCTTGCCTTCGGCCGCTGCCTTGCGCTCCGCCTGCTCAAACACCGTCAGCACTCGCCGGCGTATCTCCAACGCATCTTCCAAAGTCTTCAGTCCGGGCGCTGCTCCCGCCCACTCATCGTGCCCAAAGTAAGCGTGGGTCGCCCCCGCCGCCACGATCAAATAGTCATACTCCAGCGGACTCGCCGAGTCCTTGAGAAACACCTGCTGCTTTTCCAAGTCGAAGCCCACCACTTCACCCAGCAGCACTTCTACGTTCTTATGCTTGCGGAATATCCCGCGAATGGGCGACGCGATCTCTGCCGGCGACAGCACCGCCAGCGCCACTTGATAAAGCAATGGCTGGAAAGTATGGTGGTTTTTCCGGTCTATGATCGTGATCTCGACGTCGGCCCCCGACGCCGCCAGCCCCTGGGCCGCATTCAGTCCGCCAAAGCCCGCGCCCACAATGATCACCCGGGGCTGTTTTGCCGTCATAGTTCTCCCTTTAGGTGAGACTTTCCATTGTAAATTAAGGCTTTACCCTCGCTTTTCGGGGCGCAATCCTCCCATTCCCCGATTGCTTAATCACGTCCATCGTGATAATTTTCGGCTTCGCCCTCACGGAGAAGATGCATGCCCCATATTGACGACCTGCTACGTATTGCCATGGAGCGCAAGGCTTCTGACTTGCACCTCAAGGTGGGTAACTACCCCCACTGCCGCATTGACGGCGACCTCATCCCCATCAGCGACCAGCCGCGCGTCTCCGCCGAAGACATGCTCAATATGGCTTTCAGCATGATGTCGAACCGGCAGAAGCAGAAATTCAAGGATTCCTCCGAGCTCGATATGGCCTACGGCGTCGCCGGCCTCGGACGCTTCCGTGTCAATGTCTTCCAGCAGCGCGGCAACGTCGGACTCGTCCTCCGCGTCATTCCCACCAAGATCAAGGCGCTCGAAGAGCTCTTCATGCCCAAGATCATTGAGGACATCTGCGAAGCCGCCCGCGGACTCGTCCTCGTCACCGGCGTCACCGGCTCCGGTAAGTCAACCACGCTGGCCGCTATGCTGGATCGCATCAACTCCACGCGCCAGGAGCACCTCATCACCATTGAGGATCCCATCGAGTTCCTGCACCGCGATAAAAAAGGCTTCGTCAACCAGCGCGAGGTCGAGGTGGATACGCCGTCCTTCGGTTCGGCGTTGCGTGCCAGCCTCCGTCAGGATCCAGACATCATCCTCGTGGGCGAAATGCGCGACCTGGAGACTATCGGCACCGCGCTACACGCCGCCGAGACCGGCCACTTGGTCTTCTCCACCTTGCACACCCTGGACGCGGTCGAAACCATCAACCGCATCATCTCCGTATTCCCGCCGCCCGAGCAGAAACAAGTCCGCCTGCAACTCGCCACCACGCTCAAGGCCGTCATCAGCCAACGCTTGGTCAAGCGCGCCGACGGTACCGGCCGCGTGCCCGCCGTGGAAGTCCTGATCTCCACCGCTTACGTGAAGGAATGCATCATCACGCCGGAAAAGACCCGCGTGATCCATGAAGCCATCACTCAGGGCGGCACCCAATATGGCATGCAGAGCTTCGATCAGTCGCTCTATGACCTTTATCACCAGGGCCTCATCACCTACGAGACCGCCTTGGAGAATGCCACCAACCCCGACGACTTCAAGCTCAAGGTCCAAGGTATCGGCTCTACCGCTGACTCCGCCCGCGAGCAGATGGACGCCGCGAAGTTCGGAAGATAGCGTTCGGTCGTAGATCTCGGATCCAAGCAAAAGGCGCAGCCCCAGGGCTGCGCCTTTGTTTTTGCATTGTCATCCCGAGCGCGCCGCGAGCGTAAGTGAGCGGCGACGAGCGACCCCTACTGTCGCGAAGGAGCCTAACAAGCCAACTTGCTAGAGCTATTTCTCCGCGCCTTCGCGTCTCCGCGTCTCCGCGGTGGATTGCTCTTGTTCTTGCCTTTGCTCGTCACCCTTCTTTGCTTTTCTCCGCGCCTTCGCGTCTCCGCGGTGGATTTTGCTCCTGTTCTTGCCTTTGCTCGTCACCCTTCTTTGATTTTCTCCGCGCCTTCGCGTCTCCGCGGTGGATTTTGCTCTTGTCCTTGCCTTTGCTCGTCACCCTTTTTTGCCTTTGACTTCTCCGTGTCTCCGTGCCTCCGTGGTGAATCATCTTTTCTTCATCTTCTGCTCAAACGCCGCCCAGTCCACCTTATCGAACCGCTCCGAACCCGCCTTGGTCAGCGCCTTCAACTCCGCAAACAGTTTCGGATCAACCTCCGTGAAGTTGAAGCATGATTTCCCTTGCATGCGCCGCTTCAATTCCGGCGACATGCTCTTCATAAAGTCCGGAGACGCG
>DATLCI010000185.1:0-20944 GCA_035526435.1 Terriglobales bacterium
AGCGCAGCCGCGCAACAGCACGGACAAGGCGGTTCGCGATGTGGTCACGCAGTTCGAAGACGGCTTGAAGCAACGTGACCTCAAAAAGATTGAGGCCGTGGTGGCCGAGGACCTGGTGGTTTTTGAGAATGGTCACCGCAATGACGGCTGGCCAGACTTCCGTGATAATCACCTGGTGCCGGAGATGAAGGAACCTGCATCGCCATCTAAAACCGAACTGATCAGGATTAAGACCTCGGCGCAGCTTTCATGGGTATACACAAAAACAGAGATGCAACTCACCCGCAAGACGGGAGAAAAAGCGGACGCGGTGTTGTGGTCCGTCTACATTCTTGAGAAGCGCAAAGGTCAGTGGAAGATCGTGGCCCTGGATTGGAGCTTCTACGTACCCAGGCCAACTGGAAAGTGAAGATTAATTTTATTTTTAGCCCGGTGAGGTCCTACCTCAGTTCCGCCAGCCGGTAGAGGCGCTCGACATTGCCTTGGGTCCAGGTGCGGAGCACCGGTCAAGGGCAACATGGATGTGGCGGCGCGGGAAGAGTTGATCAAACGCGAGGGCCGCGAGCGGACTCCGCCTGACGTATGAAGGGCCCTTGCTCCGGCATTTCACGGCACGATTGGAACTCTCCGGTACACTGACCAAAGCCTGATGGCAGCAGCCATGCAAAGAAACCGGATCGCTTATGGGATAGCTGCGGGCACGGTCATCATCCTCGGCCTGGCTTCGAGAAAATATTCGTACGCCCTGCTCCCCTTCATCGCACGCTATGGCGGCGATACTTTGTGGGCAGTGATGGCTTTCCTGGGCTTCGGAATCTTGTTTCCGCGATGGCCTATCCTTCGCGTCGCCGTAAATGCATTACTCTTTGCCTTCGCCATTAAATTGAGCCAGCTTTATCATTCTCCGGCGTTGGACCAGATACGGCGTACAACGCCAGGCAGTCTGGTCCTGGGTAACGGGTTCCTATGGAGTGACCTGCTCTGCTACACAGTCGGAGTTCTGATCGGATGCGCAGTAGAGATGTTTGTGGCCAGGAGCAATTGTCGATCCGCAGAATGAAACGTGATTCATTCCGCTTGCCGATTTTTGAGGAGGCACTCAACAATGCTTAAGCCGGATGACGCGCGTCGCGGCTTCCCTGTTACTCTTGATTCCGAGCGATGACCTCTTCCCCGTCGGACCAAGTCCACAGTCCCGATCCCAAGGGCAGCCATCTCTACGCGCTCACGCTGGGCGCGCTGGGAGTGGTGTATGGCGACATTGGAACCAGTCCTCTATATGCCTTGCGTGAGGCCTTTCATGAGGCCCACGGGATCCTACCCACTCCGGACAACATTTTTGGTGTGCTGTCACTCGTCTTTTGGGCGCTCATCATTGTTATTACCCTCAAGTACCTTACCTTTATCCTGCGCGCTGACAACAAGGGCGAGGGCGGAGTCCTGGCGCTCACTTCCCTGGTCACTCCGCTGCAAAAGCAGCCTTCCGGCGGGCGTTTCATCCTGGTCTTGCTTGGATTGTTCGGTACTTCGCTGCTCTACGGCGACGGCATCATTACTCCTGCGATCTCAGTCTTGAGTGCAGTGGAAGGCATTGGTGTAGCGACTCCGCAATTTTCCAGTTACGTGATTCCCATCACCGTGGGCATCCTGATCGGGATCTTTGCCGTGCAGAAACACGGGACCACCAGAGTGGGCAAAGTCTTCGGTCCGGTCACCGTCGTCTGGTTCCTGGCCATCGCCACGCTGGGATTTGTCCAAGTCATCAAACTGCCCATGGTCCTGGCGGCGGTGAATCCATTGCATGGCGTCGACTTTTTTGTGCGCAACCAGGGTAATGGATTTCTCGTTCTGGGCTCGGTCTTTCTTGTGGTGACCGGAGGCGAGGCCCTCTACGCCGACATGGGACACTTTGGCCGGAAGCCGATCCGCAGGGCGTGGGGATTCCTGGTGCTGCCGGCATTGCTGCTGAATTATTTTGGACAAGGCGCTTTGCTGATCCAAAATCCGGAGGCGGTGGGAAACCCGTTTTACCGGATGGCACCAGAGTGGGCTCTGTATCCGCTAGTGGGTATTGCGACGGCGGCGACCATCATCGCTTCCCAAGCATTGATCTCCGGCGCGTTCTCACTCACCATGCAGGCGGTGCAACTGGGATACCTGCCGCGCGTGCATATCGCGCATACCTCCGCGAAGACGCGCGGTCAGATCTATATTCCCGGCGTGAACTGGCTGTTGATGATCGGTTGCATTGGCCTGGTGCTGGGCTTTCGGACTTCCAGCAACCTCGCGGGCGCCTATGGAGTGGGTGTCACCACGATCATGGTGATCACCACGCTGCTGTTCTTCTTCGTAATGCGGGACAAGTGGCACTGGAACATCGTGGCCGCGCTGGCGGTGGCCAGCCTGTTCCTGTTCGTGGATCTGGGATTCTGGGCGGCGAACCTGCACAAGATCCCGCATGGCGGCTGGTTTCCTCTAGTGGTGGGAGCGTTCGTCTTTACCCTGATGACCACGTGGAAGAAAGGCCGCGTCATCCTCGCCGAGCGGCTCAACGACGAATCTTATTCGCTGGACGAACTGAATAGTCGGATCGTAAAAGAACAGCCTTTCCGCGTTCCCGGCACCGCTATTTACATGACGCGCAATGCGGACTGCGCGCCGCCCGCGCTGGTCCTGAATCTGCGCCATCATCATTCGCTGCATCAGCGCATTGTGCTGCTGGTGGTGGAGACGCACGAGATGCCCTACGTAGAAAAGAAGGACCGTCTGGACATCCAACCGCTCGGCGACAATATCTTTCGCGTGAAAGTCCGCTATGGCTTCGTGCAGGAGCCCGACATTCCATCGGCATTAAAGGCGGCCGCCGATCTGGGCTACGACTTTGACGTGGCGAATTCCACCTTCTTCCTCGGTCGGGAGAACCTGCTGGCCACTCACCGCCCAGGCATGGCCATCTGGCGGGAGAAGTTATTTGCGGTGATGTCGCGGAATGCGTGGCGCGCCACCACGTTTTACAATCTGCCGCCCGCCGCGGTGGTAGAGGTGGGATCGCAGATCGAACTGTAGCTTGCGGTGATTGGCGCCGAGGCTTAAGAAGAATGCAGCGCAGAAGCACAGTATGGATTTCATGGGCGACACATAGTATCGAGCCGCGCTTCCGCACGCAGCCCTAAGGCCACGCCGCTCAACGATATCTAATCTCCTTGTTACACTGAAGGGTCATCAGGAGAGTGACTTGTCATCGGTTTACATTCTTTCGGGAGTACGTACGCCCATCGGGAAATTTGGCGGTTCATTGGCCAGCCTCACGGCGGCAGACATGGGCGTGGCGGCAGCGCAGGCCGCGATGGAGCGCGCCGGAGTGCAGCCGGCGCAGATCGAGGAAGTCATCTTCGGCAATGCCCGTCAGGCAGGCGGCGGCCCCAACCCAGCGCGGCAGATCGGCGTCCGCAGCGGGGTCCCGCAAGAGGTCCCCGCCTACACGGTCAATAAGGCTTGCGCTTCCGGAGTGAAAACCATTGCGCTGGGATTCAATGAGATCGCGAATGGGAACTTGGAATGTGTGCTCGCTGGCGGAACGGAATCCATGTCACGGGTGCCCTATCTCCTCGACCAAGGACGCTGGGGATATCGCATGGGCAATCAAGAGCTGGTGGATGGCATGTATCGCGACGGATTTTTCTGTCCGCTGGCCAAGATGATCATGGGCGAGACCGCCGAGATCCTCGCCGAACAATTCAAGATCAGCCGCGAAGAGCAAGATGCCTTCGCGTTGCGCTCGCAGCAGCGCGCCGAGCGTGCTATTAACGCCGGCCGCTTCTCGGATGAGATCGTAGCGGTAAAAGTCCCCGAAAAGAAAGGTGACACCGTAGTTGAAAAAGATGAAAACCCATTTTTCGGCGCTACTCCCGAGAAGCTGGCCAAGCTATCGCCGGTCTTCTCTAAGACGGGAGGCATCACCGCCGGAAATTCGTCCGGCATCACCGACGGTGCGGCCGCGGTAGTGTTGGCATCAGAGAATTTCGTGAAGAAGAACAATCTTAAGCCGCTGGCGCGGATCATGGCGGTGACGTCAGCCGGTGTAGATCCCAAGGTCATGGGCATCGGTCCGGTGCCGGCGATCCACAAGATGGAAGACAAGTATCGGCTGGGCGTGAAAGATTTTTCGCTCATAGAGCTGAATGAAGCTTTTGCCGCGCAAGTCATCGCCTGCGACCGCGAACTCCACATGGATCCGGAGAAACTGAACGTGAATGGCGGCTCCATCGCCCTCGGACACCCCATTGGCTGCACCGGGACCCGCATCACCGTCACGCTCTTGCACGAGTTGCTCAAGCGCAACGGCAAGCGCGGCCTGGCGACTCTATGCGTAAGCGGCGGCATGGGCATGGCGCTCGCGATTGAAAACGTGACTTAGACTGGCGCTGGCGTTTCGCAGGGCTTCGCTCGTATCATGGCAGGATGAAACGGCTTTTAAGCGTCGCCCTGCTGCTCGCAATCTGCTCGTTACTTTTCGCCCAGCCTCTTTTTGCCCAGCACGAAAACCATTGCGTCAACATGGTAGTAGGCTGGGTGCCGCTGGAGATTCTGCAGCGGCCCACTTCCCTCAAGCCGGGCGTTGGCGCGCTGAGCGATCCCGTTACCACAGGGTCGCAGGAGGCCCAGGCTTTTTACAATCAGGGTGTCGCTTATCTTCACTCTTACGTTTGGATCGAGGCCGCCCGCTCCTTCCATCAGGCGTTACGGCTTGACTCCAAGCTGGCTATGGCGCATGTCGGACTCGCGCGCACGTACCTGAATCTGGATAACTTGGACCAAGCCAATGAGCGACTGAAGCTCGCACAGGGGTTGGCGAAAGATGTTTCCCCGCGTGAGCAGCGTCGGATCGAAGTGATGGCGAAGCATCTGGAAGCTCTCGCCGACCGCGGCAACAAGGCCAAGCACCAGGAATATAAATCGTTCCTGGACAAGGCGCTGACAGACTTTCCCAAAGACGCCGAACTATGGACGCTGCGCGGCAATGCGGAGGAGGCCACTGCCTATGGACGCGGCCAGCGCGGCGGAGTGGGCTCCATCGCGTATTACTATGGGGCACTCGCGGTATCGCCGAGCCATTGGGGCGCGAACCACTACCTTATCCATAGCTACGAATTCATCGGCCAGATCGACGATGCCCTCAAGCATGGTCTCATTTACGCCGACGCTGCTCCGGCCATCCCCCACGCGCACCATATGTATGGCCATGACCTGCGTCGCGCGGGGCGGACGCAGGAGGCGATCGAGCGGTTCGTGCGCGCCGACGCTCTAGAGAATGCTTATTACCACGACGAGAATATCGACGCGCAATACGACTGGCACCACGCGCATAACCTCTCGCTTATGGCCACGGCTTATCAGTACCAGGGAAAAGTAAAGCTGACGGAAGAGATATTGCTGAAAGCCACGGCTACGCCCGGGATCAGCGAATACGCGGAATTTTTTCCACAAGGATTACCCTGAATTTTTGTTGAATCGTGGACGATACGCGGACGCCCTCGCGGCCTCGCGCAAGCTGCAGCAAAGCAAATACGCTTTGGCGCGCGCGGCGGCCCACGCCCTTGCCGGCAATGCATTGCTCGGCATCAACGGAAAAGATGTTCCCAGCGCGCAAGCCGAATTGGCCTCGGCGCAGGAGCAGGCGAAGCAAGCTGGCGACAGCAGTTTTGTTGCACCTTACCTCGACGCCCTTCGCGCTGAGATCTTGTTGCGCAGCGGCAAGTCCGCGGAGGCGAACCCGCTATTCAAAGACGTGCAGGTACGCATCCGCGCGATCCCTGGGCCCGATGCCTGGATGCAAGCCATCTTCCGCCTGGAATTGATCGCCAGGATCGCGCGCCAGAACAACGATTGGGACCTCGCCGAATACACCGCGCAACAAATGATCGACCATGACCAGCATTACAGCGGCAGCCAATACGCCATGGGGCTGGTGGAAGAGCACAAAGGGAACCAGGCAGCCGCCCGCGCATGGCTGGCAAAGGCGAAAGCCTCATGGGCCGCGGCCGACCCAGGATTCCTGGATCCGAAGTTACAGCTAGTGAAGGAAGCGGCCGCGGGCGAGGCACCGCCTCGTGGTGAAAGTACTTCGGCCGTGAAGCCCGTCGAGTTGGATCGCAGCCTGATGATGAGTTGAGCGGGCATCGTGGCGCCCGTGAGGCAGCCTGCTAAGAACAAATAGAAAGATCAATCCCAGACAAAACCCTCTCGTTGCCGCCTTCGCATTGGCTTCGTCAAAGTTGATGGAGCGTGCTAACAGCAGTTCCGCCTGGCTCTGCGGTGACATCTGGTCCAATACTTCCAACTCATACTCAGAAAGCACGTTGGGGGAAACAGCTTCGGGCTTCCCTTCCAGGCTCAGAAAAAGCGCGATCTGCTGCCACGCCGCCTTGGCAACTGGCGTTTTTACGGAAAAACCGGCCAGCAGGACAACCACTAACCCGACCACCACCCAGCGGTTCGACCCGCGTTTAGGCGTTCTTTCTAGCGGGTTGTGGTTGGCCGGCTCCATGACTCTAGAATGGGAACCCTAAAACCAGCGCCATCTACACCGGCGGAATCAATAAGTTAACTAGCTTGTTTTGTTGGACATAAATCATCCTCACCCTCTTAAAAACAATTTCCACAGCCGCTAATCTCCGCTCCGTTCGCTCGTCTATCTAACCAGGACCCGCTGTCGATTTCTGAGACTTTTAGCCGGGGAGTGGCGTATATCATTACGTCATGTCCCGCTTCTTCCACTCGAACTCGTCCAGCCTGTCCGTAACGGCAGTGAAGCAGATGGAACACGAGTCCGCGGCCATAGCGCGAGGGTTGCGCCGCCGAGATCCCGAAGTGTTGGATGGGCTGATCGAGCAGTATCAGCACCGGCTGTTGCGGTACCTCGTCTATCTGACGGCCAACCGCGAATTTGCCGAAGACCTCTTCCAGGAAACCTGGATGCGCGTGCTGGAACGCGGGAACCAGTACAACGGCCGTTCCCGTTTCGATACCTGGCTCTTTGCTATCGCCCGCCACCTGGTCATCGATGCCAGCCGCAAGAAGTCGATGCTCAGCCTGGAAGCGCTCACCGAACCGCAGAATGATGATGGCGGCTCCCGCGCTCCTATGGAGTTTGCCAGCAATTCGCTTTCCCCTTACGACGCGCTTGATCGTCGCGAAACCGGCGCCCGCATCGGGTCTGCCCTTACCCATCTCGAGGTCGCACAACGCGAAGTGGTGATGCTGCGCTTCCAGGAAGACATGAGTCTGGACGAGATCGCCGAAGTGACGGGCGCTCCTTTATCTACGGTCAAGTCTCGTTTGTATCGCGGACTTGAATCTCTGCGTCCCGTCCTGGAGCAGCAGGCGGCGGGGGTGGGAATATGACCCTGCGCAATGTCCATGTTGAAGTTCAGGAGATCATGCTGCAATCGCGCGCCGAACGGTGGCGCCGGACGGCAGAGCAGGAAAGCTTGCTGGAATCGCATCTGGCCGAATGCGCGGAGTGCTCCTTGCAGATGCAGGCGATCCAGGTCAGCCTTTCTGAAGTACAAGCGGTAAGCGCTTCCATCGCCGCCAGTTCTACGCTGGTCCGCTCCACGCAATTACGCGTTCGCGCGCGCGCCCGTGCAATGAAAAAGCAGGAAGAATTCATGCGGCCGCTGTGGTTCGCGGCGCTGCTGGCTTTCCTGTGGGCGGGCGCCTCCATGCCTTTCTTGTGGCAGGGATTTGCCTGGCTCGGCAAGAACAATAATCTTCCGGACATGATGTGGGTCTCTGGCTTCGTGATCATGAGCTTGATGCCGGCCGCCGCCGTGGGTACTATCGCTCTGGCCCGCAGTCAGAAAGCTGCCGCGGCCTAGAAAATCAAATGGGACCCATGGAAATCAACCCACAACCGAGCTCGAGCGAAGAAAGCCGCCTGATCCCGTGGTGGTCAGTGATCCTGGCCATCGCCGCTTTCGTCTGCTGGCAGGCGCTGGTCCACCTGGTCCTGGTTCCGCGCGATCCCAATCCCAAGCCGCTTCCCCTGGTCATCTTCTGGGGCGTGATGGTCGGCTTCTTCTTCTCGTTCTACATGCTGATGATCGGGTACGTGAACCGCGACGCCAAACGCCGCGGCATGAACTCTGCCCTGTGGACGCTGATCATGGTGCTCCTCCTGGCGTCGGGCATCGGCTTCATCGTCTATTTCCTGCTGCGCCAACCCATCGTTCTAAACTGCCCGAAGTGCAGCGAGCAGGTGGAAAGCTCTTTTAACTTCTGCCCCAAGTGCCATTTCCAGTTGAATCCGATGTGTCCGGAGTGCCGGCATGCGGTTCGCGCGGCAGACACCTACTGCGCGCATTGCGGACACTCGCAGGAATCCGTCATCACGGAACGCTATGCCAACCTCCGCGGTTAGCCTTCCGCTCGCTATCCCCCATCCCTTTTCGCTTCTATAATCTGAGCTATGCCCATGACCGCTCTCATCGTCGATGACGAACAGCTCGCCCGCGATGAGCTCACTTTCCTGTTGCGCAACATTGAAGACCTGGAAGTGGTCGCCCAAGGCAAGAACGGGCTGGAAGCCATAAACCTCATCAAGGAGCATTCGCCTGATCTCGTGTTTCTTGACGTCCAGATGCCCGGCCTCGACGGATTTGGCGTGATCAAGAAACTTCTAGACCGTAAAGTGGTGATGCCGCAGTTCATATTTGCCACCGCCTTTGATCAGTACGCGGTGAAAGCGTTTGAAGTGAATGCCGTGGACTACCTACTGAAACCATTCGACAAGAAGCGCGTGCTGCAGGCAGTGGAGAAAGTCCGTTTGCGCAAGTCAGGGCAAGGCACCCCCGGCGAACGTATCGAGACCCTGGTGAGATTGCTGGAGGCGCAGAAGCCCGGACAAAAGCCCAGCAAAGTGATGATCCGCTCCGCGGGCCGCCTGATGCTGGTAGACCAGAAGGACATCTGTTACGCCTCCATCGAAGACGGCGTCATCAGCGTCTCGACTGTGCACATGGAAGGCCAGTCTAACTGCCGCACGTTGGAAGAGTTGCTGGAAGGACTCGATCCGAATCAATTCTGGCGGGCGCACCGCGGATTTGTGGTGAACATTAACCGCATCAAGGAAGTGGTACCGTGGTTCAAGAGCAGCTATCAGCTTCGCATGGACGACAAAAAGCAGACGGAAGTCCCGGTAAGCCGAGCGCAGACGAAGCGTCTGCGCGAGTTGTTCGGCCTCTGATCACGCCCGCGATCTCAGGACACTGACGGCGCCGCCCGTCAAAGCTACAAATCCCAAAAACGCTAACAACGGAAGACCGGTGCTCGATTCCGGCAACTGCTCGCGGCTTTCCTCCCTGGAATTTTCTGCGCGCGCCGGGCGTTGTTCCGCTCGCCACGATTCCTGGGCTCCGACCTGGGACTCGGCTTCGCTTGACATCTGCTCATAGCGCGCACTGGCTTCCGGTTTGGCCGCCGTGGTGGCAGAGCTATCCGGCGCGGTGGCGGGTTCTTGTCCCGCAGCTTGCGCATTCTGGCTGCGACGCACCGCGGCTTCTACGGCGGCCAAGTCCCGCGGGTCTAGCGTGTCGCCGGCGGCGGCATAAGTGGGCTTCGCATTCCTCAGCTCGGCCGCCTCTTCGGGCGACACATCCCCTTGGGGCATCGTCAGCTCGTTGGCGGTGGTCAGGCCGGTAGGATTCTTGTCCAGCGTATTAAGGCTGTTGTTGTCGATCACCCGGGACTTCATGCCGCCTTTGTTGGAACGATACTGCGCGGCGGCATCGGCCACGCTTGCGGAGGAACCCGCCGCGGGAGCGATTTCGGAAGCATAAGAGATCCCGCCGGTGTTCGCAGCAGCGGCTGCTGCTGAGGGCGTGGTGGGCGTAGGGTTAGGAACAACGATATTAGCTGGGGGACCCGAAGGGATCAGTGGCGTTGCCACCAGATAATCACCGGCTCCGGTCGGAGCTCCGGGTCCCGGCGGCTGACTGACCGCATTGATGACACTGCCCGTGCCGTAAAGCACCGCGGGCGCTGGCTCCAGGTTCACATGCGCGGGAATCGTCGTGGTATTTTGCGGCGTAGTGGTCTGCCCAAAGGCAGTTAACGGAAGTGATAACAGAAGAATGGCAACAACGCGGCCCATGGGACACCCCTAGATCAAGTACTACGAAACTTTGATTACTGAGCAGTTAACAGGGGATGCCAGGCCAAATCAGGAATGTGGGGACCTTAGGAGCCTACAAACCGTGCGTAAAGGCTGCGAGCGATGGCTGTATCGGTGGTGCCTTTGATGATGGCGCGTCCATCGGGAAACAGGGTCAGCTCATAGGGGTCGCGCCAGAATTTCAGCACAAAATCATTATGCATGACCTTACCGTGAGGCTTGAGCCTGTCTGCCATTTCCGCAAAAACGATAGGGCGCTGCCGCTCATGGATCTGGACTGAATTGCGTCCGCACAAGGTGATTTGCGGCCGGCCCTCGCCGGCGAGGTACCTGAAATCGCGGCCTTGGCAGGTATTACAGTCGGCCCGCGGTCTGGTCACGGACATCTCAGACCGCTCATTGTTCCAGAGGTCGTACGAGAGCAAGGTGCGTCGGATCTTGTCGTTGGCACCTACCAGGACTTTCAAGGCTTCGGTAGCCGCGATGGAAGCAAACAGATTCACGGCCGAGTTCAATATCCCCGCGGTATCGCAAGTTTCTACCGTGCCGCCGGGAGCTTCGGGAAAGATGCAGCTCAAGCAAGCTGTCTCGCCTGGCATGATGTTCATAGTCAGGCCGTAAGCCCCTACCGCCGCGGTGTAGATCCACGGCACCCCGATCTTCACCGCATGATCATTGACCAGATACCGTGTCTCGAAATTGTCAGTTCCATCGAGGATGAGGTCGACGTTCGAAAGAAGTTCGGCGACATTAACCGGAACCAGGTCCGCGACCACGGGTTCAACCACAATATGCGAATTAAATCGGCTTATCTGGCGCGCTGCCGCAATGGCTTTGGGCAGAGATTCGGCGGCGTCAGCCTCGTCAAACAAAGATTGGCGCTGCAGATTGCTGGGCTCCACGTAATCCCGGTCAATGATGCGGAGCGTGCCGACTCCGGCGCGAGCAAGCAACCCGGCGATTCCCGACCCCGTGGCGCCACAGCCAACGATGGCCACTTTTCCGGACGTCAGCCGAGCCTGGCCTTCCGGACCGATGCCGGGAAAAAGCACCTGCCGGGAGTACCGCTCCTGCTCCGAGATAGGGGTATTGTCACCGGAGGCTCTTTTGCCGTTATTCATGGGCGTTCCCGTTTATTATAAGTTGTCTGGAATCAGAGCTTAAGCGAGCGGCTATTTTGGCCGTGCAGTACAACGACAGTGCGGGTGAAAACCATCGAAACAAGAGGTTTTTCCCGCTGTCTTGCACGACCCATTCAAAATCGTGGACTGAGAGGAATCTGAGTGTCGCCATCCCCAGCGGCCCGCGTCCTGACTTTATTTAGGACTGCGCTTTGTGCTGCTCTGTTGCTGACGTCGTTGGCCGCGGCCCAGGTCCAGACCGTGGCCCCGACCAGCGATGGGATCACCTCATATCTCGGCGCCAAGGTCGCGCGGATCCAATTCGGGAATCTAATAGATCAAAGTGACGATGTGGATCGGCTCGGCGACCTGCTCCCCCTGCGCACCGGCGACATCCTTACCCGGGAAAAACTTCGCAACAGCATTCAAACCCTGTTCTCCACCGGACGCTTCGGCTCGATCACCGCGCAGGCCCAGCGCGAAGCCGATGGCCAAGTGGTGATCTCGTTTGTCATCGAACCCAACTACTTCATTGGCGCGCTTCGGGTAGAAGGCGATCCGCGGCCCCCCAGCGCGAGCCAACTGGGAAATGCTACCAAGCTCGAATTGGGTGAGTTGTTCACGGACGAAGGCGTAGAACAAGGCGTGACGCGCATGAAGCGGGTGATGGAAGACAACGGCTATTACGAATCCACCATAATTCCGGAATTTGAATTCAATCCCCGCACTCAGCAAGTCCAGCTTTTGTTCAAAGTGGAGCGTGGCCCCCACGCGCGTGTGGGCTCCGTCAAAGTCACCGGTGACACCGGATATTCCGAAGAAGAGATCCGCAATATCGCCAAAGTCCATACCGGCGATAAGGTGACAACCGCTCGTGTTACCCGCGCCCTTAGCCGGCTGCGCAAGCGCTACCAGAAGAAAGACCGCCTGGAAGCGCAGGTCTCCATCACCGAACGGACCTATCACCCGGATACAGATAAGCTGGATTACACCTTTTCTATCCATCGTGGGCCTATTGTGGACGTTCAGGTTGAGGGTGCGCACATCCGCAAAGGGCTCTTGAAGAAGTATGTCCCTATCTATGAAGAGAACGCCGTAGACGATGACCTGTTGAACGAAGGCCGCCGGAACATTCGCGATTACTTTCAGACCAAGGGCTTCTTTGACGTTGACGTGGAGTTTTCCAACAACAAGAAAGATGATCACACCACCGTCATTTTTGATGTTGATACCGGCGAGCGTCACAAGCTGACCAACCTGGAGATCGTGGGCAACAAGTACTTCGACCAGGACACTCTGCGCGAGCGCATGCAGGTGACGCCCGCGAGCGTTTTGCTTTATCACGGCCGCTTCAGCCAGACGATGTTGGCCCGCGATATCGAAGCGCTGGAATCGCTGTACCGATCCAACGGCTTCCAGCAGGTAAAGATCACCAGCAAGGTAGAGGACGACTACCAGGGGGAACAGGGACGCATGAGCGTCCTGGTGAACATCGACGAAGGCAAGCAGACCCGGGTCGAATCCCTGCAGTTCGAAGGCAATCACACCGTCGGCGAGGATGAACTCCGGCAGCTTATCAACACCGCCGAGGGTCAGCCCTTCTCCGACTTCAAACTCTCTGAGGACCGCGATTCCGTAGTCAACTATTACTTCAATCGCGGCTTCCCTGACCTGAAGTTCGAAGCCTTCGCCGAGCCTCTACCCAACGACCCCACGCGCATGAAGGTCCGCTTCAAGATGACCGAAGGCGAGCAACGCTTCGTTGACCGGGTATTGATATCGGGGCTCGAGCACACTCGGCCCTACGTCGTCCGCCGTGAGCTGGAGATCCATAACAATGAGCCGCTGAGCCAGGAGAAGATGCTGAACACGCAACGCAAACTTTACGATCTGGGCATCTTTAATGAAGTGAACCTCGCCATACAAAACCCGCAGGGCGACATCAAGGAAAAGAATGTGATCCTGCAGGTGGAAGAGGCCAAGCGCTACACCTTCAATTACGGATTCGGCGTGGAAGTACAGACTGGTGACGTCCAAGGCGGCTGCTCCACCGATCCCACCAGCACCAGTATCTGCCGTCCGCAAGGGCGCACAGGCGTAAGTCCCCGCGTCTCGTTTGACGTAACGCGCATCAACTTCCTCGGCCGCGATCACACCATTCTTTTCAAGTCACGCTTCGGCCGCCTGCAGCAGCGCGCGCTGATGAGCTATGAAGCGCCCCGCTGGTTCAACCGCGAGAACATGATCCTGACGTTCACTGCCTTCTTTGACAAGACACAGGACGTTCGCACTTTCACCGCGGAACGTCTGGAAGGTTCCGCGCAAGTGCAGCATAAGCTGGACAAGCGAACCACATTGCTTTACCGGCTGTCTTACCGTCGCGTCCAGGTAGATCCTTCCACCTTGCAAGTGAGTGAGCAGGACATTCCGTTGCTGTCGCGCACCGTGCGCGTGGGGCTGCCCAGCATCACCTATATTCGTGATACCCGCGATGACCCTATTCAGTCCACCCGCGGCGCCTACACCACCGCCGACCTCGGAGTCGCTTCCGGCATCTTTGGCTCCGAAAGCAACTTCACCCGGCTCCTGCTGCAGAACTCCACTTATCATCAATTCAAGAAACGCTGGGTCTTTGCCCGCGCCACAAGGATCGGGTTCGAAGCGCCCTTCGGCAACGTCACCAAAGCTTTTGTACCGCTTCCGGAGCGGTTCTTCGGCGGGGGCTCTAACTCGCATCGCGGCTTTGCCATCAATCAAGCCGGGCCGCGTGACTTGGATACTGGCTTCCCGCTCGGCGGAGAAGCGCTGTTCGTCAACAATATCGAAGTCCGCACTCCCCCTATCGCGCTGCCCTTCCTGGGTGAGAATGTTAGCGCGGTTTTCTTCCACGATGCCGGCAATGTCTTCTCCGCCGTGGATGACATGTTCCAAAGCGTTGCCCGCGTCACCCAAAAGCACAAGAACGATTGCAAGAACTTGACTTCGCCCGGTCTTTGCGACTTCAACTACCTGTCGCACGCAGTAGGCGCGGGCCTGCGCTATAAGACGCCTATCGGTCCGGTGCGCGTGGACTTTGGCTACAACTTAAACCCGCCTACGTTCTCGGTCCGCACTCCGGCCACGTCCGCCCGCACGGAAACCCTGAAGCGCTTCAACTTCTTTTTCAGCATAGGACAAACATTCTAATGAGAAACATCTTCGTCTATCTCACATTCGCGCTCCTCACCCAACTGGCTATGGCTCAAGCCACTATCGACCGCGTGGTCGCCGTCGTGAATAAGAAAGTCATTACCCAGAGCGACTGGGACGTGCAGGAGCGCTTCGAGGCCCTGGTGAATGGGAGAGCGCCCGAGTCGGTGCAATTCTCCACGATTTCGCTGGACCGCCTGGTGGACCAGCAATTGATGCGCGAGCAGATCGAGTATGTGCGTTTCGATCCGGTCTCCGCGGAACAGACGGCTGCGCAGGTGGCCGCGGTCCGGACGCAGATCGCCCCTGCCTTGAACGACAAACAATGGCAGGACCTCTTGACCCGTTACTCACTCACGGAAGAAGAATTTGCCGGCCGGGTCACGGCGCAGTTTGAGGTGATGCGCTTTGTGGACCTGCGCTTCCGGCCCAGCGTCCACGTAGAGACGGAATCGGTTGAGAACTATTACAAGCAATCGCTGGTGCCGGAACTGATGAAGACCGGCTCCCAGGAAAATGCACTGCCGTCGTTGAAAGAGGTTGAGCCCAAGATCCGCACCATTCTGCAGGAACAAAAACTTAACGAGATGCTGCGGATGTGGCTCACCAGTCTGCGTTCGCAAGGACGCATCAAGCGCCTCATCCCGGAAGCTAAGCCCTTGTCATCGTCCGCCTCCGATTAAGGAAAGATGCTGCTAGAAGACGCCAATCCGCCCCGGGAAGAGACTCCGCCGCCGCGCTCGCGTAAACGCGCGGTCATTCTAGCGGCTATCTTTCTTATCGTCGTCCTGGGCGCCGCTTGGTATCTGCGCAGCGACCGCTTCCTACAAGTTGTCCGCAGCCGCGTCGTGGACGAGCTTGAGCGCGTGACCGGCGGACGCGTGGAGCTCAAGCGTTTTACCTGGAACCTTTCACAACTGGAATTCGTCGCCGAAGACCTCACCATTCATGGCTTGGAACCGCCCGACGTCGCTCCCTATGCCCACATTGACTACTTGAAGGTGCGGGTAAAGATCCTTTCCGTCTTTCAACGCGAGATCGGCCTGCGTTTCGTGGGCGCCGCCCGTCCGATGCTGCACATCATCGTCAATCCGGATGGCACTACCAACCAGCCCGTCCCTAAGATCAAGCGTGAAGGTAAAGGCTCGCCGCTGGATGTGCTTTTCCAGTTGGCGATCGACCGCCTGGAGATGGCCCAAGGTGAGCTGCTCTGGAACGATTACAAGATCCCGCTCGACCTGAAGGCGGAAAAAGTTTCCGCGGAGATGACGTACGACCTCGCCGCGCGGCGATACGACGGGCGTCTCTCGGTCGGCGGCTCCCTCTTCACCTACGGCAACTATCGCCCGCTTACCTCGAACGCGGAGCTCCAGATCGGACTTGTCCGTAATGAAGCAGAGATCAAGTCCTTCAGATGGGCTTCGCCCGGTTCGCAGATGGAAGCCAGTGGACGTATCCGCAATCTTGACGATCCGGAGATCGATCTTGCCTATACCGCAACGCTGAGCGCGACCGAACTCGGCTCCACTGCCCGCGTCACCGCGCTACGCGCCGGCACGGTAGATATGAAGGGTACCGCGAAAGTTTCGGCGGGCAAGTACGCAACCCAGGGCCAGCTTCATCTCAAGGGCCTCACTTGGCGGGATGAAGACCTCGCTATCACCAATGTCTCGGGGACCAGCCACTACGCCCTCAATCCCACCACGGTTGACCTTACCGGCATCGCGGTGCAAGCCATGGGCGGATTGATCCGCGGCAAGGTCCACGTCGCGAACTGGGCGAATACTAAACCGGGTGCGGAAAAAGAGATCCAGCGCGGAGAAGCTGCTCTTACTCTATCCGGCATGCAAATGCGCAGCCTGGCGGCCGCTGCCTCCAGCAAGCAAATGCCACTGGACAAGTTGAAAGCCACCGGCATTGCGAATGGCACGTTGAACGCGCGGTGGGTCGGGACTCCGGCCAATGCGAACGCCGTGATCGCGCTGGATGTTGCTCCGCCGACGAATCCGGCCGCCGATGCAATGCCCGTAAATGCCCGCCTGCGCGGCGAATATATTGGCGCGCAAAAAGTTCTGCACCTTGCGGAACTGAATTTGGCGACGCGCTCTACCCGCTTGCAGGGATCAGGCACCCTGGGCACCGATACCGGACGCCTTACGCTCAAAGCCGAGACCACCGACCTCGGCGAGTTTGACCCATTGCTCTCGACGCCGTCGGCGAAGTTTCCTATTGTCCTGGAAGGCCGCGCGACTTTTGACGGCACTGTCTCCGGGCGATTTGAGCAACCGAATGTCCGCGGACGGCTGGAGATCGCAGGTTTCGAATCCACGGTCACAGTGCCATCATCTTCTATCGCCCCCGTGACTACGGCCGCCGCTCCGGCGAATCCCGCACCGGCTAACACCAAAAAGATCCATTGGGATGCGCTGGGCGTGGACCTGGATTATTCGCCGCAGCAGATCGTCGTGCAGAACGGTACGCTACGACGTGGCACCGCTCAGATCAATTTTTCCGGACGCTCCTCGCTCCGCAAAGGCGCCTTCGACAAAGACAATAGCGTCTTCAACGCGAAAGTGGATCTTCGCAATGCCACTTTGCCGGATGTCCAGAGTCTGGCGGGAACAAATTATCCGGTGACTGGGACTGTGAATGGCGCGGTAGAGGTTTCAGGGACCATGAAAACTCTCGCCGGACAAGGCCATGTGCAGCTTGCTGCGGGTGAGATCTATGGCGAGCCGTACAAGTCGCTGACCAGCGACATCCGCTTTCGCGGTCAGGATGTCGAATTGCGCAATGTGAATCTCGCACAAAATGGTGCGCGGATGAACGGCAACGTCGCTTACAACTTGACGACGAAGTTCTTCCGCTTTGATGCCAAGGCCGTGAACGTTGACTTGTCGCACGTCCAGCGGTTGAAGACCATGCGCGCTACCATGGGCGGAATCGCATCGCTGGAGGCGAGCGGCTCCGGGACGATCGAAGCGCCGGTGGTCAATGCAAAGCTCGCGATTCGCGAGATGTCCGTCAATGGGCAAGTGGCCGGAGACTTCAACGCCGACGCGGTGACTCACGGGCGCCAGCTCGACATCAAGGCCCGCTCCAACTTTCAGAATGCCGACTTGACTGCGGATGGTACCGTCGATCTGCGCGGCGACTTCCCCGCAAAGATCGCAGCACGCTTCAACAACTTTACCGTGGATCCCTTCCTTCGGGCTTACATGAGTAGCAGCACCGTGGATGCTAAGACCTCGATGAGTGGCACCGTGGATGTTGCCGGGCCGCTCAAGACTCCGAAGCTGCTTCGCGTGGAAGCGAAAGTTGACCAGTTATTTGCGGAAGTGGAGAAGATCAAGCTCACCAATGCCGGCCCGCTTTCTTTCCTGATGGAGGACCAGGTCGTCCATGTCCGCCAATTCCATATCACCGGCGACGGCACGGATCTGACCGCCGAAGGCACCGCGCAACTTACGGGCAACCGCGCTTTAAACCTTCGCGCCAACGGAGTCGCGAACCTGAAATTGTTCCAGGGCTTCAGTCCGGGATTAATGTCGTACGGGCTGACGACGTTGAACATGACCGTGGCCGGGACCATGGCCAAGCCCGCCATGTCAGGTCAGGTCGAGATCAAAGAGGCTGGCGTCTCATTCCTGGATCTGCCCAATGGTTTAAGCGGCATCAATGGCACTCTGGTCTTCAATCAGGACCGCTTGCAGGTGCAGATGCTGACCGCCAAGACTGGCGGAGGCCAACTTGAGATCGCCGGCTTCATCGCTTATCGCAATGGTCTCTTCTTCAATCTGAGTGCCACCGGACAGGAGATACGCCTGCGCTATCCGCCGGGCATCAGCACCTCGGTCAACGCCGACCTGCGCTACATCGGCAGTGCCGCCAGTTCGGTGCTCAGCGGCGACATCCTCGTGACCCGCTTCGGCGTGAATCCCCGTTTCGACTTCGCCTTGTATCTGGCCCGCAGCAAGCAGCCGCCGACCGCGCCGAGGGCGAATCCCTTCATGGACAACCTGCGGCTCGATGTCCATGTGATCTCCACGCCCGAGCTGCGGGTGGAGACATCACTCGCCAAGATCTCCGGTGACGCTGACCTGAGACTCCGCGGCACCGCATCGCGTCCGGCGGTTTTGGGTCGGGTCAATGTGGTGGAAGGCGAGATCTTCTTCAGCGGCACCAAATATAAACTGGAACGCGGCGACGTGACCTTTACGAATCCGGTGCGTATTGAGCCCGTGCTGAACATGGAAGCCTCCGCGCGGGTCCGCGAATATGACATCACCTTGGGCTTCCACGGCTCCACGGATAAGCTCAGCACTACATATCGCTCCGAGCCGCCCCTGCCCAGCGCCGATATCATCGCGCTGCTCGCACTTGGACGCACGCGCGAAGAGGCCGTCATCACGCAGCAACAATCCAATCAGAGTTTTACTGAGACGGCTTCCAATGCCATCCTGGGCCAAGCCCTGAACGCCGCCGTCAGCAGCCGGGTAGAAAAATTGTTTGGCGTGAGCCGCATCAAGATCGATCCCCAGGTGGGCGGTCCGGAGAACGCCAACGCGCGGGTCACTATCGAGCAACAGGTGAACAACAACGTGACTCTCACTTACATCACCAACCTGTCGCAATCGGCGCAGCAGGTGATCCAGGTGGAATTCAACGTGACGCGCGATGTTTCCATCGTGGCCGTTCGCGACCAGAACGGGGTGCTGGGTTTTGATGTGCGCGTGCGCCAGCGCAAGAAGTAATGCCATGAATGCGGTACTGAATCCCGACCCGTATGCCGATCTCCGACGGCGAATGGTGCAAAAACAGATCGTCGCGCGCGGGGTTCGTGATCAGCGAGTCTTAGCTGCTTTCGAGCGCGTACCCCGGCATGACTTCGTCGCCCCGTACCGGGCTGCGGAAGCCTACGAAGACCATCCCATCATCATTGGCGAGAACCAGACCATCTCGCAGCCCTACATGGTAGCGTCTATGCTGGAGCATTGCGCCATCCGGCCGACGGACGTGATCCTGGAAGTCGGCACCGGCTCCGGGTACCAGACGGCGTTGCTGGCGGAGCTGGCCGCAGAGGTTTTCAGCATCGAGCGATTTGCCTCGCTCGCTGAATCTGCCCAGCGCATTCTCGCGCATCTTAATTATGCGAACGTGGTCGTTTCCACCGGTGACGGCTCGCTTGGACTTCCATCCGCTGCGCCCTTTGACGTCATCCTTGTCGCGGCCGCGGCTCCCTCGATTCCGGAGCCCCTGGTCGCTCAACTGCGCGAGGGCGGCCGGCTGGTGCTTCCGGTCGGCGCCGAAAATGAGCAGTTCTTATCTGTCGTACGGAAGGTCAATGGCGTGCCTTACTCCGAACGACTTTACGGTTGCAAATTCGTTCCGCTCATAGGTGCTCACGGCATCCCCCACTGAGACCATTTTCGTCCGAGCATAACCAAGACTCTCGATCTAGTGCGCTTTCTTTTTTTCCTTGTCGGTTTGGGTGACTATGGTGCGGCGGAAAGGTACCAGCGCGGCCCGCTGCTCGGAGTGAGCGCGGTTCATGACTTCCTGCTGGATGTAACTGACGAACTCCTGCATCTGCAATTGCATGTTCTCCATGCGCTCACGCATCTGCAGAATGATGGCGATTCCTGAGATGTTGACGCCCAGGTCGCGGGCCAAGTTCAGGATGAATTCCAGCCGTTTGAGGTCTTCTTCGGTGTAAAGCCGCGTGTTCCCTTCCGTCCGCGATGGCTTAAGCAATCCCTCCCGCTCGTAAAGACGCAGCGTCTGCGGATGGATTTCATACATCTCCGCCACCACCGATATCATGTACGCGCCTTTGGTCTTCCGCTTAGCCATATCAGTTCAGTAAGTCTCAAACACTACGTGGACTCCATTTACATCATTGGAATCGTGATAAAGCTCGATCGATTTGGAATGCTTCACCACTAGGTTTCTGTCATCCAGCCATTCCAGTTCAACTTTACCGCTCGTCGTCTGCTTATCGCTCGCCCTGAAGAGGTTCCCAGAATTGTTTGCAAGCTTGTCATTCATTCTCATGAGTGATGCTTGCGTTGAAACCCCAGTCGTCGCGCCACAGGATCGATGAAACACCACTATCTTGTTAACTTTGCCCGGGGAAACTTTCTCATAAATAAAATCGTTACCGCATAAATCGTTCCGAAACCACATGACTCCAATGAAGAGCGTAATCACCGCGGCTATGCCGCCGATCCGGAGCCACAGACCTCGCATTTAGATCTTGCTCCACATATCCGCTCTCGGGTCTTCCGGATTCAACTGCGCGAACTCCCGCAAGATCTCCTTCGAGCGCTCGTCGCGCACCTGCGGCACCACGATCTTGACTTCGACGATGGCGTCGCCGGTGACGCCGGGCTTTACGGCCGACGGGACGCCCTTCTCACGCATGCGCAACTTTTGGCCGCTCTGCGTGCCGGGTGGAACC
>DATLCI010000193.1:0-38010 GCA_035526435.1 Terriglobales bacterium
ATCTTGCTGGTGCTGGTCCATCTTTATATTGGGAGCGTATTGCGGTTCGTGTTGTTCGACGCCGTCACCCGAAACCGTTACCGGCTGCGGGAGGGCTGGAGCCGATGGAAGGCGCACGGCATGCGCTATTTCGGCTTCCAACTGCTCCTGTTGGCAGTGTCGCTTACGGGATACGGAGTCCTTATCGGCATACCGGTGTTGCTCGGCGTGAGCATGGGCATCTTCAAGAACGCAGGCCAGCACTGGGGCATCATCGCGCTGGGGGTCCTGGTCTTTCTGCCGCTGGTGATGCTTTTTGCCCTGACCGTAGCGGTAGTCATGGTGCTGTTCAAGGATTTTGCGGTACCGATGATGGCGCTAGAGAACCTCCCCGCCATGGAAGCATGGCGCCGGGTGCTGGGCGGTGTGCGGACAGCCAAAGGTGAATACGCCATCTATCTCATTCTGAAGGTGGGGTTGACCCTGCTGGCGGCCATTGTGCTGGGAATTGTGCAGCTCATCATTTTCATTGTCCCGATCATTATCGCGGTGGCTATCGGAGTGGGGATATTTACTGCCGTCCCCGAGCTGATCAAGAACCCAGCGGGCATCGCATTGCTGGTGACAGTAGCGGTGATGGGAATCTTTCTATTGATGGTGGTAGGGGCGATCATGGCGGCTCCGGTGGTGGTGTTCTTCCAGGCGTATGTCTTGATCTTCTTCAGCTCCCGCTACTCACCATTGTGGAACTTGATGTATCCCGCGCCCCCATCGCCACTTCCCCCGCCGTCAATGCCCGCTCTTCCGCCGCTACCGGCGATGTAAACATGAAAGGTAAATGAAATGCTGATTCGCTTCCGTTATTTCGCGGTGCATTCAGTCTTGATAATTTTGCTGACAAGCACTTCTACCGGGCAAGCCGCGCCGGCCAAGGTCGCAGGCAAGGCACCCAACCTGCAAGCGGCATGCAAGGCGGTGTTGTCGGCCATTGAGACGAGCGGACCGAAGAACTTGGTCCCGTACATTGCCGATGCTGGAGTCGCTTTGGGTAACGGGAGACCAGCGACCTCAAGGAAAGACATCATGGATCAATTGACGACGAAGCACGGATTCTACTGCCGGGTATTTGATACGGCGTGTCTACGCAAGGAGCCCGCGGCCGCGAAGGATGCTATGTCCTACCGGGAGACCATCACCAGCGCAAGCAGCGAATTTGCTACCTGCACCCCCGATATCCATGCCAAGGGACAAACGGGAACGTTGCTGGTGGTCCTCAGCAAACGGAAGCCGCAGGAGAAACGGCTTACCTTTGAGTTCACCCTGGAAAAGAACCGGTGGAAGCTCACCGGAATGCCGAACTACTGATGCTAGCGCTTGTCCTTTTTCTCCGATAACTCGACTTTGGTGCGGGGACGGTTCTTGATCCAAATGGGAGAGCCCTCAAAGCCGAAGGCCTCGCGGATCTGATTCTCCAAAAATCGCTGGAACGAAAAGTGCAGGTCCACGTCCTTGTCCGTAAATAAAACAAAGGTGGGCGGCGCGACGTTGGTCTGCGTCATGTAGAAGATCTTGACCTTCTTGCGGGAAGGCACGGTGGCACGTTCGAAATCGACCGTCTTGAGGAAGCGATTCATCTGGCCGGTGGTGATGCGTTTCCGCCGCTCCTTGGACACTTCCTGGACTTTGGCAAAGATCTTGTCCGCATTCTTCCCGCTGGACGCCGAGATGAACATGATGGGGGCATATGAGAGAAACTTAAGCGCGCTGCGGATCTGCTGTTCGTAAATGTCGCGGTCGGCGGTGGGACGGTCGGAATCGCGATCGGCGCTGGCGCTGACCAGGTCCCACTTATTGATGACGATGATGATGGAGCGACCACTCTCATGGGCATAGCCACCGATAGTGGCGTCGGCCGCGGTAACGCCATCCACCGCGTCTATGACCAGCAAGGCGACGTCAGCGGATTCCAAGTGTTGGCGGGCCATCACGACGCTGAGCTTTTCCGCCATCAGCTTGGTCTTGCCTTTACGGCGGATCCCGGCGGTGTCAATAAAGCGATACTTCTGGCCATCGCGGATTACGAGCTCGTCAACGGCATCGCGGGTGGTGCCAGCGATGGGCGAGACAATTGCGCGCGTGCTGCCGGTGAGGCGATTCAGCAGAGTGGACTTGCCCACATTCGGCCGGCCGATGATCGCGACCTTAGTCTCTTCCGGGATGCGATCGTAATGTTTACGCCGCTTGCCGTCACCTTCGGATTCCGTCTCTGAAGTGGGCTCATCGGGCTCCGGCTCCACTTCCATCTCAGGTTCCTGGAGTTCCGCTTCGGTTTCAGCAGAAGTCTTGGGCATGGCGACCATGGCGGCTTCGAGCAACTCCGCCACGTTGGTGCTGTGCTCCGCGGAGATCGGGAACATGTTCTTGACGCCCAGGCGGCGGAACTCTTCGGCCTCCGCGTAGAGTTTGGGTGAATCCATTTTGTTCACGGCAAGGAACAACGGCTTGCCGCCGCGCAACAACCGGCGGGCGAGTTCCATGTCAGTGGAAGTAGCGGCACTGCGGCCGTCGACGACCAGGATGATGGCGTCAGCTTCTTCGAGTGCGACTTTGGCCTGGCTGAAGATCTCGGTGGGGATAAGTTCTTTGTCGTCGGGCAGAATACCGCCGGTATCGACGATGCGCAGTTCGCGTCCGTTCCAAATGGTCTCACCGTAGATGCGGTCGCGAGTGATGCCGGGCTCATCCCCGACGATGGAGCGGCGCGAGCCGACCAGGCGGTTAAACAGGGTGGATTTACCCACGTTGGGACGGCCCACAATGGCGAGGGTAGGCAGGTTCGCGGATTTTTTCTTCTTCGCCATTTCTAAATAAAAGTAGTTCCGGTAGTTTCCAAAAAAATACCCCTAGGCGGGGCCAGGGGCTCGCTTTCGTAGCAAATCGACCAGCAATACCCATTATAGTGGTTATTGAAGATGTCCTCTTCCACCCCCCTAGATTCGACCGCGGTCCAGCCAGCGATGCCGTCGCTGCACCAGTTCTTCGCCCCGGGCGGAATGCTGGCGCAGGCGCATCCGGCATACGAGTTCCGGCGCGGACAACTGATGATGGCGGAGGAGGTGGAGCGGGCGCTGACCGAAAAGCGGCATCTGATCGTCGAGGCGGGAACCGGTACCGGGAAGACTCTGGCCTACCTGATGCCGGTGATCCGTGCGGGCAAGCGCGTGATCATCTCCACCGGCACTAAGAACCTGCAAGAACAACTTTTCTATAAAGACATCCCTTTCCTAGAGCAGGTGCTGGGCAAATTGCGGGTCACGTATATGAAGGGCCGCAACAATTATCTTTGCCGGCAGAAGCTTTATGACCTCACCAGCCAGCCCATCCTGAATGGCCTGCAGGAGGTGGAGCAATACCGCCAGATCGCGGAGTGGGAAGAGCAGACGGAGACGGGCGACCGGGCCGAGTTGTCACAACTACCGGAGGCAAGCCAGCTCTGGCCCAAACTCAATGCGCGTACCGAGGCTTGCACGGGGCAGAAGTGCGCGCAGTTAGACCGGTGTTTCATCACGGAGATGCATCGCAAGGCGCAAGAGAGCGACATCATCATCGTGAACCACCATCTTTTCTTTGCCGACCTGGCGATACGGCAGGCGACGGACGGCACGGGCGCCGGGGGAATACTGCCAGAATTCTCCGCAGTGGTATTCGACGAGGCGCATGAGCTTGAGGATGTGGCCGGCAGCTATTTCGGGGTAACCGTAAGCAATCTGCGGTTTGATGATCTCGCGCGCGACATTGAGTACACGCTGCGGCAAAAGCAACTCATCACTGCGAGCATCCTCACGGCTACAGCGCAACTGCGGGAGCGCAGCCAATTCTTCTTCTCACTGTTACCTGCAGGGGATTCACGGTTTGCGTTTGAGTCGCGCGCGGAGTTCCTGGAAGAGAATGGCGACGAGTATCTCTCCATCATGAATGCGCTCACGCGCGTGGCGACCGAGCTGGAAGTCATGCCGCAGAAGCCGGATGAGGTCTTCAACCTGGTGCGTCGAGCAACAGAGTTGCGAACGCAGTTGGCGTTCATCCTGGAATCACGCGACCGCAACACGGTGTTCTGGATCGAGCGGCGCGGCGGGCGTGGCCGCCATACGCAGCAGAACGTCTTTCTTCAAGCGACGCCGATCGACGTCTCGCAGATCCTGCGGCAGACGCTATTCGAGAATGTAGAGACGGCGGTGCTGACGTCGGCAACGCTGGCGGTCTCAGGCGGCTTTGCTTACATGCGGAAGCGAGTGGGAGTGGATCATGCGCGGGAGCTGATCGTGCCTTCGCACTATGACTATTCCTCGCAGGCCATCTTTTATGTGCCGCCGGACCTGCCAGACCCGCGCTCAGACCAATTTGCCCGGCTGGCCACGGAAAAGATCCGGCGCATCCTGGAATGTACTGACGGGCGGGCTTTTTGCCTGTTTACCAGCTACGCGCTGATGAATGAGATCCATGACCGATTGTTGGGTGAGTTGGAATATCCCATGCTGCTGCAGGGCAGCGCGCCCAAGAATGCACTGCTGGATGAATTTCGCGCGACGCCGAACGCGGTGTTGTTTGGAACGTCGTCGTTCTGGCAGGGGGTGGATGTGCAGGGCGATCAGCTAAGCTGCGTGATCATCGACCGCCTGCCCTTCGCAGTGCCGAACGATCCGGTAGTCGCCGCGCGGATCCATGCGATCAATTCCGACGGGGGGAACGCCTTCTTTGATTATCAGGTGCCGTCGGCGGTGATCACGTTGAAGCAGGGCTTCGGCAGGTTGATCCGCTCGCTCAAGGACCGCGGAGTAGTCGTATTGCTGGACAACCGGATCCGCACGCAACGATACGGCGCGTTATTCGTGGAGAGCTTGCCCTCTTATCGCCGGACCACTGACCTGGGGGATGTGGAGATGTTCTTTGGGAAGCGGTAGGAACCGGCCAATCGCGTTAAAATAAGGGATTACCATCAGGGAAGTTGAAGCCGCTGGTCACTGCCGGCGACGGAAGGCGTTTCATGTTTGAAGTCACGGTAGAAGAGACATTCGCCGCAGGACACTTCCTGCGCAATTACAAGGGCAAGTGCGAGAATCCGCATGGCCATAACTACAAGGTGCTGGTCACGTTGCAGGGCGGCGAACTTGACAAGGCCGGGTTGCTCCTCGACTTCAAGGACCTGAAGGGCGTGATGAAATCTGTGGTGGAGCGGCTGGATCACCAGATGATCAACGACATCAAGCCCTTCGATGAGGTAAACCCTTCGGCGGAGAATCTGGCGCGTTACTTCTATCACGAAACCAACTCCAAGCTGCGGTCGGTCACGGACGGGCGCGTCTCGGTGAAGACCGTCACGATGTTCGAGACCGATACTACGAACGCTACGTATTACGAGTAGCCCGCTTTCCCTCATGCACATCATTGAGATCTACAAATCGGTCCAGGGTGAATCCACGTTCACGGGGCTGCCTTGCATCTTTGTGCGGCTGGCCGGGTGCAACCTGCGCTGCAGTTGGTGTGACAGCGAATATACGTTTAGCGGCGGAACGAAGATGTCGCTCGAGCAAGTTGAGGCTGAAATCGAAAAGCTGGCTCCGGTGAAGCTGGTGGAGATCACCGGCGGCGAGCCTATGCTGCAGGTGCGTGAAGTGGTGCCGCTTATGGAGCGTTTAATCTCCATGGGCTACACCGTTTTGTTAGAGACGAGCGGGGAGCGTCCGCTGGCGGCAGTTCCTAAGGAAGTGCATAAGATCGTGGATGTGAAGTGTCCGGGCTCCGGCGAGGGCGCAAGTTTCGACCCGGGAAACCTATCGTCGTTGAGCCGCACGGATGAGATGAAGTTCGTGATCTCCGACCGTCAAGATTACGAGTTTGCGCGCACATTCGTCCGCGAACACGGGTTGGAATCAAAGGTGGGGGCGGTGCTATTCTCGCCGGCCTTCCGCAAGGACGCAGGCCCAGCCCGCGACGCCGCAAATTGCCTACTGGATCCGCGCGTGCTGGTGGAATGGATCCTCGCAGAGGGGCTGAACGTTCGGGTGGGACTGCAAATGCATAAATTCATTTGGGACCCCGTAACAAAAGGGGTTTAGCTGAGCAGCCGGCTGGGCAGTTTTTACATCTAAGCTGGAAATACCCAAATAGTTAAAGCCGGGCGCAACGGTAACTTGATTGCGTCCCGCCGATGCAGTAACGTTTTAGAGCTTTCTGCGCGCAGGACTGGGGTGCGGTGCGCGCCCGCGAGACGCAATCATTTCGCAGCAAATCGCACGATGCCGGGAGGCATATTCGTATGAAGACAAAGTGGATGAGTGGAGTGGCCATGGCGGCGCTGCTGCTGGCTATGAGTGCCCAGGCTTTTGCCCAAGCGGGCACGACTAAAATCCGGGGCGAACTCAAGGATGACGCGGGACAGCCCATTGTGGGTGCGGTGGTGCAGATGTCGCACAAGGAGACTGGCCGCAAGATCACGCTGAAGACGGACAAAAAAGGCGAGTTCTATTCGCTGGGCGTGACCTCCGGGACCTATGACGTGTTGGTGACCAAAGACGGCAAGACCATCTGGACCATTGGCAACTTCCCAGTGCGGTTGACCCCCGAGGACTTGGTAGTGCTGAAGATCGACTTGGCCAAGGAGAAGAAGGCTGCGGTTGCAGAAGGCCAAAGCAAGATGTCAGAGGAGCAGAAGAAGCATATCGAGCAGGTACAAAAGGAAAATGCCAAGATCGGCAACCTGAACAAGATGCTGGCTGAAGGCCAGGCGGCGCTCGATGCGGGTAACTTCGACCAGGCCATCGCCACGTTCCAGGCCGCGGCTACGGCAGACCCTTCGCGAGACCTGTTGTGGGCGCGCTTAGGCGATGCGCACAATACTGCTGCCAAGAAGACGACCGACGCTGCCGCCCGCAAACAGCACTATGCCGAAGGCGCAGTGGCTTATCGCAAGGCTTTGGAGATCGCGACCGCGGCCCCCGCGGAAGGTGCGGCAGCCAAGACCCTGAAGACTCCGGCGGCGCTGGGGGCGTACTACAACAACTTGGGCGAATCGCTAGGCAAGTCCGGCGACAGCGCCGGAGCGCTCCAAGCCTACGACAAGGCGGTTGAGACCGATCCGGTGAATGCGGCTATGTATCACTTCAACAAAGGCGCGACGCTGACAAATATGAACAAAGTGGACGACGCGATCGTGGCTTACGACAAGGCGATCGCGGCCGACCCTAGCCGCGCCGATTCGTACTATTACAAAGGCATCAACCTACTGAACAAGGCGACTATGAAGGGCAACGAGATGGTCACAGTGCCGGGAACCGCCGAGGCATTCAACAAGTACCTGGAGTTGGAGCCGGATGGTCCGCTGGCGGCGCAGGCGAAAGAGATGCTCGCAGCGATGGGCGCCAAGATCGAGACCTCGTACGGCAAATCGCGCAAGACCAAGAAGTAAGCCGGAAATAAGCCGGTTTGATGGAGGCGTGGCTTTGGCCACGCCTTCTTTTTTACGAGCACGCCGCCGGCCGCTACAATCGACCCTATGTCCATCGCCCCTAAAGTGCTGAGCTTTGCCGAGGCGCGCGCGTGCGTGGAGCGTCATGCGGCAGAAATCCAGCCAATGCCGAGCGAAAAGGTGGAACTGCTGCCTGCCGCCGGACGCAATCTGGCAGAGGACATTTCAGCCGACCGCGACTTGCCCTCTTTCCCCCGCGCTACCCGCGATGGATACGCGGTGAGAAGTGATGACCTATCCGAAACGCCGACCGAACTGAAGATCATGGGGCAGGTTAAAGCGGGGGAAGTGTGGTCCGGGGCGACGATGGAACGAGGCCAGTGCCTTGAGATCATGACCGGCGCTCCGGTACCGCAAGGCGCCGATGCCGTGGTAATGGTGGAATACACCCAAGTATTGGGAGATATAGTACGGATCGATCGGGGAGTGAGTGGAGGAGAGAATGTGGTGCCGACCGGCAGCGAGGCGCGCCAAGGCCAGGTGGTGCTGAAGCGCGGAACGCGATTGGGGCCGGCGCAGGTGGGAATGGCGGCAGCGGTGGGTCGAGACAAAATAAAGGTCTATCGGCGGCCGCGGGTCGCAATCCTCTCCACCGGAGATGAGGTCGTCGACATCGCCGCAAAACCGGAAATCCAGCAGGTGCGGAACTCCAATAGCTACGCCCTGGCGGCGCAGGTGCTCGGAGCGGGCGGCGATCCCGTGCAGTTGCCCATCGCGCCGGATGACTTATCGCGGCTAGAATCCTTGATCCGCGAGGGCCTCGAAGCGGACCTATTGCTGCTAAGCGGCGGCGTCTCCATGGGGAAATATGACCTGGTAGAACAAGTATTAGAAAAACTGGGAGCGGAGTTCTTTTTTACAGGCGCGCTCATCCAGCCGGGAAGGCCCATCGTGTTCGGACGGGCAAGGACCGGCAAGAAGATTTATTTCTTCGGCCTGCCGGGAAACCCAGTCTCGACCCTGGTGACCTTTGAGCTCTTCGCCGGGTGCCTGGTGGCAGCCTTGGCCGGCGGAGTGCGCTCTTTAAGCTATGCTTCGGCAAAGTTAATGCAACCGGTCAAGACAAGGCCTGGACTGACCCGTTTTCTTCCCGCAGTCCTTAAGGGCGAGATGCTGGAGCCGGTGGTGGAGGTGGTGCCATGGCAGGGTTCTGGCGATATGGCGGCTACGGCGGGGGCAAACTGCTATCTTATTGTTCCTCCCGACCGGCCGGAAATGGCTGCAGGGGAGCCGGCGTCGGTTTTATTGCCAGGAGGCGGATAAGACGAAGAAGCTCTCCCACTACGACCAGGCAGGCAAAGCCCGCATGGTGGATGTCTCGGCCAAGAGCGCGAGTATCCGCACCGCCGAGGCCAGCGCTTTTGTGCGCATGAAGCCAGCCGTGCTGGCGGTATTGCCGAAGAACCCTAAGGGAAATCCTTTGGAGGTGGCCCGTTTTGCGGGAATTTCCGCGGCGAAACGCACTCCCGAACTGATACCGATGTGCCATTCCATCCCTCTGTCTTACGTTGATGTGGAGGCCTCGGTATGCGAGAATGGCGTGATTATCACCTCTCGCGTCAGCACCCAAGCGCCCACCGGGGTTGAAATGGAAGCACTGGTGGCCGCCAGCGTAGCGGCGTTGACCGTGTACGACATGTGCAAGGCGGCGGACAAGGGCATCGAGATCCAAGAGGTAGTATTGCAGAAGAAGACAGGCGGCAAATCCGGGGACTACGTCCGGGCCGCCGGGGTCCAGAGCAACGTCACCGGCCGCTCACGCAAACGCACCTCCGTTACGTCCAAATCAGCCGTGAAGAGAACGAAGTAAATGCCTGCAAACGTCACAGTCATGCTGGTGGATGACAATCCCATGATCCGGGAGATGTTGCGGCAGAGCCTCGCGCCACTGTGCACGGTGCAGCTGGCGGGAGACGGCACGGATGCGCTGTTGAAAGCCATCGATGCACCTCCCGACCTCATTGTGACGGACTACCGCATCCCCGGACTCGACGGGCGGGCGCTGATCGAGAAGCTGCAGCAGCGGGCGAACACCTCGAAGATCCCGGTGATCATCCTGGCCAGCCGCGCCGATATCAGCGAAAAGCTGCGCATGTTGCAGGTCTCGGTCGAGGATTACATCGAAAAGCCGTTCTATCTCAAGGAAGCCACCACCCGCATCAAGAAAGTCGTCGATAAGATCGCCTTAGAGAAGATGGCGCGCGAGGCCCCGGGCGAAAGCGTGCTACGCGGCAGCTTGGCGCAGATGAACATCATGGACCTCTTCCAATCGCTGGAGATGGGCCACAAGAGTTGCTCTTTGACCCTCACCTACAACGGCCAGAAGTGCGAGATGTTCTTCTCCGACGGCCAGATCAACCATGCAATTTTCGATAAGCTCAAGGGCGACGAAGCGGTCTATAAGGTCATGTCCTGGACGGACGGAGTCTTCTCTATCGACTTCACCGGCAACAGCAAGGAGCAGACCACTACGCGGTCAACCCAAGGTCTGCTTATGGAAGGTCTGCGCTTGCTGGATGAAGCGAACCGCAGCGCGGAAGAGAACGTCCTCGAAGGCTGATGCCCTCCCACCGTTATCGCGCGGCAATTCTCACGATCAGTGACTCCCGTTCTGCCGGCACCCGTGAAGACACGGCCAGCCCAGCACTCAGAACGGTATTGACCGGTGCTGGATTTGTAGTAGCCCAAGCGCAATTGGTCCCGGACGAACATGACCGCATCGTGGATGCGCTGGTTCGACTGGCAGCGATCAGTGACTTTTTGATCACCACCGGCGGAACCGGGCTCAGCCCCCGCGACGTCACTCCCGAAGCTACCCTTGAAGTCTGCGACCGTGAAATTCCGGGCATTGCCGAACTGATCCGTTCGGAGGGATTAAAGATGACGCCATATTCGGCGCTGAGCCGGGGCGTGTGCGGAAGCCGCAACGAGACTCTAATAGTGAATCTGCCGGGTAATCCTGCCGGGGCGGAAGACTCCTTGAGGACGATCTTGCATCTCATCCCGCACGCGCTCGATCTATTGCGTGGCCAGACGGAACACAGCCAGGGCTCACCGCAATAGTGCGAAAGCGGGCTGTTACACTTCTAACGAAGTTTTAAATTCAAACGCCTGAGCCTGCCCCGTTGAATTCCCTTAAACATTTTCTGGCCAAATACACTGCCTTTTTCGGCAAGGTGCTGCTGTGGGCTGGGCCGTGGGGACCGTTGCTTATCTCCACGGTAGATTCAGCGGCATTCGGAATCCCACTCGATCCGGTAATGGTGGGCTATGCCATTAAGTATCGCGATAGTTGGACGATGGTCTTCGTCTGCTGCCTGATGGCTTCGGTGGGGTCGGCGGTAGGCAGCCTGGTGCCGTATTGGATCGGCCGTCGGGGCGGCGAACCGCTGCTGCTAAAGCGCATCACGCACGAGCGGCTGGAGGAGCTGCGTGACCGTTATGTGAACTGGGAGGTCCTTTCCATCGCCATCCCATCGATGCTGCCGCCACCCACGCCGATGAAATTGATCGTGCTGGCTGCGGGCGTCTTCGAGATGCGAGTCCTTTATTTCATGGGCGCTATCTTCGCGGGACGCATGTTGCGGTTTTTGTTGCTGTCGTTCCTGGTGATCCGTTACGGTGAGAAATTCATGGAGGAGGTAAAGAACCTTTTCCATCTGCATTTGGGCGCGACCCTATGGGGCTTGTCGCTGTTCCTGGTGGCGGGCGTGCTAGGTTTTTGGTACTGGAAGCGACGATCGTCTAAGCAATAGTCTCCCGACAGTTGGGCATAGAAGAAGGCGCGACCGGATGGCCGCGACTTCTTTTTTGTCGGTAAGGTTAGGCGATGACTTGCCGCCGAGCAAACTGGCGTTGCAACGCCTCGAATACTACGGGAGCGCCGAAGATGGCGAGCGCGTAGATCATGTCTGCTGCGAAAGTTCCGCGGGCAAATGGGATGGCGGCCACATAGCAGGCGCCAAGTCCGGCCAGGTTGTGCGGGTACATGTTGTACGCGAGCCAGACGGCAAAGTTGCTGATCACGAAGAAAGATACCGAGCTCGCCAAGGATGCTCCAACGACACGGAGCGGGCTGACTTTATCTTTGAGCAGGGTGCCCAGGAGCAGCGCTACCGCGTACCAACCAGTGCTGACAAACGTCTCCCAGGTAATAGGGAAGCTATATACGAACCGGTTCAAAATTACATCGGAGGCAGCCAGCAGCAGCAGCGGGAGCCACATATGCTTGCGGGAATGTTTGGCGCCGAAGAACAAGAGAGCCGCGCCGACCGGAGTGAAGTTCCATACCGGTGTATAGCCCAGCAGGAAGGGCAAAAAACGGGTGGCAACAGCCAAGACCACAAAAAGTACAGCCAGCATGGAAACCTCTTCCCCAAGAAAATAGAGCGAACCTTCATTGTTGCGCCCGAGGGCGGTTGCAGTCAAGCGCGAGGCTATTTCTCGACCTGCCGCCCCATGCGCTGCTCCACCACGCGCCCGGATGGATCGAGCTTGAGGGTGATGGTCAGCGGGGTATTGCGGTCGTCGGACGAATTGAATGACAAACGGTCGCGCGAATCCGGGTAGTCATAGCGCAAGTCGCGGATGCGCACCTCGGTCTCGCCCCCCGGAGTGTCAGGAATCATGACCTCCGTATAGGGGTGGCGCGCCCAGTCGAGATAGACCTTGCCCAGCGGCGAGCCCTTGGCGGCGAGGGTAAACGGGGTTTCCTCCGGCTTGTACCGGACAACCACGGTCCGCTGCGGATCCACTTCTCCCTTCCAGGTATCGACAGGCTGGGTGAAGAATGCGGTCTCAGTCTCCACCACGCCCAGCCACTGAAAGGGATTCAACATATAAGGGCTGACAGAGATCCGAAGAGGATCCTGATCCTCATACTTCTGCTGCTCCAGCAACGCGATGGCCCGACGGTGGTTGTAATCGCGCACCCACCAGAGCAGGCCGACGAAGATCAAGGCGGCGATGGCGCTGCCACGTCCAGGAAATTGCGCTTTGCGCGCGCCTACCTCGCCACCTACTAGGCCAAAAAACCAAGGCATGACCAACGCCAGCAACAACGCGGTGGTGAGTAGAGGCTCGATGATGTACACGATGTCCCACGCGTACCAGCGGTGCAGGAACGGGGAGAACGGACGTACGCCGTAATTGTTGGTGAAGTCGAGCAGAATATGGCTTAACACGCCGACGAGCGCATAGACGTAAAGCAACTTCCAGTCAGGCGGAAGCTTAGGCTGGCGTCCACGACTGCGCATCCAGCGATAGAAGCCGTAAACGACTCCGAGGGCCGCGGCCGCCATAAAGGGAACGCCGAGGAAGGTGTGAGTGATGCCGCGATGGGTGCCGAAGCCCAGGACCGGCCCGGCGAATGAGGTCACAATGTCGATATCAGGGATCTCAGCGGAAATCACCAGCACCGCGGTGGCGAGGCCAGTCTTACGATTGAGGCCGGCCCGGCTCATCACCGAACCGGCGAGCATGTGAGTGACGGGATCCAATCGCTTTGAGGATACCGCAAAAGCGCGACGTCAGCGACGGGTCGGCATCAAGAGGGTGAAGGCGTTGGGAACACTGCGTATCGTAACGGGCAGCGTGCCCAGGAACTCGCCATCGGCCTGGGCGTAGATGCCGTGCGCATACTGCTGTCCGGGTTTGGCTTCGCAAATAAGGTCGCTGCACATGGCGCTTTCGACGCCGCGCACCTTCCACGTGAAGCCACCCCAACGTCGGGCAAAATATGTGAATGTCCGAATGTGGCTGGGAGTGGAAACTAATACCGCATGGAAGTCGTCGCGCTCTAGCGCGGAATCGAGGTTGAAATAGCGGAAGCGGTTCCCGATGGTGGCCACGCGCACTGCGGAAAGCTGCGCGACGGGCAAGGACTTCCGGTGCGCTCCAGTGCCGACGTGCAAAATGTATTCCTCATACGGGTGCGAGATGGCGACGCGCATGGCCTGACGGAAATATTCGAGCATGCCCGTGTGCTTCTTCAGTCCCGCATGCACGCGGTAGAGCATGAGAGCGTCCGGGCCCACGCCCGCCATCAGCGTGAAATACCGGGATTCACGCGCGCCGACGCGCGTCTGATATTCAATGTGGCCAGCAGCGATCCGGCGGGGGATAAATCCCAATTGCCTGCGAATCGCGCGCTCGGGGTTGCGCGGAATGTCGAGATCGAAGGCCAGAACATTCCCCGTGCCCAGCGGGACGATACCGAGCGGCACATCCGGGGCGCTGTTCACCATGCCCTGTAAAACGTCGTGAACGGTGCCATCGCCGCCGCAGGCGAAGATCACGTCGTGGCCCTGCTCGACTGCGTCCACGGCCTGACTTCCGGCGGTTCCTGAACCTTCAGTAGGGATCAGCGAAGTGGCGATGCCCGCTGCATTCAATTCCCGAGCTGCTGCTTCCACCATGGCCAGGCGAAGGTGTCGCTTCTGCCCCGAAGATGGGTTGTAGATTAGCGCGGCTTTGCGGGCTTGCAACATTCAACGGTGGATTCTAAACAAAAGCCCGGAGCTGAGCCCCGGGCTGGGTTTTAGAGGACGTTTTAATCCCGGCGCGGACGACGACCACGCATCTCTTCCATGTTGACCTTGGAATACTTGATGGTGACGGCCCGCTTGAGTTGCGTAAGCGCCGGGCCCATGTCGATCGTGTAGATAAAGGTAGTGGGGGCCAATTCAGTAAAGGCGTGTCGCGAGAACAGCTTTTTGCCCATCATGGTCTCCGAGCCGGTGAACACCAGATCTTTGCCTTCCCACTTGCCGGTCATGACCGAGACGCCGGGCGCGGTGTTGTCTGTCCAATGGATGTGATAAACCTTGGCGGCGGAATCCCAGGTCATAAGTCCAAATCCGGCAAAGATGCCCCCCGGACCTTCCGATTGATATTCAGAAATCAATGACAAGCCACCGGGGCCGGGACGGATCGCTTCCACTCCCTTGCCAGTGCCGCCTTGTGGGACGATCTCGGAGGGCTCATGCTTTTCTTCGGTCTCCCAGCGCCCCTGCAGCATATTCGTGATGCGCTCTATCTCTGGCGCGGGCTTAGGCATGGCGAAGGGTGCACTTGCGGCTGGGTTCGCCGGTGAGGTCTTGGACTCGGCGGCTTTCGGGTCGCCGGTCTTGGCTCCCACCGGGGCCTTTTCGGCGGGCTTGGTCTTGGCGTCAGGCTGCTTGGCCCCCGTCTGAGAGGTTTGCGCGGCCAGTCCAACCAGCAAGAACAGGCCCAGAAGGGCGGCGATCGTGGATTTCATATAGTCCTCCAACGCGCAAATTTAATACATCTCTATAATCTTTGCCATGTCGAAGGCTTCACAGGGGTCCGCCGCCGAACAGCAGGTAGTAAAGCTGCGTGCGAAGATCCGACACCACGAGCACCTCTATTACGTGATGGATGCGCCGGAGATCACCGACGCGGAATATGACCTGCTCATGCAGGAGCTCAAGAGCCTGGAAGAGGCAAACCCCGGCCTGATCAAGCCAGATTCTCCCACACAGCGCGTGGGTGGCAAGCCGCGCGAAGGTTTCAAGAAGCAGCCCCACTCCCGGCCCATGTTGTCGCTCGACAACGCCTACAACGAAGAGGAGTTACGCGCGTGGGACCGTCGCGTGCACGAGCTTGCCGGCACAAAAGTGGAGTATGTCTGCGAACTGAAACTGGATGGAATGTCGCTGGCGCTGTGGTATCGCAATGGCGCCCTGGACAAGGGCGTGACGCGAGGCGACGGATACACGGGCGAAGATGTGACGGGAAATGTGCGCACTATCCGATCGATCCCGCTCTCGGTCGCGCCGGCTGATCTAAAGAAGCTCGGCCTGCCGGATGATTTTGAAGTGCGGGGAGAAGTCATCATGCCCATCGCCAACTTTGCCCGCATGAACGACGAGCGGGAACAACAAGGGCTGGCGCGGTTCGCCAATCCCCGCAATGCGGCTGCGGGAACGATCCGGGTGCTGGAGCCGAACATTGTGGCCCAACGGCGCATGGATCTCTTTGCTTACTTTGCGTTGAGGGCCGACGGTGCGGACATCTTCGCCAAACATTCCGAAGCTTTGGCTGCGCTCACTGCTGCGGGATTCAAGGTCAATCTCAACCACGCCACCGCGAAAGATATCGATGGGGTGCTGAAGTTCATTGAACGCTGGGAGGGCAAGCGCGATTCCCTGCCCTACGAGATCGACGGGATCGTCATCAAGGTGAACTCCGTGGCCATGCAGCGCGAGCTGGGCTTTACCGGCAAGGCGCCGCGTTGGGCGATCGCTTATAAGTATGCCGCGCGCGCGGGCGAGACGGTGATCGAAGACATCCTGATCCAAGTGGGACGCACCGGAAAACTTACTCCGGTGGCGGCGCTCAGGCCGGTCAGCATTGGTGGCACCACCGTGACTCGCGCGACCCTGCATAACGAAGATGAGATCGAGCGACTGGGAGTGAAGATCGGCGATTGGGTGATGGTGGAGCGCGGCGGAGACGTGATCCCGAAAGTCGTGAAAGTAATCGAGGACAAGAAGCATCGGCGGGGAAGCCGCAAATTTCATATGCCGGAGAAATGTCCGGAGTGTGGCGGCAAAGTGGTGCGCGCCGAGGGCGAAGCGGACCATCGGTGCGTGAATGCGGGGTGTCCGGCCAAGCTGCGCGAGGAGATCCTGCACTTTGCCTCGCGCGGGGTGATGAATATTGAGGGCATGGGTGAATCGCTGGTGAATCAACTAGCCGACGCCGGCCTGGTACAGACGGTGGCCGACATATTCGACCTTACTGAAGACAAGCTGCTCAAGCTGGAGCGCATGGGAAAGAAGTCTGCGCAGAATGTGCTCGCTCAGATCGAGCGCGCAAAGTCACTGCCACTGGAGCGCGTGATCTACGGCCTCGGCATCCGCATGGTGGGAGAGCGCACGGCGGAGTTACTGGCAGAACATTTTGGTTCCCTGGACAAGTTGATGGCCGCGAACGAAGACGAACTCCGGGAGGTGACGGAGGTGGGTCCGCGGGTGGCGGCCAGCGTCCGAGAATTCTTTGACGAGCCCCGGAACCGACAGTTGGTGGAGCGCCTGCGAAAGGCCGGGTTGCAGGTCACCGGAGTGGCGAAACAGCGGGGCACCCAGTTAGCGGGCAAGACGTTTGTGATCACTGGCACTTTGCCCACTTACTCGCGCGACGAAGCGAAAGCAATGATCGAAGATGCGGGCGGCAAGACCTCGGGCTCGGTGAGCAAGAAGACGGATTTCGTCCTGGCGGGCACGGAGGCAGGTTCGAAGTTGGACAAAGCAAAAGAGCTGGGCATCACCGTCATCGATGAGACCCAGCTCCTGAAAATGCTAGCTAACTAGTTTAAGCGGCGCGCCGACGCAGGATTTCTCCGCGATCACGACGGAGGCGTTCCTGGAAGTCGTCAAAGCGTCGCCCCCGACTCATCGCCCGACGTTCGTTGGGCGTTACCCGGTCGCTGGTGCGCAAGGCGGACGGGGCTTCGCGGTCAGCATTGCCGGCCAAATTCCCCGACTCCGTCACCATCGCATCGGACGGCGACGTAGCGCCAAACCGAGGCATGTCCTGTGCGATGCGCTGGGGAGAAGAGACCGTGGGGTCCACGGACGAGGGCGTCACAGGGCCAATACTTTCCACCTGCGACGGCTCCGGCGTGATCATGCGCGTGCTGTTCTGCACGTGCATCACGGGACCATCTTCGATAGACCTTTCATAGCGCTGCTCGTAGTCCGTCCATTGATCGTCGGAGGAGAGCGTCTCCTCTTTGTATTCCGGGAAGCGCTCGATCTGTTCGCGCGTGAGATTGATGTGGTAATCCTCATCACCTTCCTCACGAATGGTAAGCTGCAACGCGGGCACGATGAAGCGCTGGCTCGTCAGCCAGCCACCGGTATCGATGACCACATATTTGAGTTCGCCGGAAAGGCTGTCAAAGATGACATCGTCGATCTCGCCTAGTTTTTCGCCGTTGACACCGTATACATCAGCGCCACGGATGTCGTCCGCTTCGTTGTCAAAGCGGTAGTCCTTAAGATTGCCATAGATAGCCATGAGTGCTCCTTCGCATAAATCTTGATGGAGAGTTGGATGCCCATGGATCTGGCGGGGCGGTCTTGTGAAATCTACCGGGCAGCGGCGCGGCTCAAGTTCAGCGCTTCCGCTACCAGTGTCACTTCATGGCGAGGCAGATCGGCAGGCAGCCCGCGCAAATAGGAAGTGAACTCCAAGACGGCACGAGAGCCATCACGATATCCCTGCACAATGGCAGGGGCCGTGATGTCGCCGTCGAAATCGAGGACCGAGGCGCTCAGGGTCTCGGTCGGCTCTACGGTGATGGCCTTCATGTAGCGATAACGGCGAGCGCCGACGTGCAGATTGATCTGTTCCGGGCGAATTCCCAAGCCCTCCGCATAAAACTCACACCATGAATTCACGTTGCTGAGGATCTTGAGATCAGTCTTCAAATTCTGGGCCATCAGGATGTCGATGGCGCGCACTCCGAGATCCAAGAATGTCTTGATCTCACTGCGAGTCTGACTGCGCGGCTCAACCATGACCAGGAACAGCACATCAGCCCCCAAGCGGATGGCGGGGCGAATCGGTTGATTGCTGACAATGCCACCATCCGTCCATGTACCGCCCTGCATAGGCACCGCTTCATAGACAATGGGAAATGCGGAGGAGGCGATCACCGCCAAGAGCAGGTCGTCAGCCCGCACCATCTCGTCGCGCACAAAAGAAGGCTCAACCCCGGGGTCAGCGAGCAGATCGGCCTGGGCGGCATTGGTGAAGCATCGGTCGGAGCCAGTGTGGACGTCGGCTGCGGTCATTACCACCCGGATGGGAGAGGCTCGCAGCCCTTCGGCGGGAATGTGCTCGCGTAGAAACCGGGTTCGCTCGAAGTTAGGAAAGAGACCGGAGCGCAAGGGCATCCGCAAAAATTTGTGGCTGAAGAAGTTGATCTTCTTGCGGAAGAAAAATGCCAGGGCGCCGGCCAGCAGCAATCCCGCCGTGACCATCAGGGTCATGTCAGAATCTTCGCCGTCAAAGATCTCCTGGGCGGTGAGGTGGAGGTGGCTGACGCTCAGAAAGAAGACCCCACAGCCCCAGACCACGAGATTGGCGACCACCGAAAACCAGGTCTTACGGACATCGGGCTTCCAGTGGCGACGCAACACTCCATGTTTGATGACATGACCAAGGTACGGCAGGTGGTCGTACAAAAACAGGGTAGCAAGGCCGGTGATGCCCAGGGCGAACCATGTCCACTTGGGACTGTGGAGATGAAAAAATACGCCTTCCTGGCGCAGCCACTCGCGGACGAGGTTGCCGAATCCAGCCGAGGCCGCTACCAGTCCGGTCAGCAGCAGTATGTAGCGAAACCAATCAATGCCCACCGCAGGTGGATTGATATGCGACCAGGAAGCGACCAGTGATTCCGCGTTGCCGACCGTCGACGGGGAATGAGCAGCATAGGAAGCGGCATTGATGCTGCCCACTGATGTGGCCGCGAGGATGTGCGTAGGCAGGTTTGCGTCCTGGAATGCGAGCAGTACGCCGGCTTCATAGGCGCCGCGTGCTCCACCACCGGAGAGCACCACGCCGGTGCGTCCGGCGTATTGCGCCAGCAGGCGGGCGCAATCTGGCGGCATTTCCGCACGGAAGCGGTCCCGTTCCGCCACCAAGGCGGCGGGTTGTAGTGGTAGATGGTTTTGGTTCAATCTGCGGGAAAGGATAGCGCAGGAGGTGCGGGTTATCGAGGAATTTCGGTAGAAAGGCGAGGTCACTCACCTAGGAGGCCTTTTTATCTTCCGAGCCACAGTTAACCATACGATTGATAAAGTGAAAATCAATAGAAAGAATTCGCTAGGAGCGCTGCCAGGGCCATACAGATGAGCAAAACGCCAAAACAAGATGAACGTACGACCGCGCTTACCCAGGCGAGCATCCGGAACGTCGGCTTCATCCCATTGCCTCTTTGATTCGTTTGTAAGTCACGTCCAGGGCCTCCGGGAGGATGCGGGTCTCGCCGATCACGGAGATGAAATTGGCGTCGGCGATCCATCGGGGCAGGAGGTGCATGTGGATGTGTCCGGCGATGCCGGCGCCGGCGGCCTTGCCGATGTTCATGCCCAGATTGATGCCTTCGGGGCGGTAAAGCTGGCGCAAAACCCCTTCCAGCCGCTGGGAGAGCGCCATCATCTCAGTGGCGGCAGGGGAACTAAGCTTTTGCAGCTCGTCCGTGTGCTGGAACGGCACCACCATTACATGGCCAGAGGTATAGGGAAAGGCATTCAGGATGACAAAGCAATGCTCACCGCGGTGGACGATGAGGCTGCCGGCATCGTCCGCCTCCTTCGGCTTGTCGCAGAAGATGCAAGAGCCGGGTTGAGGCTCATCGCCGGTGATGTAGGCGTACCGCCACGGGCTCCAGACATAATCCATGGCTGCGATTGTAGCAAGCGGCTGCGCCGGAATCGGTTCGGCGGAGGCCTAAGGTTGGGCCAGGTTTGACACTCTTCCAAGCGCATTGTTATAGTCAAAGAGTCTGGTGAACGCGCACACGAACACCGGATCCGGCCGCAGGGTTTTCGGTACCTCGCCTCCTTCAAGGCAATCATTCAGGGAAACTCGCCGCCACCACTCCGTGTCCCTCAGGACGTCTCCGCTGGCGCCATCGGCCTCCAGATGCGCAGAGGGCTTCCCTCCTGAAGGTCGCGGAACCAGAATGTACGGAAAATTGATGTTCAATGACAACACAGCCCGCACCCAGGATGCTGCTTCTAATGAGGCAGGCCAGGGTCAGGTAGAGCCTTCTCCCCCAACCACTCCGACTATGCACCCAAATCCAAAAGAAACCGAGCGGCCCAACGAGGGTCCTACTCGCCGAGAAAACGAACCTAACATGTCTGAAGATTTCGCCTCCGTCCTCGAAACATTTGAAGCCGAACAATCCGCCGCTGCTGAAGCGCCCCAGACCGATGATCACAAGGTCATCAAGGGCACGGTCATCAGCATCACCCCCACTCACCTCTCCGTAGATATCGGGAACAAAGCCGACGGTCTGGTGCCGATCGCGCAGGTCACCGACCGTGAAGGCAAGATCAAGTTCCAGCCCGGCGACCCCATTGAAGTGGTAGTAGAGCGTGGGGAACGCGAAGAAGGATACGTCCTGCTTTCGCATGAGAAGGCGGCGCGCTCCAAAGTATGGGACGACATTGAGAAGGCCTTCAACGAGAAGACCAACATCAAGGGGTATGTAGCCGAGCGGGTCAAGGGTGGATTGAACGTTGAGATCGGCGGCGTGAAGGCATTTCTTCCCGGCTCGCAGGTTGATTCCAAGCCGGTCCGCAATCTGGATGGCTACAAGGGACAAGAGATTGAAGTCCGCATCGTCAAACTGAACAAGAAGCGCGGGAACATCGTGGTCAGCCGCAAACAGATCCTGGACGAAGAAAATTCCGTTAAGCGCGAAGAGACGATGAAGCACCTGGAAGAAGGTGCGGTGCTCACCGGCACGGTAAAGAACCTGACCGAGTACGGCGCGTTCGTTGACCTGGGCGGGCTCGATGGCCTGCTGCACATCACGGACATGTCATGGGGACGCCTGACGCATCCGCGCGACCTGGTGCATGTTGGCGATGAGATCCACGTAAAAGTTCTAAAGTTCGACCAAGAAAAGCAGCGCGTCTCACTTGGCTTCAAGCAGTTGACGCCGGACCCGTGGCTTGATGCCGCTGAGCGTTATCCCGTGGGCGCGCATGTGAAGGGAAAAGTCCTCAGCCTGACCGACTACGGCGCGTTCATCGAGTTGGAGCAAGGTATTGAAGGGCTGGTGCACGTCAGCGAGATGAGCTGGTCCAAGCGCACCAAGCATCCTTCAAAGCTGCTGCAGAGCGGCACCGAAGTTGAAGCCGTGGTGCTGAATGTGAATCCCACCGAGCGCCGCATCTCGCTGGGCATGAAGCAGTTGGAGACGAACCCCTGGGAGACGCTCCACACCAAATATCCGGTGGGCGCACAGGTTGAAGGACGCGTCCGCAACCTCACCGACTTTGGCGCATTCGTCGAAGTAGAAGACGGCATTGACGGATTGATCCACGTAAGCAACATGAGCTGGACTAAGCGGGTGAAGCATCCTTCGGAGATCCTGAAAAAAGGCGACAAAGTGAAGGCGGTCATTCTAGCCATTGAGCCGGACAATCGTCGCCTGTCGCTCGGCATGAAGCAGCTGGAACCCGATGTTTGGGAGACGTTCTTCAATACTCATCGCCTGGGTGATGTGGTGAAGGGCAAAGTGCTGCGCAGCGCAGCGTTCGGTTCGTTCGTTGAGATCGCGGAGGGCGTGGAGGGTTTGTGCCACAACTCTGAGGCGGTGGATGAACACGGCGCACCCGTCAAATTCGAAGCCGGCGAAGAGCGTGACTTCAAGATCGTGAAGATGAATCCAGAAGAGAAGAAAGTCGGCCTGAGCTTGCGGGCTATTGGCGAAGAAGCCAGCCGGGCAGACGTGGAAGCTTACAAGCAGCCGGTCGCCAGCAGTGGCAGCTCGAGTTCAAGCTCCAGCGGCAAGGCCACTCTGGGCGACATCATCAATTGGAAGCGGGAAAAGCAGTAGTAATCCAGGCGATAGGCTTTAGGACGGCAACACCAAAGACAAAAAAGGCCGCCAGAAATGGCGGCCTTTATTGCGAAACTGAAGCTTACTTCTTGATATCAATCTTCAGTGTCATCTCAACCTTGGTCTTACTGTCAAAGGCGCTTATAGTTTTCGTGCCGCTGCGCTGCCCGTTGTATTCGGCATAAACCTGATAGTCAGTATTGGGCGAAAGTGCGTAAAAGCGAAATGCGCCCGCATCGTCCGCAATGAAGCTCTTTACCGCCAAGGTCTTCATGTTCTTGAGATACACCACCGATTGGGGCAAGGGCGCGTCGCCTTCGCCCACCACCATGCCAGTCACGCTCTTGAGCTGGTTCTGGTCGCTGTCCTTTTGCTCCAGCGCTTCCGGCTCCGTTATCGCAGCGTGGACGCGCGGAGCGAACGCAAAAGCGGCCGCGCCTAGTATGGTCCCACCTAGCAGGATCTTCGTAAATCGGTTCAATGGGTCTCCTTCTCTTATTTCCGGACGCAGTCAATCCTTCGACGGCGTCTGCTTTGCCTTGGAAACTGTAGTCTCTGCCTTTGTTAGATGCAACGCGATGTCTTGCCGCTCGTCATTGTCGATATGCACCTTAACCTCTTTGTTTTCAATGGCATACTTTTTATCCACGTGAGTCGTGACGATGTAATCCGCCTTGCCAGCCGGGAAGCGCTGAGCGAACTCCCCGCGACGGTCTGAGACTAACTCCCACTTCGGCTTCTTCTGGTCGACGCGGCGGATCTTGACCCTCACAAATGCAGCCGGGCGCTGATCCGGACCAAAAACCGTGCCAAAGATAAGCGCATACGGCTTCGTCGGATCTATCTCTTGCGCGCTACCGGACGGCAGCACCAGCCACACCATAGCGATGACCAGGGCGCCGATACTGAAGCGGGACTTATTCATCCTCGTCTTCGTCCTCATCGTCGTCATCGTCGTCGTCATCGTCGTCATCATCTCCGGCGACCGGGGCGAGCTCGAGCGGGTCCGCAGTAACGACTTCAAAGTCGCTGCCGCATTCTACGCAAGAGACCACATCGCCCTCTTCGACTTCCTCTTCATCCAGATCCAGATCGTTCTCACATTCCGGACACAAAACCATTACGCTGCCTCGCTTTCAAAAACCGCCTGGACGCCCAAGGCGTCTGGAGAATGATACCCTTGTCTATATTTAAGTTGCTTCGGCGCTCGCGTCAAGTGGAAGTCTCCCGGCCCGGAATGATCCATGGTTGAATCTAACTCTGACGAGGTCCTATGAGCCAACGAAAGACCAGGCTGGCGGCAAAGGCCGCTTTGTTCGTTAGCATACTCATCTTAACCGCAGCTACGTTGGCGCAAACTTCCGCTCCGGCTACGAAGAGCACCCGCACCCCGCGCATGACCAAGAAAGATGTAGACCCTGCGATTGCCGCGGCATTGAAAAATGTTTCCGCCGCACACATCAAGGCGACCATCGAGAAGCTCGTCAGCTTTCATAATCGCAACACCATCAGCTCCAATGATGCGGAGCTTTTGGCGAAAGGCCGGGGTGTTGTCGCTGCGCGGGACTGGATCAAATCAGAATTCGAGCGGTACTCCAAAAGTTGCGGAGGCTGTCTGGAAGTAAAGCTTGATACGTTCACTGAGCCTGCGGCCAACCGCATTCCCAAACCGACGGAGATCAGCAACGTTTACGCTGTCCTGCGCGGAACGTCCGAGCAAAGCCCGCAGCCGATCTATGTCGTGACGGGTCATTACGACTCTCGCAACAGTGACACGCTCAACATTACCGATCCCGCGCCCGGGGCGAATGACGATGCCAGCGGCACCGCGGTGAGCCTGGAATGCGCGCGCGTATTGAGCCAGCAAAAATTTCCCAGCACCATCATCTTCCTTACGGTCGCGGGAGAGGAACAAGGGCTGAATGGCGCGCGCCACTTTGCCAAAATGGCGAAGACGGAAGGCTGGAACATTTCAGGCGTGTTGAACAATGACATCGTGGGCGGCAATAAGTCCAAAGACCAAGACCCTGCCATTGTTCGGGTTTTCTCCGAGGGTATTCCGCAGGCAGCGACTGAAGCCGAGTTGCGGACCATCCGCAACCTGGCTCTCGAAAACGATTCGCCCTCACGCCAGTTAGCGCGCTACGCCCGGGAGACTGGAGCGAAGTATGTGGCGGCTCCATTTCAGGCAAAAATGATCTTCCGCCGCGACCGCTTCCTGCGCGGAGGCGACCACACCGCTTTTAACGAGAACGGATTCGCAGCCATCCGGTTCACCGAGTATCGCGAAGATTTCAACCGGCAGCATCAGAACCCGCGGACCGAGAATGGCATCGAATATGGAGACTTGCCAAAGTTTGTGGACTTTGAGTACGTGGCGAACGTCGCGCGGATCAATGTCGCGACTCTGGCCTCCCTGGCTTCCGCGCCCGCGCCTCCGTCGAACGTCAAGGTGCTGACCAAGAAGCTGGACAACGACACCGATCTTACCTGGGAGGCGTCCGCGGACGGTCGCGCCGTGAAATATGAGGTGGTCTGGCGTCCGACCACCGCCTCTGAGTGGGAGAACGCGGAAGCGCTAGGCAATGTTACTTCCGCGAACTTCAAGCGATCGAAGGACAACGTGATCTTCGGCGTGCGCTCGGTCGACAAGAAGGGCAACCGCAGCGTTGTAGTGTTACCCACGCCGGAACGATAACGGAGACAGGCAGGCGATGAGAGGAACAATGTCACGGGGTGGCGGCATGGGCGGCTTCAACATGCCGCAGTTCACCGGCGCGGTGAAATGGCTGATCCTGGCCAACGTGGCGGTGTTCGTCCTGCAGTCGGTCATGTATGCCTTCTTGCCGGAGGCCGCGCAGGTGTTTCGCTACCTCGCGCTTACGCCGGAACACATTTTAGGCAGGGGATATCTCTGGGAGCTGATCAGCTACGCCTTTCTGCATGGCGGCGTGATGCATTTGTTCTTCAACATGCTTACGCTCTGGATGTTCGGCGCCCAGATGGAAGGTCATTTCGGTCGGCGGCAATTCTTCGAATTCTTTTATTTCTGCGTGATCGGGTCCGCGATCGTCTTCACGTTAGTATCCTACTCAGCAGTCTTCGGGCTCTCGCCGCTGGTGCATCTGGTAGGCGCTTCGGGCGGGATATTCGGATTACTGATCGCTTTCGGAATGATCTTCTCCGAAGCCCAGATCTATCTCTTCCCCTTCCCCATCGCGGTCAAAGCAAAATACCTGGTCGCTATGTGGATGGGCATCGACATCTTATTGATGTTGCGCAACGAGGAGCCGGGTTCGGCCATCGCCCACTTGGGCGGGGCGGCGTTCGGCTACCTGTATTTGAAATTCCTGCCGCGCAAAGGGTTGGGCTTTGGCTTCAGCGAGTCGTTCTACGGGGTGCGCAACCGCTATCACAAGTGGAAACGTCGGCAGGCGGCCAAAAAATTTGAAGTGTACATGCGCGAACATGACCGCAGCGACTACTTTGACGAGCACGGCAACTACCGTGATCCGAAAAAAGACAATGGGGATGCGGGCAAGGGGCCGTGGGTGAATTAACCCAGTGACTAGTGGCTAGTGGCTGGTCTTCCCTACTTTTTGGATTTCTTTGCGCGCTGGTGTTTCTTCTTCGTCTCCACACCCTTCTTAGCCACCACCTTCCGGTGAATCACCCGTGCTTCCTCTTCGGTGGCAGTGCCGATCACGTGCAGCCGCATGAAGTTGGTTGAACCGGAGGTGGTTCGGGTACCTGCCACGATCCCGATGACATCCTCTCTCTGCACCAGCCCACGCTTCAGCAACTCGCCCTCGGCGCCCCGCACCATGTCTTCCACCGACGGCGTGTGTTTACACAGGATGGGCGATACTCCCCACAATAAATTCGCACGATTGCAGACTGCGGGCACGTAGGTCAGTGAATAAATATCCGTGGTCGGACGGTATTTCGAGATCAGGCGCGCAGTCGTCCCGGTCTCGGTATAGACGGCAATGGCCCGCATCTCCAGCTCTTGGGCGGCGTGGGCAATGGATTCGCAGATGGTCTCGGAAATAGAAAGTTTCTTGTCACTGCGGCGGCGCATGGGCGTTCCCGAGACCTGCATCTGACCTTCGGTCTCGGTGATGATCTTCGCCATCATGGCGACCGCTTCGCGCGGATGTTTGCCACTAGCCGTCTCGCCGGAGAGCATGAGGGCATCGGTGCCATCAAACACGGCGTTCGCCACATCACTGGCTTCGGCGCGCGTGGGCCGAGGATTCTCGATCATTGATTCGAGCATTTGGGTGGCGGTGATGACGGGCTTTCGCCACTCGGCGGCCCGCCGGATGATGTGCTTCTGGATCACCGGCACTTTTTCAGGCGGCATCTCGACGCCTAAGTCGCCGCGCGCGACCATGACGGCGTCGGAGGATTCCAGGATGGCTTCCAAGTGTTCGATGGCCTGCGGCTTTTCCAGCTTTGCGACGACCCAAGCGTCACTGCGATGGTCTTTGATCCGGCGCTTCACGTAGCGGACGTCATCGGCGCTGCGGATGAAAGAGACGGCCACCATATCAACGTTGTGCCGCAGCCCGAATTCCAGGTCAGCTTCGTCTTTTTCCGTCAATGAAGGTACGGTGACAACGGCACCCGGCAGATTGATGCCTTTGTGCTCGCCCAGCATGCCCCCATTCACAACTTCACATTCAACATCGGAACCCTTTACCGCTTTCACGCGAAGCTCGATGAGACCGTCAGAAAGCAGGATGCGGGAGCCAGGCTCAACTTCCCGGGCCAGCGTCTGGAAGGTAGTGGAGATGATCTGGCCCGTGCCAAGCACGTCTTGCGGAGTGATGGTGATGCGCGAGCCGGCCTTCAGCGCGACCGGGATCCGGCTTTTTAGTCTGCCGGTGCGGATCTTGGGGCCCTGGAGATCTTGCAGGATGCAGATGCTGCGGCCTTCCTTCTGCGAAATGCGGCGCAATCGCTCGATGAGGCGGGCGTGGTCGTCATGCGTGCCGTGAGAGAAGTTTAGCCGGGCAACATCCATGCCGAAGCGCATGAGATCGCGCATGGCAAGGTCAGAATTGCTGGCGGGGCCGAGCGTGCAAACGATCTTGGCTTTGCGGCGGCCGGTCTTAAATTCCAGAGGGTGGGTCTCGAAATCCATGTCCATGTGTGATGAGTGCCTTGCGGAAATAAACGAGTTGGCGGAAACAGTTAGTGTACCGCTTTTCAGGTGCGTCGGCGCGGCCCTTTACGGCGGTCACGCCCCCGGCGTTCGTCGCCTTCCACCGCCTTCGTCCGGGGACAGGCAATAGCGTTGAACTCCGCGCCTACCAGGATGGTTATAGACACGATATAGAGCAGTACTAACAGCGCAATACCGGCTCCCAAAGGGCCGTAAATGAGGTTGTAGGAGGCGTAACGAGTCACATACCAGCCAAAGACCAGGCTTGCGGGGAACCATAAACAAGTAGCCACCACCGCTCCCGGGAGCACGCGATGCCACGGCTGCACCCGCGGTAGACCCCAATGATAGATCAGCATGATGGCCGTAACGCTGGCGACGCCGGAGATCAACCAGCGGCTGAGGCTCCAGACAAACAGCACCCAGACCTTGGGGACAAGTCGCATATGCAGTAGCACCCAGATCTCAATCACATTGCCAAAGGCGACCAGCACCATGGCAAACGCCATGGGCGCAAATCCGAACAGCACCAGTTGAAGAGCGACCACGCGTTCCCGCCAGAAGCCCCAGGGGTTGATGGAAATCCCGTACGCACGCCGGAAGCCTTCCATCCACGAGATCATGATGCCGGAGGCGGCGAAAATCATGATGGAGCTGGCAGAATAAACTTCCTTGAGCGGACGCTGCGTTCCCTGGAATATGCCAAGGACAGTCGTGCTGGTACCCGGTGGCAGCACCAGGCCAAGCGCAAAGGATATCTCGCGGAAGAATCGGGTAGTAGTGTGGGTTTCTGCGAGTATCCAGGAAACGATGATCAGCAGGGGAAAGACCGTAAGGATGGAGGAATACGCGGCTCCTTTGGACATCATGAAGACGCCATGTCGGAAGGCATTCCAAAATGCCTTGCGGAGGGTATTCAGGTTGTGAAGGGTCGCACTCACTCGCTCCTAGAGTAGCAAGGGAAAGCCCCGCAATCAGCACATTCCGCGTTGGCGGAAAGGATACCTCCCGAAGGGCGCCTACTTCACCGCGTTGTACTTCTTTAAAATCTCGAGCGTTTTGCTGATCGGTAAGGCTTCAACGGTATTTCCATTTCCCGTAACGGTAGTTGCTTTCAATAAAGAGTTATAAATCGCTTCTTCGGTGGCTTCGATCACCGCCTGAAAAAGCGGTGACATGTCGTCATTGGCCAAAAGCTTCGCCTCGCGAATGGCCGGTTTGCCTTTGACCGGAGTTACGCGGAGTTCAGGAGCGGTGGAAAAAGCGATTACATAATCCCCACTGCCATTGCTACCCGAAGATCCGGTGCGGGCCAGTCCCATCATCGCACGCGCAGCCATGCGCGAAAGGTTGCGATGATCCACGGGCGCGTCGGTCGCAATGATAATGATGATGGATCCGTCCGCCTTGGACTTCACCTGGTCGCCGTCGGACGCAAGTCCTTTTAGGTAATGCTGTCCGAGCTCTTGACCAACCGGCGCGCCATTCATGGTCAAGATGCCGCCGTAGTTCGTTTGCACCAGAACGCCTACGGTGAATGCCCCCATACTTGGGGGAAGTTTGCGCGAGGAAGAGCCAATGCCGCCCTTGAAGCCGAATGCTACCGTCCCCGTGCCCGCACCGACGCTACCTTCTTCTATAGCTCCCGCTTTGGCCCCACGAATCGCCGCGAAGACTTCTTCTCTTCCTACGTGGCGCCCGCGGCCGTCGTTGAGGAATCCATCGTTGGTTTCGCCGACCAAGGGATTTACTGACCGGACGGCTTCGTTCCCGTGCAGCTCGAGCATGTAATCCAAGACTGCATCCGCGACGCGCGGCACATTCAGGGTTGAAGTCAGCAGGATGGGCGTCTCAATCTCTCCCAATTCATTTACCTGCGTGGACCCCATCAACTTGCCGAAGGCGTTTCCCACGAACACCGCCCCCGGCACCTTTTCCTGGAACAGATTACCGCCGTGCGGCAGGATCACGGTCACGCCCGTCCGGATATTGTCTTTGCGAACGACGGTGCTGTGACCCACCTTTACTCCTGCAACGTCGGTGATAGCATTGTCGGCGCCCGTGGGCAGCACTCCGACGATGATCTTCAGGTCACGCGCGCGCGGACGGGTTTCGGGAGCGGTCTGGGCAATGAGGTTCGGAATGAGCAGCAGAAGCAGCAAACATGACTTCATGCCGAACAGACTAAGCGGACGGAGCAATCCGGCACAATAAAAAACGGAACCCTTGCGCCTTGGTATCGCCCCGAGAAATGATATAAATGCTGTTATGGAACCGGCCAAAGAACAAGCCAAGAAGGCATTAAATGCGCTCCCAGATGACGCGACGTGGGAAGATATTATGTACAAGCTCTATGTCATGGAGCAGATCGCTCTAGGGACAAGAGACCTGGACGAAGGTCGGACGGTCTCAGATGAGGAAGTGAAGAAGCGATTTGGCATTGAATAATGGCTTCTGGTGGTCAGAGAAAGCCCTTCGAGATCTAAACTCACATTTACGCTTTTGTCGCCACGGACTCCACCGTTTACGCGAACCGCCTCGTAAGGCGTCTCATCCAAAGTGCCAATCGCGCGCAGGTATTTCCCGCATCAGGCGATTGGTTCCAGAGCTGGATGATCCATCCTATCGTGAATTCATCGTAGGCAACTACCGACTCGTCTACAGGGCCACTAAGGATTCAATCGGCATCGTTGCTATTGTTCACGGTAGCCGCCATCTCAAGTCCGTCAAAGACTTCGTCGAGGAATAATAAAAAACGGAACCCTTGCGGGTCCCGTTTTTCATTTCATGCAATGTGCTTACTCGGCGGCGAGTTCTTCCTGTTCGCCTTCGGTGCGGAGCAACTCCAGCGCGCGTTCGGCTTCTTCGTACGCCTGGCTGACTTCCTCCTGCACCTTGGCAGCCTGCTCTTCCAGCTCCGGCGAGAGCTTTACGTTGCGGTAATACTCCATGCCGGTGCCGGCGGGGATCAGGCGGCCCACGATGACGTTCTCCTTGAGTCCGCGCAGGTGGTCCACCGCGCCGTTGATGCTGGCTTCGGTGAGGACACGCGTGGTCTCCTGGAAGGACGCGGCGGAGATGAAGCTATCGGTCGAGAGCGAAGCCTTAGTAATACCCAAGAGCAGCGGACGGCCGGTAGCCGGCTTGCCGCCATTGGCGATCACTCGCTCGTTCTCTTCGCGGAAGCGGAACTTATCCACCTGCTGTTCCAGCAGGAAGGAGGTATCGCCCACATCTTCCACCTTCACCCAACGCATCATCTGCCGCACGATCACTTCAATGTGCTTATCGCTGATGGTCACGCCCTGCAAGCGGTAGACCTCCTGGATCTCGTTCACCAGGTAGGACTGCAGCTCCTTCTCTCCCAGCACGGCAAGAATGTCATGCGGGTTAAGCGGGCCATCCATGAGCGGTTCGCCAGCGCGGACGCGGTCATTCTCCTGCACGTTGATGTGCACGCCCTTCGGAACGGAGTATTCCTTTTCCGTGCCGTTGTCCGCGATGACGTAGATCTTGCGCTGGCCCTTGCTCACTTCACCGAACTTGACCACGCCATCGATCTCGCTGATGACGGCCGTCTCACGCGGCTTGCGGGCTTCGAACAATTCCACCACGCGCGGGAGACCGCCGGTGATGTCCTTGGTCTTGGTGGTTTCGCGCGGGATCTTGGCCAGCACGTCGCCAGGATGCACTTCATCCTGATCAGAGATCATCAAGTGCGAGCGGCTCGGCATCAGATAGCGGCGGCTGCCCTTAGGTCCCTTGATCACAATGGCAGGTTGACGTTTTTCATCAGGCGACTCCGTCACAACGTGACGCGAAAGGCCGGTGACTTCGTCCACTTCCTCGTTGAGGGTGAGGCCTTCCTGCAAGTCCTTGAACTGCACCGTACCGCCGATCTCGGTCAGGATGGCGAAGGTATACGGATCCCACTCGACCATGACCTGACCGAGGGTGACCGGATCGCCGTCCTGCACTTTGACCTTGGCGCCGTAAAGGACGGAGTAGCGTTCTTTTTCGCGGCCCTTCTCGTCGACCACCGCGATCGAGCCTTGGCGGTTCATGACCACCAGTTCGCCCGACTTGGCTTTCACGGTCTGCAGGTTGATGAAGCGCACGTTGCCGTTCGACTTGGCATCGAGGCGCGACTGCTCGTTCACGCGTGATGCCGTTCCACCGATGTGGAAGGTACGCATGGTGAGCTGGGTGCCCGGTTCGCCGATGGACTGCGCCGCGATCACGCCGACAGCTTCGCCCATCTCCACGGTTCGGCCAGAGGCCAGGTTGCGTCCGTAGCAGGCGATACAGATGCCGCGCTTCGATTCGCAGGTAAGCACGGAGCGGATCTTCACCCGCTCAATGCCGGCCGACTGGATAGCTCCGGCGAGATCTTCTGAGATCTCGCCATTGATGTCCACCAGCGTCTTGCCTTCATAGTCTTTCAGCTTCTCGAGCGAAACGCGTCCGACGATGCGGTCGCGCAACGGCTCGATGATCTCGCCCGATTCCACGATGGAGCCGACGTAGATGCCGTCAACCGTACCGCAATCGTTCTCGGAAACGATGACGTCTTGCGCCACGTCCACCAGGCGGCGGGTGAGGTAGCCGGAGTCGGCGGTCTTGAGCGCAGTATCCGCCAATCCCTTGCGGGCGCCGTGGGTCGAGATGAAGTATTGCAACACGGTCAAACCTTCACGGAAGTTCGCCGTGATGGGTGACTCGATGATCTCGCCCGAGGGCTTGGCCATCAAGCCGCGCATACCGGAGAGCTGACGGATCTGCTGTTTCGATCCGCGAGCGCCGGAGTCTGCCATGACGTAGATGGGATTAAGCTTGCCTTCTTTGTCTTCGCGCTGCAGCACGCTGAACATCTCATCGGCGACCTTTTCCGTGATGCCGGACCAGATCTCGATGACCTTGTTATAGCGCTCACCGTTGGTGATGGCGCCGTCCAGGTATTGCTGCTGCACTTCGATGACTTTCTTCTCGGCTTCTTTCACGAGCGAGTACTTGTGCTCGGGGATGACCATGTCATCAATGCCGATGGAAAGACCGGCCTTGGTGGCATAGTTAAAGCCGAGGGTCTTGATGCCGTCGAGCATCTTAACAGTGGTTTCCAGGCCGAAGGTCAGGTAGCAGTAGTTGACCAACTGCCCAATGCCCTTCTTCTTCAGCAACCCGTTAACGTAGGGGAAACCATCCGGCAGATTGTCGTTGAGGATGGCGCGGCCCACAGTCGTGTTGATGAACTGGCGATTAAACTCCACGGGCTCGGTGTGCAGGACGTCCTGGTCGTCATACGCGGAGACCAGGTCAATGACTTGTCCGGTGTAGCGCAGACGGATAGGAGTAAGCGTTTCAACTTCCTTAGCTTCGAGCGCGAGCAACACTTCTTCAATGTTGGCGAAAGCGCGGCCTTCACCCTTAGCGCCGGGCTTGCCCTTGGTCAGGTAGTACACGCCGAGGACAAGATCCTGCGTGGGAACAGTGATCGGCTGACCACTGGCCGGTGAAAGGATGTTGTGCGAGGCCAGCATCAACACGCTGGCTTCCACCTGCGCCTCCGGAGAGAGCGGGATATGCACGGCCATCTGGTCACCGTCAAAGTCAGCGTTGAAGGCAGTGCAGACCAGCGGATGGATCTTGATGGCCTTGCCTTCCACGAGTACCGGCTCGAACGCCTGAATGCCCAAGCGATGCAGCGTTGGAGCGCGATTGAGCAGTACGGGATGATCCTTGATGACCTCTTCCAGGATGTCCCACACGACGGGATCCTGTTGCTCGACCATCTCCTTGGCTTGCTTGATGGTGGTGCATTGTCCCGTCTGTTCCAGGCGGTGATAAATAAATGGCTTGAATAGTTCGAGCGCCATCTTCTTCGGCAGACCGCACTGGTTCAACTTCAACTCCGGACCGACGACGATGACGGACCGTCCGGAGTAGTCAACACGTTTACCGAGCAGGTTCTGGCGGAAGCGTCCCTGTTTACCCTTGAGGGTGTCAGAGAGCGACTTCAGCGGACGGTTGTTGGCGCCACGCAACACGCGGCCCCGGCGTCCGTTATCGAACAGCGCGTCCACAGCTTCCTGGAGCATGCGCTTTTCGTTGCGGACGATGACTTCCGGCGCGTGCAGGTCCATTAACTTCTTCAAGCGATTGTTGCGGTTGATCACGCGGCGATAAAGGTCGTTCAGGTCGGAAGTGGCGAAACGTCCGCCATCCAACGGCACTAGCGGGCGAAGCTCCGGTGGAATGACCGGGATCACGTCCAGGATCATCCATTGAGGCTTGTTACCGCTCTTGCGGAAAGCTTCCGTCACCTTGAGCCGCTTGGTGTACTTCAAGCGCTTCTGTAGGGAGCTTTCATGCTTCATCTTGTCGCGCAGTTCAACGGAAAGCTCCGTCACATCCACGCGCTTGAGCAATTCTTTGATGGCTTCCGCGCCCATCATGGCCTTAAAGCCCGTGGGACGGAATTGCTGATCGAGTTCGCGATACTTGGCTTCGTCCTTGATGATCTCGCGCTCTTTTACCGGCGCATCGCCGGCATCGATCACGACATAGGACTCGAAGTACAGGACCGATTCCAAATCACGCAGAGAGATGTCCAGCAAGTGGCCGATGCGCGAAGGCAGGCCCTTGAAGAACCAGACGTGCGAGCAGGGCGAAGCCAGCTCGATATGGCCCAAGCGCTCGCGCCGGACCTTCGAGAGGGTTACTTCCACCCCGCACTTGTCGCAGATGACGCCGCGGTGCTTCATGCGCTTGTACTTGCCGCAGAGGCACTCCCAGTCCGTCACCGGGCCAAAGATGCGCGCGCAGAACAAGCCATCGCGTTCCGGCTTGAAGGTGCGGTAATTGATGGTCTCCGGCTTGGTGACTTCACCGTGCGACCAGCTCCGGATCTTTTCCGGTGAAGCCAGGCTGATGCGGATGGAGTCGAAGTCGTTGATAGCGTTTCCGAGGTCGAACGGGCTCGAACGGTACAAGGTTTCCTCCTGCCGAAGATCACGATCCCGGCTGCCGGCTCTCGATCCCACTAAGCTTCATCTCAACCCGCCACTCGAGAGCAAGGTGGCCGGGGAGTTTCGAACCAAACGGGACGCAGCGAAACCGCTGCGTCCCAACAAGTTGTTAATCAGCGGCTGCGGTCACCGTCTTTTTACGCCCACCTTCGGTGGTAACCAGCTCCACGTCCAGACAGAGCGACTGCAATTCGCGGATGAGTACGTTGAACGACTCTGGCACGCCGGGTTCAATGGCGGCCTCGCCCTTCACAATGGCCTCATAGATCTTGGTGCGGCCATATACGTCATCGGACTTCGCGGTCAGCAACTCCTGCAGGATGTAAGCTGCGCCGTATGCTTCCAGCGCCCAGACTTCCATCTCACCGAAGCGCTGGCCGCCGAACTGCGCCTTACCACCCAGCGGCTGCTGGGTAATGAGCGAGTACGGCCCGATGGAGCGCGCGTGGATCTTGTCGTCAACCAGGTGGGAGAGCTTCAACATATAGATGTAGCCCACGGTCACCGGCTGCTCGAACGAGTCACCCGTCATGCCGTCATAAAGCGTGGTCTTGCCCGACGTGGGCAGACCGGCTTCCGTCAGCAGGCTCTTGATCTCCTTTTCGCTGGAGCCGTCAAAGACCGGTGTGCCGAAGCGCACTTTGTCTTGCATGCCCCGTGCGATGGAGACCAGTTGGTCTTCGTCGAGCTCATTGATCACGTCAATGAACGGCGTGCCTTTGAAGATCGCCTTCATGTCCTTGCGGATAAGCTCTTCACGGCTGTTCTCGGCGAACAATTTGGTGATGCGCTTACCCAGTTCGTTACCAGCCCACCCCAGGTGCGTTTCCAGGATCTGCCCCACGTTCATACGGGAAGGCACACCCAGCGGATTCAGCACGATCTCTACCGGCGTTCCGTCGGCGAGATATGGCATATCTTCTTCGGGCAGGATGCGCGCGATCACGCCTTTGTTACCGTGGCGTCCCGCCATCTTGTCGCCAACTGACAGCTTGCGCTTCATGGCGACATATACCTTCACCAGCTTGATCACACCGGGAGGCAGTTCATCGCCCTTTTGCAGCTTGCCGATCTTCTCGTTGACGATCTTGCGCAGCACGTCGATCTGGCGCGAGGTCATTTCTTCGATCTCGTCGATCTGCTCGTTTACGCGCGGGTCCTTATCGTTGTACTTGATGCGCTTCAGGTTCTTGGTCGAGATACGCTCGATCGCTTCACGGTCGAGCATGGCACCCTTAGTCAACAAGCGCTTGTTGGTGCGCTCGTCATGCAAGTCCGCCTGGACTTCCTTATTGCCCAGGATGGCCTCGAGACGCTTCAAACGCTCGTCGGTAAGAATACGGATCTCATCAGCCAGGTTCTTCTCCAGCTTCTCGATCTGCATGCCTTCGATGGCCTTGGCGCGCTCGTCTTTTTCCTGACCCTTGCGGGAGAAAATCTTGACGTCCACCACGGTGCCTTCGATACCCGGAGGGCAGGTCAAGGAAGCGTCGCGAACGTCTCCGGCTTTTTCGCCGAAGATGGCGCGGAGTAACTTCTCTTCCGGCGTGAGCTGGGTCTCGCCCTTGGGGGTGACCTTGCCGACGAGGATGTCGCCAGGCTTCATGCTGGCACCGATGCGGATGACGCCGCTCTCATCCAGATCGCGCAGCGCGGATTCGCTGACGTTCGGGATGTCGCGGGTGATCTCTTCCGGTCCCAGCTTGGTGTCGCGTGCTTCGATCTCGAATTCTTCGATGTGTACGGAGGTGTAGTAATCCTCGCGCACCATCTTTTCCGAGATCAGGATCGCGTCCTCGAAGTTGTAACCGCGCCAGGGCATGAACGCCACAAGCACGTTGCGTCCCAAGGCCAGCTCGCCCTGGTCCGTGCAAGGGCCGTCAGCGATGACTTGGCCCTTCAGCACCCGGTCACCCTTCTTTACGATGGGCTTCTGGTTGATGCAGGTGTTCTGGTTGGAGCGCTTGAACTTGATGAGCTGATAAATGTCGCTGCCGACTTCGCGCGAAAGTTGCGTGGGATGATGTTCGCCCTCGACGCGCACAATGATGCGCTCGGAGTCCACCGAATCCACGATGCCATTACGGCGGGCCAATACCACGGCCCCCGAATCGCGCGCGGTCACGCCTTCCATACCAGTGCCCACAATGGGCGCCTCGGCACGGAGTAGCGGTACGGATTGACGTTGCATGTTGGCGCCCATCAGCGCGCGGTTCGCGTCGTCATGCTCCAGGAACGGTACGAGCGAGGCGGCGACGGAGACCAACTGCTTGGGACTGACATCGATGTAATCAACATCGTCGCGCGGCACCAGCACAAAGTTGCCGGCTTTACGGGCGTTGACCAGCTCGCCCACGAGGCGGCCCTTGTCGTCGAGTTCGACGTTGGCCTGCGCGATGACGTGCTTGTCCTCTTCCCATGCGGATTGATAAAAGCTGAATGGCTCCCAATCCATCGCGCGCTTGCGGCGCTCTTTTAGATCGGCGTTGAGCTTCTCCATCTCATGCTTCTCGATATGGTCGCCAACGCGCAGAGTGCTGTCGCCGGCATTCACGACGGTGACGAAATCCTGCACGCGTCCGCCCTTTACGCGGCGGTAGGGCGATTCGATAAAGCCGTAATCGTTGATGCGCGCATAACAGCTCAATGACGAGATAAGTCCGATGTTCGGACCTTCCGGTGTTTCGATGGGGCAGATACGTCCATAGTGCGTCGGGTGAACGTCGCGGACTTCGAATCCAGCGCGCTCGCGCGAAAGGCCGCCCGGCCCCAGCGCGGAGAGACGGCGCTTGTGCGTGATCTCCGACAACGGGTTGGTCTGGTCCATGAACTGCGAAAGCTGCGATGAACCGAAGAACTCGCGGATAGCCGCCATCACCGGCTTGGCATTGACCAGGTCATGCGGCATGGCCGTCGACATTTCCTGGTAGACGCTCATCTTTTCCTTGATGGCACGTTCCATGCGGACAAGTCCGATGCGGAACTGGTTCTCCATCAATTCGCCCACCGCGCGTACGCGGCGGTTACCAAGATGATCGATATCGTCCACAATGCCGATGCTCTTACGCAGCTTCAGCAGGTAACGGATGGTCGCGTAAAAATCATCGGGCTCCAAGGTGCGGGCGTCGAGGTTCTCGCCACCGTCAGCCTTGTCATAGAGCTTGATATTGAACTTCAAACGGCCCACGCGCGAGAAGTCATACTTCCGCGAGTCAAAGAACATGCCGTGGAAGAGCGAGGTCGCGGTATCGAGCGTCGGCGGGTCGCCGGGACGCAGCTTACGGTAGATCTCGATCAGCGCTTCCTGCGGCGTCTTCACGGAATCGCGACGCAGCGTCGCGCTGATGACGTTGCCCACATCGTCACGCTCCGGGAAGAAGACGTGGATCTGGCTTACCCCGCCTTCGGCCGCCATCATCTTGGAGAGCTTGTCGGCGGTGATCTCGCTGTTCGATTCCAGCAACACTTCACCGGTGGTGGTGTCGACCACGTCGGCCGCCGTGTAAGCGCCTTCGAGGTCGGTGGTGTCAATCTCGATGTCCGTGATCTTGGCCTTGTGGATCTCCTTCATGATCGCGGGCGTGATCTTGCGGCCGGAGTGCGCGATCTCATCGCCATTCTTCGCCTTCAAGGAATGGGCAAGTTTCAGGCCGAGCAGGTTGGTCGGCTTCTCGGAACCAGCTTCCAGCGTCCAGAA
>DATLCI010000008.1:0-11237 GCA_035526435.1 Terriglobales bacterium
ACCGACACCTACACCTACGACGCCTTCGGCAACATCCTGGAGCGGACGGGCTCGACCCCAAACCTCTACTTGTACGCAGGTGAGCAGTTCGATCCGGAGCTTGGCCTCTACTACAACCGCGCCCGGTATCTGGACGTCACCCAGGGCAGGTTCTGGGGGATAGATGCGTACGAAGGCGATTCGCAGGCACCGATGTCGCTCCACAAATACGTGTACGGATCCGACGATCCGGCAAATAATGTGGATCCGGGCGGCCATTTCTATTCAAATTTTGTATTTGGACAGCTCGTACATTCCGCAATCTGCTCGCAATTCCTAGCGCAAACGCCTCTTGGCATTTGCAATCGAGCAGTGAATACTCTTCTGGAATCCAAACTTCCGTTAAATGGTCTCTTTCGCCCGGACTTAGTAAATCTTCTTACCGCTGAGATTTATGAAATAAAGCCAGAGGGTCAGTATTCAAGGGGGTTGAACCAAATCGCTGGGTACTTGGCACTGCTAAACCTGTTCGATCCGCAGTCAAGGACGTGGCTGCCTGGCCAAACCTTCATCCCGAGTACGCTAATAGACCTCGGAGGAGGTAAGGTAGCCGTTGTAAAGCCACCCGTTGCAGGAGTGATAATCTACGACGTTTTTAGCAGCAACGCCGCACTGACAGTAGCCGCAGTTAGCATAACTTCCGCCTTTGTCTTGCAATCCGCCAATCTTGCGAATCTTTTAACGGGATTTGGTTCTAGGATTACCGTGTCGGCATATGCAAGGGGCCTGCTATGAATATGGCATTCTCGAAAGCAGTGGCGCAGCGACTGTTCGACTGGTCATTGAGTATGGCGAGAATGGAAGTGAAGAGCGACTTCGTAAACCTCAAGAAGATTCAGAATCCACTGGCTTTCCGCTACCTCGAGATAGCCAAGGCTTTCAACATGCCGAAAAAGCGAGTTTTCGCCGCGGCAATGGTAAAAAGGTATTTCCAGGTTTTCTTGCCAATGGAGATGACTCTTGAAGAAACACATCTCGTCCGCAAATTCATAAACTTCGGTCAGTTCGAGATCGCTCCCGGAGTGGTCGCATTGAAAGCGGCTCCAAGCCAAGAAGAACAGTATCTGAATGTCTTAGCGGGAGAAGGTCTATCGATGCGGCTGGATAGAAAGATTATTCGGTCTTCTGTAAAGCGCTTGTTTGGGCAAGAGATTGGGGAATTGGACAAGAGGCGGACAACACGCTCCATCTTTTGTTTTGCGAAGAAAGTAAATGACTTTGTCGTATTGACGGTTGTCGACACTGGTGGGCAGCGCATAGTCGGATATTCCCACTCTATTGTGAACAGTAGTGGGGCCCAAGCCATGCCATATTTCTCGTTCTTATCAGCGTTGGGCATCAGTTCGATGACTGATTGGTCTTTGCCAGCCCTAGATGAAGGGGAATCTGCGGTTGCGACAGCTCATGAGCTTGCAGCAGGATTTCTCCAAGATGCGCCCAATCTTTTCAAGGATGTGGAATAGGAATTCCTTAGGTCCCCAGGTGGATTGGTTACGATCTTGGGCCGGTAAATCAAAAGCTCCAATGATTGAATCCTTAAAGCTGATTATTCCTCCGCCCTCCTTACCCGTTGAATGTGAGGGGGACTGGGAAGCACTGGAAGCAATTCTAGGATTTGAAGCCCCTTCTGATTACAGGGAATTCATTGCTTCGTACGGTAGTTGTCTGCTGGATGAATTGATTGCTCCCTTGAATCCTTTTTCCGCAAACAAGTACTGGAATCTTCTAGAGCGCGCCAAGGAGTTATGCGACGCCTTGCGACAGCTCCAGTCGGAGAGTCAGGCAGAACTGCCTCTGGCAGTTTATCCTGCCAAGGATGGACTATTTCCTTGGGGCTTCACTACCAATGGGGACGTTCTCTATTGGCTCCAGATTGGCGCTCCAAGCGAGTGGACCACGGTGGTTAACGCTGATCGAGACTCCGAATTCGAGATTTACCGTGGCGGCATGGGCGCCTTTCTGGCGGCGACATTCGGCCGCCAACATACAAGTAGGGTTTTCCCCGAAGAGTTTCCCAGCTCGCAGCCTCGTGCTCGAGCCATAGTTTTTTGATATCGGTGATTCGCGGTGGGCTAGGACCTAAGGTCTCGTCGTACACCTACGACTGGTGCCAGTCTCTTGCTGTTGTACTTGAGTTCCACTCTCTACCACGCTCTGCCGGGAGCACGCGCCAAGCGGGTCTTCCGCATTCTCGACCACTCTGCCATCTATCTACTGATCGCCGGAACCTATACGCCCTTTACCCTCGTTATACTGCGCGGCGTTTGGGGATGGTCGCTCTTCGGTGTGGTGTGGACACTGGCGATGGGCGGCATCATCTTCAAAGGGTTTTTTACCGGCCGATTGGAAACACTCTCCAACGCCGTGTATGTAGGGATGGGATGGGTCGCGCTGGTCGCGATCCGGCCGCTACTGAGCGCAATGCCATGGGAAGGGGCTCTGTGGTTGCTAGCCGGTGGCATTGCCTACACGAGCGGACTTGTCTTCTACGGTTCTAAGAGACGTTACGCGCACGCCGTATGGCATCTCTTCGTTCTGGCTGGGAGCAGCCTGCATTTCTTCGTCGTCTACCGTTATGTCCTGCCACACCACGGTTAGAGTCTTCCTGCTTTTCAGTTTGAACCATCTGTGCATAGTGGCCCCACCCCGCGTGAACGACAGACAATGAATTCGAGGTGATGCAAACTCACTGAAGAACAGATGGTCTTACGGGATTGAAAAGCCCAGCGTATCATTGCCTGCAATCTTGAAAACTGGAGACCTAAAAAACCTGGTAGGCGAGTTTTGGGGTGGCCTTGCGGCCATGCTCGTAGCTATCCCATCGGCAATCGCCTTTGGCGTCACCATCTTTGCTCCCCTTGGGAGCGGGTATGCTGCACAAGGAGCCGTCGCTGGGATCCTCGGCACGAGTGCGTTAGGACTGGCCGCAGCGTCATTCGGCGGGACGAAACGCCTGATCAGTGCGCCCTGTGCCCCGGCCGCCGCCGTACTTTCCGCACTCACGCTTGAACTTGTATCCAAGGGAACGCCCGCCGAATCCGTATTGGTGATGGTGGCTGTGGTGGCGTTGCTTTGTGGATTGTTTCAGATCATCTTCGCGGTGCTGCGGCTCGGGCAGCTTATTAAATACATGCCATATCCCGTAGTCAGTGGATATTTGAGCGGCGTGGGACTCATCATCATTCTGAGTCAGATTCCCAAGATGTTGGGTCTACCCGGAGGAACCTCTTTCCTGCACGCCGTTGGGGCGACCGGTTCGTGGCGATGGCAGAGCATCTTCGTAGGTGTGGTCACCGCGGGCGTCATGATCGGCGCTCCCGGCGTGACGAAGCGTGTACCTGCAGCCATCCTGGCGCTGGGGGCTGGTATCGGTGCCTATTTAGTCCTTGGCATATGGGACCCGGCGATGCTGACCTTGGCGGGAAACAAGTTTGTCGTTGGCCCACTGCCCGTCTCGCAAGTCGGATTCATTGACGCCATGGCGGCGAGATTCCGGGGCGCCGGCGGACTGGATGCATCGCAGTTCTTTTTACTGGTGATGCCCGCCTTGACGCTGGCGGTGTTGCTCTCCATCGACACGTTGAAGACCTGCGTGATCCTGGACACGCTGACCCGAAGTCGGCATGACTCCAACCGGGAGCTGATCGGACAAGGCCTCGGGAATATTGCCGCTACCGCGGTCGGCGGTATTCCCGGAGCGGGAACCATGGGCGCCACGCTGGTGAACATCAACAGTGGCGCGCAGACGCAGTGGTCAGGGCTGATCGAAGGGGCGCTGGCCTTGGTCGCCTTCCTGGCCTTGGGCAAGTTGATCGCATGGGTGCCCGTCGCGGCGCTGGCTGCGATCTTGATCGTGATCGGTTTCCGCATGTTTGACCGCCAGAGCTTGCACTACCTACGTTCTCGGGCCACCGTCCTTGACTTCATGGTGATCGTGGCGGTGGTAGTGGTCGCGGAGACTGTGGGTTTGATCGCGGCCTCCGGCGTGGGCCTGGGACTGGCGACCCTGCTGTTCATCCGCGAGCAGATCGGCGGATCCGTAGTACGGCGAAAGCTCTACGGCAACGAAATGTTCTCCAAGCAGGTTCGCCTGCCAAACGAGAGCGCGATCCTGGAGCAGCGGGGCGAAAGAACGGTGATCTTTGAACTGCAAGGGAGCCTGTTCTTCGGGACCGCTGACCAACTTTATTCGGCCTTGGAGCCGGAGCTGAAGATCCGAACCTACGTGGTTCTGGACATGCGTCATGTGCAGTCAGTGGATGTGACGGCGGCTCACATGCTCGAACAGGTCGAGCACATCATCCAGGAGCGGGGTGGATTCCTGATCTTCAGCCACCTTCCCAGCAACGTGCCCACCCGTCAGGATATGCAACAGTACTTCGACACGGTGGGATTGCTTCGTCCAGAAGGTAAAGTACTGGCTTTTGCCCACCGCGATGAGGCTCTAGAGTTCATTGAGGACCAGATCCTGGGTGAAGAGAATTTGGAGAAGGTCGACCGGGCACCGCTCGAATTGCACGAATTCTCCCTGTTCCAGGGCCGCAAAGAGGAAACATTGGAGGCGCTGGCGGCATGCCTGGAACCGCGGATGTATGCAAAAGGGCAGACCATCTTTGCGTCAGGGTCTGCCGGGAACGAGATTTTCTTTATCCGCAAAGGGACAGTACGAGCCATGCTGCCGCTCAACGACCGCTCCCCGCACCACCTGGCAACATTTCGACGGGGCAACTTCTTTGGCGAGATGTCTTTCCTTGACGAAAAGCCGCGCTCAGCCGATACGCTCGCCTTGACGGAGGTCCATGTCTTTGCCCTCTCGCGCGCCAAGTTCGGGGAACTGGGCGAATCTCATAAACGATTGGCGCAGCAACTTCTAGAAAGCCTGGCGAGCTCTCTCGCCGAGCGGCTTAGACATGCTAACCGGGAGATCTCCGCCCTCCAGGACCTGTGAGGTTGGCGCTAGCTCTTGGCGGCCGGCCTAAAAATAATTTAAAAACTTTGTGAATATTTATGCATCTGACTGTATAATTATTCATATGTCAAAGCTTTCCAGACAACAAGCGCTCCTCGACCTGGTCAGGAATGAAGAGCTATGGAGTCAGGATGAGTTGCGCAAGCACCTCGCCCGCCTCGGTTTTCGGGTGACGCAGGCCACGTTGTCGCGCGACATCAACGAACTCGGGCTGGTGAAGACCGCCGAAGGCTACTCGCTGCTGCAAGGCGAAAATGGCAACGGACATGGCGGCGAGAGTGGTGGGCCGCCCGTCGCCCGCCTGATCCGCGAGTTTGTCACCGAGATAAGAGAGGCGCAGAACCTCCTCGTCCTGAAGACGACCACCGGCAGCGCTCAGCCGGTGGCCCTCGCGCTCGATGCCGAATCCTGGCGCGAGGTAGTGGGTACCGTGGGCGGTGACGACACGGTGCTGGTCATTTCTTCGGACAAAAAATCCGCCGGCAAACTCGCATCCCGCATTCGGGAGATGCTCGCCTAATGGCGCAGCCCATCCAAACCGCCGTGGTTGGCGCGACCGGATACGCCGGTTTTGAACTCACGCGTATCCTGCTCGGCCACCCCAACTCGGCGAAGCCATTGCTGCTCAGCCGCGAAGGAGACAACTCCGCCAAGATCGACTTGGGAGACATTTATCCCCAAATCAGCGGCAATGGTGGCTATCCGGTTGCGCCGTTTTCCTGGAAGCTGCTCAAGGAAAAAGGCGTCGAACTTTTATTTCTTGCCACGCCACACGAAGTCTCCCGTGACTGGATGCCGGAAGCGATGGCGCAGGGACTCCGCGTGATCGATCTCAGTGGCGCGTGGCGGCTGAAGTCGGCAGAGAACCGCTCCATTTACGGCTTCAACGACAAAGACGTGTACGCCGCCGCGAAGCTCGATCAGCAAGCGACCTATGGCTTGCCAGAGCTGCACCGCGCCTCGATCAAGTCGGCCCAGTTAGTCGCGAATCCCGGATGCTATGCGACTTCAGTGATCCTTGGGCTGGCGCCGGTGGTGAAAAGCGGACTCATCGACCTGAGTGCGGGGATCATCTGCGACGCGAAGTCCGGAGTCTCGGGGGCGGGCAAGGCGCCGACCGCGAAAACGCATTTTGTCGAAGTGGCCGACAACCTTTCTGCCTATTCGGTGTTTGGTCATCGACACACGGGAGAGATCCTGGAGCAGCTCCAACTTGAAGGCGCGGACTTAGTCTTCACGCCGCACCTCTTGCCGATCCCGCGCGGCATTCTTTCGACGATGTATGTGCGACTGAAGGATGCGACGACGGTGGCAAAGATCGAGGAGCTGTATCGAAAGTTTTATGCGGAGAGTCCTTGGGTTCGGGTGTTTCCCGCCGACAAGCTTCCGCAGATCCAGTATTCGGTGCGCAGCAATTATTGCGATGTGGGCTTCACGCTGTCGCCCGATGGCAAGCGGCTGGTCATTGTCTCCTGCCTCGACAACCTTATTAAAGGGGCGGCAGGGCAGGCGGTGCAGAACATGAATGTGATGTTCGGTTGGAATGAGAAAGAGGGACTGAATTGAAGCTTGTAGTCAAGATCGGGGGCGCTGCCGTCGACGATAAGGCGATGTTGCAGCAATGCGCTCGCGCCGTGCAGCAGTTGGCGGCGGAAGGTCATCAGGTCGCAGTAGTCCATGGCGGCGGAGCTGCGCTCACGCGCATGATGCAAGCACTGGGCAAAGAAAGCGAGTTCATCAATGGACTCCGCGTCACGGACGGCCCTACACGCGACATGGCGCTCATGGTGCTGGCCGGGGGCGTGAACAAAGCGCTGGTGGCGGCTCTTTCTGCCATCGGACAGCCCGCGATGGGTCTGTGCGGCGGCGATGGTCTCGCCTTTCGCGCGCGCAAGAAGATGACGAATGGCGTTGACCTCGGCTTTGTCGGCGAGATCAGTTCGGCTGATCCCCGCTGGATCGAGGCCATCTGGAATTGCGGCGCGATCCCGGTCATCTCCAGCTTGGCCCTGGGCTCCGACGGCGAGTACTACAACGTGAATGCCGACCAAATGGCGGCCGCCTGCGCCGTAGCGTGCCAGGCGAATGCCTTGATCTTCCTCACCGACGTGCAAGGCGTGAAAGATTCGCACGGCAGCGTGATCCGCTGGTTGAACCTGAAAGAGATCGCCGGCCTGGAGCGTGATTCCGTGGTCAGCGGCGGCATGCTGCCTAAGTTGGCGGCATGTAAAGAGGCATTGCGACGCGGCGTAGGACGCGTCCGCATCCTGCCTGCTTCCGACGCTTCCCACCTGCCCGACTTTTACTCTGCCCGCATTGAAAGCGGTACTGAGGTGATGGTGGCATGAACCTTTCCTCCGTAAAAAAAGCGGAGTCAGAGGTACTGCTCCCCACTTACGACCGTTTGCAGATCCTGGTGGATCACGGCGCCGGCGTTTATCTGTACGGTGCTGACGGGCGTAAGTACCTCGACTTCCTGAGCGGCATTGGCGTGAACGCCCTGGGTTACAGCCATCCGGCCCTGACCAAGGTGCTGACCACGCAGGCGAAGAAACTCGTCCACGTCTCGAACCTGTTTTTCCATCCGTATACGGCGGAATTGGCGAAGCGACTGGCGAAGATCTCCGGACTCGACCGCGTTTTCTTTACCAACAGTGGTACGGAAGCCTGGGAAGGCGCGCTGAAGTTTGCCCGCGCGTATGCGCAGCACGTCAACCAGAATGGCAGTAAGCCGCGCTGGCGCATCCTGGCGCTGGAAAATTCGTTCCATGGCCGCACCATGGGCTCGCTTGCCACCACCGGACAGCAAAAGTATCAGAAGCCGTTCGTTCCGCTGATGCCGGGAGTGGAATTCGTCCGCTTCAATGATGTGGCTGACTTAAAAGCGAAATTTGATGACACCGTCTGCGCCGTTTGCATGGAACCCGTTCAGGGCGAGGGCGGAGTGCGTCCCATATCAAAAGAATTCATGGTCGCCGCCCGGGAGCTCACAAAGAAATCGGGCGCGCTACTCATTTTGGACGAGATCCAGTCCGGCATGGGCCGTACCGGGAAGTATTTCGCTTACCAGCATTACGGCGTGGTGCCCGATGTGGTCACACTGGCCAAGCCCATCGCGGGCGGACTGCCGCTGGGCGCCATCTTGACGACCCACGAGGTGTCGTCATGCTTGCATCCGGGCATGCACGGTACGACTTTCGGGGGCGGACCGCTGGCGTGTGCCGTGGCGCTCGAGGTTCTGAACGTGATCGAGAAGAAAAAACTGCTGGCTCACGTCGAGAAGCTGGGCGTGTACTTCCGCAAACAGCTCGCTGGACTGCAGAAGAAGCATTGTTGCATCAAGGACGTCCGCGGCCTGGGACTGTTTGTTGCAGCGGAACTTCACTCAGCAGATATGGCGAAAGCTGCGGTCGCTGCGATGCTCGAGCGGAACATCATCATCAACCGCACGAATGAAACTGTGCTGAGATTTTTGCCGCCGTACATTGTCGAGAAAAAACATATCGACCAGGTCATCAAAGCGCTGGATCAAGTGTTAGTAGGGTTGAGCGTGAACGCAGATAAGCGCGCGAAGGCTTCAGCATGAAGGAGGAGCGAAAGTTGAGCACAAAACCTATCGATGCCGGGGCCATCACCGCTGCCAAGCGGATGCCGGGCCTCGTCGATCGCGATCTGGTCTCTATCCAGGATTTCTCCCCGGTGGAATTACAGGGGATCCTCGACCTCGCCGCGCTAGTGAAAGCGCGCCCCGCGGATTTCCAGGAATCCCTCAAGGGCAAGCAGGTCGTGCTCTTCTTCGAGAAACCTTCGCTGCGCACCCGCCTCACATTTGAAGCGGGCATCGCCAGTCTGGGGGGGAACTCGTTTTTCGTTGACCAGACCCGTTCCCGGCTGGATGCGCGCGAGCCGTTGAGCGACATTGCGCATAACCTCGAGCGCTGGGTCCATGCCGTAGTCTTGCGTACGTTCGAGCACGAAACGGTCACGGGCATGGCCAAGCATGCGTCCATCCCGGTGGTGAATGCGCTCAGTGACTTAGAACATCCATGCCAGGCGCTGGCGGACTACATGACGCTGCAGGAGCATTTCGGCGACGTCAAAAAGATCCGGCTAGCTTATGTTGGAGACGGCAATAATGTTGCGCATTCTCTCATGCTGATGGCCGCGTGCCTGGGCTCGTCGATCTCTATCGCGACGCCCGAAGGCTACGCGCCGAAGCCCGAAGTGATCGTCGCTGCATTGGAGATCGCCAACCGCACTGGCGCGCACATCGAGATCACCAATGATCCGATACTTGCCGTGACCGGTGCCGACGCTATCTACACCGACGTGTGGGCCAGCATGGGCCAGGAAGAAGAAGCCGGCGATCGCGCCGCTACCTTTGCGCCCTTCCAGGTGAATGAACCGCTCCTGGCGCATGCCGAAGAAGGTGCACTCTTCATGCATTGCCTGCCCGCGCATCGGGGCGATGAAGTGACCGCGGAGGTGATTGATTCACCGCGGTCCATCGTGTTCGATCAGGCAGAGAATCGCCTGCACGTTCAGAAAGCTATTTTGTTGTTACTTTTGGGCGGCGGCATGCGTCGCGCGCCAAGGAGCATGAATGCCTAAGAAAAAAGTCGTCCTTGCATACTCCGGAGGTCTCGATACCTCCATCATCATCCCGTGGCTGAAGGAGAACTACAGCTGCGACGTGATTGCCATGGTGGGCGATGTGGGCCAGGGCGACGATAGCGAAGCCGTGGTGAAGAAGGCTTATGCTACCGGCGCTTCCAAGGTCGTAGTCCGCGATATGCGGGAGGAATTCCTTTCCGGCTACGTCTTCCCGGCGCTGCGCGCAGGCGCAGTTTACGAGCACAAGTATCTGCTGGGTACATCGCTCGCGCGTCCGGTGATCGCCAAGCATCAGGTCGAAGTCGCACTGGAAGAGAATGCCGATGCCGTCGCCCACGGCTGTACCGGTAAGGGTAACGACCAGGTGCGCTTTGAGCACGCGTATCAGGCGCTCGCCCCGCAGCTTGAAGTGATTGCTCCGTGGCGCGAATGGACGCTGAAGTCACGTGAGGATTGTATTGACTACGCCGAGCAGCGGAAGATCCCGGTTGAGGCCAGCCGCACAAAGATCCACTCGCGCGATAAGAACATCTGGCACTTGAGTCATGAAGGTGGCGAGCTCGAGGATCCCGCCAATGCCCCTTTTGATACCACCTGGCAGATCACACGCTCGCCCAAGGACGCACCCGACCGTGCCGAGGAAGTCGAGGTCGGATTCGTTGCGGGTAGGCCGGTCTCTGTAAACGGAATGAAGCTGGATCCGGTCGCGCTGGTGGAATTGTTGAATGAGATCGCCGGGCGCAATGCCGTGGGCCGGATCGACCTCGTCGAAAACCGCTTCGTCGGCATGAAATCGCGCGGCTGCTACGAAACGCCGGGAGGCACCTTGTTGCTCAACGCGCATCGTGAGCTCGAAGCGCTGTGCCTAGACCGCGACCTGATGCATTTCAAGCAGGAAGTCGCTTTGAAGTATGCCGAGTTGGTGTACTTCGGACTCTGGTTCACGCCGTTGCGTGAGTCGCTCGATGCATTCGTGAATAGCACCCAGGCGAACGTCACCGGAACGGTGAAGTTATCCCTGTACAAGGGCAATGTGGACGTGGTCTCGCGGCATTCTGAGTTCTCACTTTATCGGACGGACTTGTCGTCATTCACCATGGGCGACAGCTACGACCAGAAGGATGCGCAAGGTTTCATCCGCATTCTGGGTCTCCCCGCGCGTTCGCGCGCTTTGCTGAAGCAGAAGAGTAAGGATGAGGTGCTTAAGTAGATGAAGATGTGGTCGGGCCGCTTCCGGCAGCCTTTGGATCCGGATTTCGAGCGCTGGCAAAGGTCATTTCCCTTTGACCGGCGGTTGCTCGGCGAAGAACTCTCCGCCAGCAAGGCGCATGCCCGCGCCTTGAGTGGCATTGGTGTGCTCAGCGCAGAGGAACTCAAGCAGATCGAGGCCGGATTGCAGGCGATCGCGCAGCATGCGGCCTCGCAGGCTGACTACCTGCATGACGAAGAAGCGGAAGACGTCCACCATTTTGTTGAAAAGGAACTCGTGGCGCAGATCGGGGAGGTCGGCTACAAGCTGCATAGTGGACGCAGCCGTAACGAGCAGATCGCGACCGATCTTCGCTTGCACATCCGCACGAACATCGATCACCTTCATCTCCTGTTGACCGGGTTG
>DATLCI010000015.1:0-18402 GCA_035526435.1 Terriglobales bacterium
TCCCAGAACGGATTTCCAGCGGCCCAAGGGCTATCTGTAGGGTAAAGAACGGAGGAAAGGCCGTCCCGTTCCCGACGAACGCCACTTCCCCTTGCTTTTGGGTTAACCTCTTTCCATCGTGAAGCCCTCCCGCAAAGATACGGGTTCTAACTGGACTGAGTACATCTACTTCGGCTCTGAGGTCATCGCTGAAAAGAAACCTGGTTCAATCCTGGAATCCGCCACGCTGACCCAATCAGGATTAACTGCTTTCTACCCAAACTACATTGTTGACGGAGTCGTTTCCGGCGGCGCCTGGCACACGGACACTGCCTCCGCGGGCGCCTGGCTCAAGGCTGACTTCGGCAGCGCCACCACCGTGACCTCGGCCCGTATCTACGCCAGCACCAATGGCTATGCGGGTAATTACAGCATCCAGTACTCAGACGACAACACGAATTGGACCACCGCCGCTTCGCTTACCCCTTACCAGATGTATTGGAATGTGGTGTCGTGGTCTCACTCGCAGCCGCACCGCTACTGGCGGCTTTATCTCAACAACGCTCCCGGTCCAGGTGCATGGTTGAATGAGCTTCAGCTTCTCCCCGGTGGAGGTTGGACGGACTACATCTTTGCGAGCGGCAAACGCATTGCCATGGCCCCCGGCACCGCGACCACCTTTGGCACTGAGTTTTACCATTCGGATCATCTCGGCTCCACGCGCCTAATGACCAACTCCGCTGGCTGGCCCTTATCCTCAGGCACCTTCATGCCATATGGAGAGGAACTCGGCACAGCAACCAGCAACCATTACAAGTTCACCGGCAAAGAACGCGACGCCGAGACCGGGTGTGATTATTTCGGCGCAAGGTACTACTGCTCGAACATGGGCCGTTTCCTCACGCCAGACTGGAGCGCCGTTCCCGTAGCTGTGCCGTACGCGGACATGACCGATCCGCAAACCCTGAATCTCTACGGCTACGTCAGAAACAACCCATTGAGTCACGCTGATGCCGATGGGCACTGCGGCGACGGTGGTGTTTGCGACATCTTGGCTGGAGCTGCGCAAGGCACGTGGAACTTCGCAAAGAATACCGTTGTCGGCACTGCCCAAATGGTTGCGGCATCGGACTACGAACGCGCAGCAATGGTCGTCGAGCCTGTCGTGACAGCAGGGCAGGACTATGCGGACAAAGGCGTGTCTGGCGTTGCCAACGCAGTTCTAGACCAGGGCGCGCAGGGCGCGATGGCGATCACCACCGAAGCGGTGCTCACTGGCGGACTGGCCGCATATGGAGCAAAGGGCGGCATCGAGGCAGTGGATCTCCAGGTCAAATCTATCGGCACCGGAGTCTCGAACAGCTCGGTGGTTGTCCGTGGAGGAACAGGTCCGATGCCAGCGGCAGGCGAGACATTTTCCGGTGCGGCTGGGAAGACAGTACAAGAAGCTGGCAGTGGTGTACCTCATGGAACGATACGGGAAACCACGGCTGGCGCAGTTCGTCAGAGTGGTGGACAGGTCAGAAGTGCTCCTGAGCCGACCAGAAGCGGAGCCATGAACAATCGTCACGTAAACGTCGTTGAAGGTAAAGGCAAACCGAGTACCTTCTCCGAGCCGAAACCCAATCCGGTGCCGAAGAAAGACCGGGTTCAGTAGGAGGAGCAGAGCTGTGAATGATCTTATTCCGTTCGCGTACCGTGAATTTTACGACGTCCCCAGACTCATCGTCGTCAGATTCAAAGGGAAAGTGCTGCTGCTCGATAGCCGCTTCGATGAGGCAGCAGACGACTACTCGGATGTCTACGATGTGTACGTGCTTCCTGCCGACATTCAAATCCCTGAGACGGGCTCTTGGGAGCATCTAGCTTCGCGCACGGCTCAAAAACTCGGAACTATCAAGGTTAGCGACGTGGCCTTTGACGAAACGAAGCGGAAGCGGCTGAATCCCCAGTTCCTCTCCGGAATGGTTGGATGAAGGCGGGTGGCCCAGACAAGCCTTCCATTTCTCCAGACACCGTTCAACCATAAAGAGTGTTTTGGGTGCCCCACATCGAGCGCAGCTCGTGTGGGAGGACGTTCGAAGCCGCACGGATTCATCTGTGCCGACGAAATCATATACACTTCTGCGCGAATCCAGGGGGAGCAGGTCAGATGGCATGGTGAAGCCGATCTACACCGACCAGGCGTCAGTGTCCTTGACGATAGGTGGCACTTCCGGCAGCACCCGCACCGGGCAGGTGCAGCATTCTGCTGGGCGAATGAGACCACCACTTTCTGCCACGGAGACCACCTCGGTTCGACGCGGATGATGACCAACTCCTGGGGCATGGTCATCCCGGGAAGGCCAGTGATGACTTCAAGAAGATGGGAGATGCGGCCACTTCGTTAACCACAGTGGGTGGGGCTACAGCCATGATTCTTACCGGCGACTTGGACACAGCAGTAGAGTGGTCTAGTGTGGAAACCTTGTTCACTGGAGCGATAAGCAGGACCGTATTTGACAGTGTCCAGAACGCTGCAGAAACACTATCAAGCGGAACATCTCTCGTTGCGCCCGACAACAAGCCGAAAACATCCGATAAGAAGCAGGAAGGGAAGGATGGTCAAGGAAGCTCCAGCCAACAAGACAAGCAGAAGAAGCAGCAGGGGCAACAACAACAGCAGCAACAACGGCAAGACGAAAAGCAATGAACGGGGAGTGTTAGGGATGCCTGTACGAAAGGTTGCCGCAGTCTTCACAGCAAATGTCTTTCTAGTATTTCTCACAATAAGCGTGGCCCTTCGGCCTCAGCCTGACTCTCGTTGGTCAGCTCTGGGGTTTATATATATGCTTATCATTACGTTTAGCATTTGGAAGTACGCTTTTACGACGAAGCGCCCAATCGCAGTGACTGCTGTCCGGGTTGCTGCTTGGGTGTTAGCGGTCGTTGGAATTCCCGCAATGCTGATCAACATTCTCAATCAGCGGTCACTTTCGTCGACAATTCCTCCCATCATCCTAGCGGCAGTTTCTATGGTTAGCTTGATTTGGACGCACGACAAGACTGATGAAGGGTAAGGTGAATTCCAACCTCTTCGTTCAACAGCGGGCAGTCGTGGACTCTCTTGGAACAAGGCGGGTGGCCCATCCTTCTCGTTTCATATCCGGCCGATAGTAATCTATGACCTGGGTGCCCCACTCTTCGGCCCAGCCAAGGATCCAAAGACTTGCAAGTCAACTCCATGGGCCAAAGGGTGGGAAGGTTCTTGTAATGAAGGCCCGGGCGGGCAAATTTCCGGATTTTGTAACAGATTACTCCGCCCTACTCGACACTCGGGTCTATACACTCTCGCGGCGGGTGGCCCACGCAAGACTCATCTTATCTAAAGATTCTAACCACAAAGCTTGTTGTCTGGGTTTTTGCTTGACACCAATTCCCCACTTCTGATAATATTTATATATTATGTATATCACATAGATATAGATAATCAACTGCTTGGGATTCATAGATCGGCCGTTCAAATTCTTACCTTCCTTCAACTTGATAGGGATATCGATTTTTAAGTCTTTTGTTTTCTTAGATACCAGAGGGGGGTGGGGTATCCCATCCGTCAGTTCGACCAGACGCCAAGGAATCCACGCTAAGTCCTTTGTTTAACCGAGCTTACCTATAAGTCCTTTATTTGACCGAGCTTAGCGGCGAAATTTCCGTAACACGTTTCGAATGACGAGCTTGCAAAATCGAGGCGGGGTGTTTTATTTGGCGGGTGGCCCACACAAAGGCACTCTACTTTCATACCGTTCACCCTAAAGAATGTTCTGGGTGCCGCACATCGAGCGGAACTCGTTTGGGAGGTGGTGGGATGTTCTCATCCGTCGCGAGCATCCGCAAAGATTGCGATCCCCTTGAAGGCTTAGGCTTGCTGCCACTTTCCTATCCATTCAGGGTTAACCTTTCCACACGTGAAGCCATCTACCCAAAAGGCCCTCTCGCTGGCATTGAGCATTGCGCTGTCAGCTCCGGCGCTTCCCAGCCAGGAACCTCAAGAACCCACGTACTCGTCCAACGTTCGCGTGGTCAACGTTCTGGCCACCGTTCGCGAGAAGGGTGGCGCCATTGTGCATGACCTCACCAAAAACGACTTCTTGCTCACGGAAGACGGGCGACTGCAAAACATCAAGTACTTCTCCCAGGTGGTCGATCAGCCGCTGACCATTGGCCTGCTGGTGGATACCAGCCTGAGCCAGCAGAACGTGCTGCCGGAAGAGCGTGCGGCCAGCTACGCATTCCTGAACAGCATGCTGCGCGACGCCGCCCTGCTGGCCGACAGCACCCGCCGCGATCCCGACCAGGCATTCCTCATCCACTTTGACTTCGAAGTAGAGCTGCTGCAAGACCTCACTTCTTCCCATCGGCAATTGGAAACCGCGCTGGACGAGTTGGGGATCCCCAGCCAGGACCGCGTGTGGCGCCGGAATTTCCAGCGTCGCCGGGGCGGTGGCCCCCGTGGCGGCGGCGGTCCGCGGCGCGGTGGCGGCGGCATGGGCACGCTGCTCTACGACGCCGTCTATCTGGCCGCGCATGACGTAATAGCGCCCGTGCAGGGTCGCAAGGCACTGATCATCCTCTCGGATGGCGAAGACCATGGCAGCAAGATGTCATTGGAAGAGAGCGTGGAAGCCGCCCAGCGCGCGGACACGGTCGTATATTCCATACTCTTCAGCGAGAACAGCGGCAACATCTTCGATCGCATGGCAAAAGGCGGCACGCTGATCGGCGGCGCCGGCGACGGCAAGAAGGTGCTGGAGAAGATATCCAAAGAGACTGGCGGGCGCATGTTTGAGGTGTCGCGCAAGCTGCCCATCCGCCAGATCTACGCGCAGATCGAGGAAGAGCTCCGCAATCAGTACAGTCTGGGATACTCGTCTGACCGGCAAGACGACAGCATCAGCTATCGCAAGATTTCCGTCACGACCCGGCGAAAGAATCTGATCGTGCAAGCGCGCGACGGGTACTATCCGAATCGGCAGATGAAGTAGAGCAGTGGCTTGTGGAGTGGCTAGGCGGCGGGTACTGACGATTGGATGGCCGTCTCCCACGCCCTCGGATTTCTGATAATCTGTCAGTACTTGCCTTACGCGCGCCCGTAGCTCAGCTGGATAGAGCGAACGCCTCCGGAGCGTTAGGTCGGGAGTTCGAACCTCTCCGGGCGCGCCATTTCCCTCTTCCTAACCCTTATCGACGTGCGAGAGATGCTCGTGGACGATGCGCAACTTGCCGTCAGGATCGTAGGCGAAGACCTGGGTCGCGCGTCCGTTGCGAATGTCTTCTTCCGCGGCTGCGTTGATGCCGGTAGCCACTTTGCTGGCGTGGAAGGTGAACGTATAGCTGGCTACGGCGGCGTGGTCACCGATCAAGATCACGTCGATCATGCCCGGCGTGGCGCGCAGCGTGGACTTGGCGTGGAAATATTCGCGCTGGCGGCGGGCTGCCGCCAGCCGTCCTGGCTCGGGTCGCGTGGACGAGGAGCCAAACACGCTGGCCTCAGGCGCGTAGAAGTCCATCAACTGCTCTGATTGTTTGCTGCTGAAGGCGCTCCAAAAGCGTTGCACCTCAGCTTTGATCTGGTCAATGGTGAGCTTTTGCAAAGTAGCCATACGATTGCCAATAAACTATTCCGTTTTCCGCTCCGCGTCACGCACTTTTCGCAACTCTTCCATCACCGAGCTGACCAGCTCTTTGGCATCCTGCAACGACTTCTGGACGGCTTGAATGTCTGTCGCAGGCAGGCTGGGATTGCGATTGCTGCGGCAATAGACCCCGTGCTGTCCGGCAAGGATGAGCGCGTCGGTCAGCGAATCGAGCGCCACCGCAAGGCGACCGCGCGGGATGCCGAACATGACCTCGTGCTTCTCCAGATCATCGCGCTTTTCGTCAAAGACGGACACGCTATGGCTTGCCGGCGTCTGCCGCCGGCTTCCAGCGCAGGATCGGCTTCCGGTTCGCCGTCACTTCATCCATGCGTTCAACGCGGGCGGTGTGCGGCGCGTTCAGGATGATCTCCGGATTGGACCCGGCTTCGGCGGCGATGCTACGCATGGCGTCGATGAACAGATCGAGCTCTTCCTTAGGCTCGCTCTCTGTGGGCTCGATCATGATGGCGCCGTGGTCGGCGACGATCAGCGGAAAAGCCGTGGTGTAGGGATGAAAGCCGTAGTCGATGAGCCGCTTAGCGATGTCGCCAGTTTTCACGCCGTTCTGTGCCTGGAGGCGATGGCTTAATACCACTTCATGCATGCTGGGCGATTTAAACGGCAGATCGTAAACGTCTTCCAGCTTTTTGCGCACGTAGTTCGCCGTCAGCACCGCATCTTCTGTGGTTTGGCGAAGACCGTCTGGACCATTGGCGAGGATGTAGGCCAGGGCGCGAACGTGCATCCCAAAGTTGCCGTAGAACGCCTTTACTCGGCCGATAGATTTTGGGCGGTCGTAATCGAAGGCAAGGCGTCCGTCTTTGGCGGTGATGACGGGCGTCGGAAGAAATGGTTCAAGATGTTTTTTGATCGCAACCGGCCCGGAGCCAGGACCGCCGCCGCCGTGAGGTGTGGAGAAGGTCTTGTGCAGGTTCAGGTGCATGACATCCACGCCGAAGTCACCGGGACGGGCTTTGCCCACCAGCGCATTCATGTTGGCGCCGTCCATATAAAGGAGCCCGCCCTTGTTGTGCATAAGGTCGGCGATCTTATGGATGTCTTCTTCAAAGACGCCCAGCGTGTTCGGATTGGTGAGCATCAACGCCGCAACGTCCTCATTCATCTGCTCAGCGAGGGCGTTGATGTCAACCATGCCTTTGGCGTTGGAGCGGAGATTCTCGACTTCATAACCACAGATGGCAGCGGTGGCGGGGTTGGTGCCGTGCGCGGAGTCGGGAATAAGGATCTTCTTGCGCTGCTTCCCTTGCGCTTCGAAGTAAGCGCGCACGAGCATGATGCCGGTCATCTCGCCATGCGCGCCGGCGGCGGGCTGAAGCGTGATGGCATCCATGCCCGTGATCTCGATGAGCGCCTGCGATAGTTCATGCATGACGCGCAACGCGCCCTGTGCCATCTTCTCCGGCAGATAAGGATGCGCATTGGCGAGACCATCTAACCGGACGACCGTCTCATTCACGCGGGCGTTGTACTTCATGGTGCAAGAGCCCAGAGGATACATGCCGAGGTCGATGGCGTAGTTCCAAGTAGAGAGGCGAGTGAAGTGACGGATGATCTCGAACTCACTGACCTCGGGCATTTCACCCAGATTTTCACGGACCGCCGCGCCCAGCACTTTCCCTGCGTCCACTTCCGGGACATCGAGCGGCGGCAACCGATAACCGCGCTTACCGGCGGAAGAACGTTCGAAGATCAGCCCTTCGTTCTGGCTGACGTGGCGAGTGACTTTCTTGATGTTCTTGTTCACGTCACTCATTTCCCCACCGCCTGCGCAGCGGCATCGATCTGCGCCTTGGCCACCAGTTCCGTGCAACACCAGACCGCCGAATTACCCAACTCCGGGTAATAACGGTTAAGTGGAAGTCCGCCGATGATCTTCTGGTCAAGCAGCTTATCGTTTATCTGCTTGGCCGCGCCGGGAGTCTGTACGACGAATTCATTGAAGCGCGGGGCACCGTCGAAGAGGATTTTGGCCGACTTCTTGAACTCACCAACGGCGTATGCGGCCTTGGAGAGATTTTGCTTGGCGAGTTCTTTGAGTCCTTCGCGGCCATAGATACACATATATATAGTGGCCATGAGAGCAACTAAACCTTGGTTCGTACAGATGTTTGAGGTCGCCTTTTCGCGACGGATATGCTGCTCGCGCGTTGAAAGGGTCAGCACGAAGCCGCGCTTTCCTTGCCGGTCCGTAGTTTGTCCCACGAGACGGCCGGGCATCTGGCGAACGAACTTTTCGCGCGTAGCCAGCACGCCGACATACGGGCCGCCGTACCCGAGAGGCACGCCGAACGACTGCGCTTCCATGGTGACGATGTCAGCTTCCACCGGCGGCTTCACGATGCCAAGGGATAGTGCTTCCGCGATGGAGACGATCAGCAGCGCGCCCTTCTTGTGGGCGATGTCGGCCACTGCGGCCACATCTTCAATGGTGCCAAAGAAGTTCGGGGACTGGATGACGACGCAGGCGGTCTCATCGGTGATAGCAGCGTCGAGCGCCTTCAAGTCCACGCGCCCAGTTTCGAGGAACGCAGTCTCAGCGATTGGCATACCTTGATGCTGGGCGTAGGTGCGCAACACTTCACGATATTCAGGATGCACGCTGCGGGCTATGACCGTACTGCTGCGCCCGGTGATGCGGATGGCCATCATGACTGCTTCGGCGATGCCGGTGGAGCCGTCATAAAGCGACGCGTTCGCCACTTCCATGCCGGTGAGTTCGCAGATCATGGTCTGGAATTCGAAGATGGCTTGCAGTGTTCCCTGGGAGATCTCCGCCTGATAGGGCGTGTAAGCGGTAAAGAATTCGCCACGCGAGATCAGCGAATCAATCACGACCGGCCGGTAGTGATAATACGAGCCCGCGCCGAGCATGATGCTGTAGCCGGCGGACATGTCGCCGGCAAAGCCCTTGAAGTAGTCCACGATCTCGGCTTCGCCCATCTGGCGAGGTCCATGGAGGTCGCCCTTCAGGCGATATTCAGCGGGGATGTGAGAGAAAAGATCGTCAATATTGCGGGCGCCAACAGCATCGAGCATCGCGCGTCGGTCGGAGTCTGAGTTCGGAAGATAGCGCATTCAGTTTGGGAGTCTCGTGGGTGGACCTGGGTACCAGTCGCTATTTGATGGATAAATCACTTAGAAGATTCTTCGGCAACGTACTTCTCATAATCAGCCGAGTCGAGCAGGCTTTTTAGTTCACCGGGGTCCTTCAGGTTGATCTTGATCATCCAGGAGCCATGCGCGTCGGAATTGATCGTTTCCGGAGAATCAGCCAAAGCTTGATTGATCTCAGTGACGGTGCCGGAAGCCGGAGCATACAGCTCAGAAACTGCCTTCACGGATTCGACCGAGCCGAAAGACTTGTGGGCCGCAACTTCGGTGCCCGGCTTGGGCAGGTCAACGAACACGATGTCCCCCAATGAATTCTGGGCGTGGTCGGTGATGCCGATGGTAGCGCTGTTGCCTTCAACCTTGATCCACTCGTGCTCTTTGGTGTAACGAAAATCTGCGGGATACGCCATCTGGCTTTCACCTCGAAAATTTGTCCTCGCGCAACCGGAACCTGATTAAGCCTTAATTTCTTTTTTCGGCTTCTTGTAAAACGGTGTAGGAACGACCTTGGCCTTAACTTTTTGTCCGCGAATCTCGACGTTCACTACCGTCTCCAATGGAGAAAAAGTCGGCGGAACATAGGCGAGCGCGATGTTCTTCTTGAGGAATGGTGCAGGCGAGCCGCTGGTGATGTAGCCGATCTCATTTCCGGCGTCGTCGAAGACCTTGTAGCCGTCGCGGCCGATGCCGCGCTCCATCATCTCCAGGCCGACCAGGATACGTTTCAGCCCAGACGCTTGCGCCTTTTCCAGAGCTTCGCGGCCAACGAAGTCACCTTTTTCGGGGGTGAACTTTGCGTAGCGTCCAAGATCGGCTTCAAATACGTTGATGGTTTCCGATATTTCATGGCCATAGAGCGCCATTTTTGACTCCAGACGCAAGGTGTTGCGCGCACCGAGACCGCAGGGGACGATCCCAAAGTCTTTCCCGGCTTCCATCACTTCATTCCAGACGCGCTCGCTGGTAGGTTCATCGGAGGGAACGTAGATCTCAAAACCATCTTCACCGGTATATCCGGTGCGGGCGACCATCGTGTTGGGAATACCGCAAACGGTGCCGTACTTGAACCAGTAATTCTTGATGGTGGAAAGATCGACATCCGTCAGCTTCTGGACAACCTCAACCGCCTTCGGACCTTGAATGGCGAGTTGGGTGTAGTAATCGCTGACTTCCTTGGGATGGCAGTTGAAGCGGGCCACGTTCTGGCGCACCCAATCCCAATCCTTTTCCCGCGTGCCGGCGTTAATGACGAGCAGGTAATCGTTCTCGCCGAGCTTGTGGACGATCACGTCATCGACAAACGTCCCCTCGGGATAAAGGAGCGCAGAATAATGGGCCTGGCCGATCTGGAGCTTTGAAGCATCATTCATGCTGATGTGCTGAACGGCGGCCAGGGCTTGTTTGCCGATGATCAGGATGTCGCCCATGTGGCTGACGTCGAAGACGCCGACCCCAGTGCGGACCGCCATATGCTCTGCGATCAATCCGGAATACTCCACGGGCATGTCCCAGCCGCCGAAATCCACCATTTTGGCGCCTAACCGGCGGTGGACGGCGTTGAGTGCGGTCTTACGCAGAGCGGAAGTGGTTCCGGAAGCTGACAACGGGTCCCTTTCGATGGCAGAGCTTAAGGTCCGGGAGACGAACCAATCGCGAACCCATAACGTTATCACGCGATTTTTAAGCGGGTCAATCTTCTGGACAGAGAAGTCCGGAGTGGGAGGCTAGTCAGCGTCTTTCCTGAACCACCAGATGACCCGGCCGGCGATCTTCCAATCACCATTGCGGACGCGATAAGAGGGCACATCGGGATTCTCCGGCTTCAAGGTGAGGCCTTCCGAAGTTTTGAGCAACCACTTGATCCGGGGGCCGTGCTTCGGATGAGTCGCAAGCACCATTTTTCCGTCCAGATCTTCCGTCGACGATTGAGAAAGGTCAACGGCCACGATGGAGGCATCGGCTAAGAGCGGTTTCATTCCGTGACCTTGGTATTGCCAGCAAATGGTGCGGTCGGGATGGCTACACCAATCGCGACGAGCGACCATGAAATCTTTCTTCTCCGTGGCTGTCGGCACATCAAAGCGGGTGGCCTCCTTCGGCAGGAGCGGAAGTGCCACATAATCCATCTCGTTCAGTGATGCGGGAATGTGTAGCTTGCGGGCCAAGACTTCCGCTGGGTCGGCGCAACTGACCAGGTCTTCTTTGCTGAGGCCTGCTTCCTGCCAAAAGTACCAGCACAACGGATGGCCGATGAGCTTGCCTAATCGGAGGAAGATGGAGGAAGGAGGGCGATTGATGCCGCGCTCCCATCGAGACGGAGCCATAGGCGAAACACCGAGAGTCTTGGCTAGCGCCGCTTGGCTTAAACCCAGCCGGTCGCGCATCTCTTCAATCTTCTTCGCCCACTCGGGGCGGCCATTCGGGGGAACAGGCATGCTACCGATTGACTCCGTAACAGAGACGTTATATGGTGTTAACCATTACGGTCTTGGTTTTTGGCAACAATGGTGACTAAGCATAACATAGATTCGGAACTGCTTCGCCACACCCTATATCGAGGTGTGTACAGTCGTGTGGCCAAGCAATTAGGTCTGGACCGGTCATACGTGAGCCGCGTCGCCAACGGGGAGCGACGTTCAAAACAGGTTGAAGCAGCCCTATTAGCCGAGATCAAGCGGATCGAGAAGATCGCGGGCAAGCGTGCAGCGGCCGCTAAAGCAGCCAGTGCTTAAGTTGTAGGGTTACCGAAGAAGATTGTAGTCCCGCCGCCCCCGGCCGCCCAGAATAATTCCCTCTTTTCAATTACCTCCCAGCACGATAAAGTTCAGCCATGGCTGACCCGTTCCGCTGTTTTCAATGTGAGAAGGAAGAGTCCAAGTGCAAGTGCGATCGCTTCTGCACTCTCTGCCAGGGCGAGTACAACGTGAGGCTTTGCCAGGACGGAATGTACTACTGCATCGACTGTCGGGAAGCCTGTGACTTCCAGGCGCAGATCGGGTAAGGCGAGCACTGCTGCTACAAGACCACTTCCTCCTTATATTCTCCAAAGACGCGCCGCATCACGTCCGCGATCTCGCCTACGGTGGCAAAGCTCTCCACGGCCTGAATGATCCGCGGCATCAGGTTAGCGCCATCGCGGGCCGCTTCCTCTACGCTTTGCAGCGATTTCTGCCAAACTTTGGGGTGTCTACGCGCGCGTAAAGCGCGCAGCCGCTCCAATTGTTTGCGCTCCTGCGCTTCGTCAATGCGCTGGATGGGCGTTGATTTCTCCTCATCCATCCTGAACTCATTCACGCCCACCACCACTGCATCTCCGCGATCCACCGCCTGTTGGTACTCATACGCCGCGTTCTGTATCTCCTGCTGGACGAAACCACGCTCAATGGCCTTCAGCATCCCGCCCAGAGCATCGATCTTGGCGAGATACTCGTTCGCTTCCTTTTCAATGAGGGTCGTCTGCGCTTCGATGAAGTAGGACCCGCCAAACGGATCAACCGTCTGCGCCGCCCCGCTCTCATAGCCAATGATCTGCTGGGTGCGAAGGGCGATGCGTGCGGCTTCTTCCGTGGGCAGTCCGAGCGCCTCGTCGAACGAATTAGTATGCAGTGATTGCGTGCCGCCCAGCACGGCGGCCATGGCCTGGATCGCGGTGCGAACAATATTGACTTCGGGCTGCTGCGCTGTCAGCGTGGAGCCGGCGGTTTGAGTGTGAAAGCGGAGCATCCAGGAGCGCGGGTTTTTTGCGCGGAAATGTTCTCGCATGATACGCGCCCACATCCGCCGGGCAGCCCGGAACTTCGACACTTCTTCCAGAAAATCATTGTGTGCGTTGAAAAAGAAGCTCAGGCGCGGTGCGAAAGTATCGACATCAAGACCGGCATCGAGCGCCGCTTGGACGTACGCGATCCCGTCGCCCAGAGTGAATGCGACTTCCTGCGCGGCCGTGCTGCCGGCTTCGCGCATGTGGTATCCGGAAATGGAGATAGGGTTCCATTCGGGGAGATGCTCGTTCGCATACGCGAACATGTCAGTGATGATGCGCATTGCTGACTTCACCGGGTAGATGTACGTCCCGCGCGAGATGTATTCCTTCAGGATGTCGTTCTGCACCGTACCCGAGAGCTTGGCGATGTTGGCGCCATTGCGTCGGGCGACGGAAATATACAACGCGAGCAGAATGGATGCGGTCGCGTTGATGGTCATGGAAGTGGAGATCTTTTCCAGATTGATGCCGTCGAACAGGCGCTGCATGTCCTCAATCGAATCGATCGCCACGCCCACTTTGCCCACTTCGCCGATCGCCATCGGGTGATCGGAGTCCATGCCGATCTGCGTTGGAAGGTCGAAAGCTACGCTCAGCCCCGACGTGCCGTGCGCCAGCAGATATTTGTAACGCTTGTTCGATTCTTCCGCGTCGCCCATGCCGGCGTACTGACGCATGGTCCATAGACGTCCGCGATACATGGTGGGCTGCACTCCGCGGGTGTAGGGAAATTGCCCGGGATGATTGAGATCGCGGTCTTGTTCGAAGTCGGCGATGTCATCCGGTCCATAGACTGGTTTCGTGCCCTCTTTGTAGGCCGCTTTCTGTAAATGGCCCTTCGGGTCCACACCCCGATCCTTCACTTGGCCTCCTTGACCGCGGCACGTTTTTGCGCGCGCCAGAAAGATGACACCGCGAAATACAGGAACAGCAAAGTGAAAAGGACACCCAAGATCACTGGCTCAACCCCCGCTTGCGCACCCCGATAGGCACGGTAGGCGCGATACGTCGCGAATCCTCCCGTAAGGGTGAAAAAGAGGAAGAACAATCCCATCGTCTCCAGGAAGAGCGCGTGCGCCACCTGGCTCACTACCGCAAGAAAGCGGCGCCCGCCGGCCAGCGAAGCGTTAACCACCCGGTTGCGGCGGATGGCCCGGCCCGCGACGCGTCCGGCGGCGCGGTGAATATGGGGGCTCGGACTGGGTTGATCGCTCACTTCGATGGATTCTAGCAGCGGCGGTGCCCGCCCCTGAAGGACAATGGCCTGCCGGCCAAAAAAGTACCAAACCATAGCGGTTGAGGGTGCATCTCAATGGATACGCGGGACAACCAGCCCGCAAGGAAATGGGGCCCAGTGAGCAACCCTATGAAGGCACGCATCAAGGAATTAGGCGACGCGATCAATGAAACGCTCTCTAACTCAGAGCAGATCGCCGAAGTCATTGGCCGCATCAAGGACGAAGGATATGACGTGTTCCTCGTGCTGGAGGCAACGGTAGGATTCAACCGCCAGGACGGCGAAGCTGCCGCCGACGCTCCCGACAACGTGACTGAAATGCCGCTCCCGGAGCCTGAGCTGAAGGTCAATGCCCAGGACATGCGTTTCCTGAAATCTCTTCGTATCTCCGTAGACGACGCCGCATAGTCGTTGTCTTGGTATCCAGCGCGGCGCCTTGCAGTTGTGAGGCGCCGCGCTGTTGTTTGTGGCCACATCTCATCTGAAACTGCTGTGTTACCATCGTTTTTTGCACGGTGAAGCGCGCAAATGGCTGTCCTCGCGTACCAAAACCGGAACTCTGAAAGACACGGATGAAAGACACCTTGGGAGTCCTGTTGGCGGGTGGCGCCGGTGAGCGTCTTTATCCCCTTACCCGCGACCGCGCCAAGCCGGCGGTGACCTTTGGCGGCATCTACCGCATCATTGACGTCACGCTGTCGAATTGCATCAATTCTGACCTTCGCAAGATCTTTATCCTTACGCAATACAAAGCACTGAGCTTGAATCGCCACATCCGTGAAGGCTGGGGCAATGCCGTGGCTCGTGAACTGGGCGAATTCATCGAGATACTGCCGCCCATGAAGCGGGTGAGCGACAACTGGTACATGGGCACGGCAGACGCGGTCTATCAGAACATTTATTCCATCGGCAGCGAGCAGCCCAAGCATGTGCTCATCCTCTCCGGGGACCACATCTACAAGATGAACTACGAGCTCATGCTGAAGCAGCACCGCGAATCGGATGCGGACGTCACCTTGGCGACGATCCTGATCGATCCGAGTGAGTCCTCACGCTTTGGCTGTGTGGACGTCGACCGTGCCGGACGCGTAGCCGGATTTGAGGAGAAGCCGAAGGAAACCAAGCTGCGCTCGCCCTATAACCCGAAGATGGTCTCGGGCTCGATGGGCGTATACCTCTTCAACACGGATGTATTGTTGCCGGCCCTATTGAAAGATGCTGAAGATCCGGAGTCGTCGCATGACTTTGGGCATGACATCCTGCCCAAGATCTTGAATGACTACAAGATCTACTCATTCAATTTCATCGACGAAAACCACAAAGAAGCGCAGTACTGGCGCGACGTGGGTACGTTGGAAGCCTATTACGAAGCCAGCATGGACCTGGTAGCGGTGTCGCCGGTGTTCAACCTTTATGACAAGGCGTGGCCGCTACGTACCCATCAGCGACAGTATCCGCCGGCGAAGTTCGTCTTCGGAGAGCCGGGCCGAACCGGACAAAGCATCGACTCCATCGTCTCCATGGGCTGCATCATCTCCGGCGCTACGCTGAAGAACTGTGTGGTCTCCCCCGATGTTCGCGTGAACTCATATGCGGAAGTTGATTCCAGCATCATCTTCTCGCACGTGAATATCGGCCGGCACTGCCGCATCAAAAAGGCCATTATCGATCGCGATGTCCACATTCCCGAGGGCAGCGTCATTGGCTACGACCCGGAAGACGACAAGCAGAACTATTTTGTCTCGGAGAGCGGCATTACGGTAGTTACGCGCGACTATTCGCTGTTTGAGAACCCCGTCAGCGTGGATTACTTCACCAGCGAATAGATTTTCACACCAACTCATCGCACATCTTGTCCTGATGTTTCTCCAGGTACTCAGACGCCAACTTCAGCGCGAGTAGGTAGATGCCTCCGGCGGCGAGTACCGTCACCAGCAGTAACAGAGGCGTCAGCCACGGCCGCTGCCAGTGCTTCCCTGCCCAGTTTGCGCCAAAGGCCAGCGCGGAGAACGCAGCCAACACGATCAGACCGATGAACGTCGCTGCCTCAGATGCATTTTTGGCGCTGAACGTTCCGCTCTTAACCTTTTTCGGGAACCATCCAGAGAGCAGATTTCCCGCGCTGACCACGCCTAGCGCGATAAGCATCGTCGTCAGCACTCCGTTGAGCAATCTCAAGGGCGCGATCGGGATTCCGAAGCTCACAATGGTCGTGACCACCACCAGGTTCACCAGGACAGCGATACCAAAAAAAATATTCTTGGCCTGGAGTACGCGCCTGATCTTTACCGGCGAGAGCAGCCAGCGATAATACCCGCCGGCGTCCGACCAAAAGCAGTTGTAGGCCAGCGTAGCCATCACGATCAGGCTGTAAGAGATGGCGACGGGATACAGGACCTCTCCGCGCCGCTCTCCCGACCAGCCAAAGGCGCGTTGAAAGAATGATGGAGCCAGCGCGCCGATCAAAACGAAGCTCCAGATGCTCACTTGATTGACCCACAGCCGGTGCTCTGAGAAGTAGTAGCGGACCTCCCGTTCGACCATCGCCGAAAGCTGCGGCCCCAGAAATGGCAGCCCCCATCCCGGCTCCGCCTGGATGGCACCCAACCTTACTTCAGAGTCAGAGTCCGTTTCGCCTAGATATATGGGACGCAATTGGCGATAAAGTAGGAATCCAAGAAGCAGGCACCCTCCGCCGAGCGTACCCAGCGCCACCAGAGCGCTCTCTCGCGGCGCAGAGACAGCATTCGCAGTGACGCCCATCGGCGAGAAACGGTCGGCCGCTTGAATCACGGGCAAGACTTGCGCTTTGCGTTCGGACTTCTCCAGCCGCGGCATCCACGTCCAGAAAGAGACTTGAACCGTAAGTAGGAAAAGCACTCCGACTGCGACCAGTATCTCGCGACGACGGCGAGTGGCTGTCACTTGGCGAAGCCATCCGAACAACACCCGATTAAAAAGCAGGTTTAACAGGGCGAAGAGTGGAAAGAAGATCACTACGGAGGGAATGGCTGCAGGATGTCCCATGACAATGCCCAGCGCTAGACAAAGCAGCCATGCCACGCAAGTCAGAGCCGCCGGATCCAGCAAACCGTAGGTCAGGCTCATTGTGTAGAAGAGGCGAAACCGTAGCGGATAGCGTGCCAACTCGTTGAAATCCAGCGCGGGCGTGCTTCCCTCGAGCACCAGCGGGAGTATCTGCCAGACGAGCGCGATCACCCACAACGAGACATGGATGACGTAGGGCCGTTTATCAAATAAAAAGTACCCATTAGCGGCGAATATCAAGGACGTGATGGCCACGGTGCTTACGCCAGCAACCCATGTGAAGCCACGGATCAGCACCTCTACCCGTTTAAATCCTGGACGCAGTGAATTGCGAAAGACCTGCCAGCGAAGCCGCGCCAGCAGACGGAAAGCGGTAGTGTCACGGATGGCTAAAGCCATGAGAGTTCGTGCGGCGCTTGGTGCTCCCCGCCCACTACCTCCAGAAATATCTGCTCCAGGGTCAGCGCCTGGCCCGCGCACTCCGGGTCACGCAGTGTTACCCCGGCGCGGAGCTCCTCGATCGAGCCCGAGGTAACGAGCTTTCCATCTTGAATAATGGCGATGTGCGAACAAAGCCGCTCCACCACCTCGAGAACATGCGAAGTCAGAAAGATGGTGCCGCCGCGCGCGGTAAACCGTTGCAGCATCGCCTTCAACGTCCCTGCCGCAATAGCGTCTACGCCTTCAAAGGGTTCGTCGAGAAACAGTATGTCAGGACGATGGATGACCGCGGCCGCGAGGGCGATCTTCTTTTTCATGCCATGCGAATAATCGGCGACCAGCTTGTCCGCCGAGGTGCGCAGATCCATGAACTCCAGCAGCTCAGCGCTCCGCGCCGCCGCGGTGTCGCGGTCCAGCGAATACATCCTGCCCACAAAGTTGAGGAGTTGCGTTCCGGTCAGTCGCTCGAACAGCGCCAACCCTTCCGGCACCACGCCGATTCGCTGCTTCACCTCGACGCCTTGTCTTTCCAGGTCCATCCCCAGCACCTGGATTGTGCCGGAGGTCGGGCGTAGAAGTCCGGTGAGCATTTTGATGGTAGTGGACTTGCCGGCCCCGTTCGGACCCAGGAATCCGAGGAACTGGCCGCGCTCGACTTTGAGGTCGAGCGAATCTACGGCGGTCAGCTTTCCGAATTCCCGATGCAGGTTGCGCGTTTCTACGACTATGTCAGCCATCAGCTCTGATGATATGCAGACCGCGCAACCCTGCCAAGCAAAACCGCTACCTTACGACGATCTTCCCTTTCATCCAAGGGTGCGGTATGCAGGTGTACTCATACGTCCCGGGACGCTTGAATACATGGCTGTACGATTCACCCGGCTTGAGGTTGGGAGTTGTGAACTCGCCGCTCGCGTCCTTGTTGTAGTGGTTCACGGTGTCGGTGTTCAGCCACCTCACCGCACTACCAGCCTTAATAGTGATCAGCGGCTTCGAAAAATCATTGGACGGGTCCTTGTCATAATTTCCCGCGCCCGGCAGCATTCGCACCGTCTCCATAGTTGTCGAACCGGCCGCCACGGCTGCCGGCTCCGCTTCGGCTTCCGGTTGAAGCGTCCCGGCCATCA
>DATLCI010000053.1:0-18473 GCA_035526435.1 Terriglobales bacterium
GCAAGCCGCTGGAACTCACCGTCTTTATCGGTCGTCGCGTAAAAGCCTTTGCCATCGTGCGCCCATTCCGGCCCGCCATAGACCACCTTCTCGCCGGTCTTGGGCGTCAACAACTTCTTGTTGCCGGTCGCCGCATCCACCATCCAGATGTAGGACTCGTTCGCTGACACGTACTCGCCTACCAGCAGTTGCTTCCCATCCCATGACCAGTCGCTCGGTCCCCAACCGCCGCCTTCCACCTGCATCAGCAGTTTGTCAGTTTTCGGGTCGGCCGGATCCATCAAATAGATGTCCGTGTCTTTCCGGTTGCGACGCGTCGAGGTATACGCGATTTTCCCGCCATCATGCGTCCAGCTTCCACCACCATTACGCGACTTGCCGTCAGTCAGCAGCGTGATATCACCCGTGGCCAGGTCGTAGCGCGACAATTGATACCACTCGCCGCCGCCCACATCATGTCCAAAGATGAAGTACTTACCTTGCTTGGGCTGGTAACTCGCTCCCGTCGCGCGGTCGGCCAAAAAAGTCATCTGCGTGCGCGCGCCCATCGGCATCGCCACTTGGTGCACTTGGTTCACGCTGCCAAATCGCGTAGAGATAAGCACCTCGCGCTTGGTCGGATGCCACGACAAAAGCGTCGCGCCGCGAAACTCCCGATAGCGCCGCGCCTTCTCCACAATGTCCATCGGCACCGGCGGTATGTTGTCCAGTACGAGATTTTCATTGGGCGCAAATGTAACTGGCCCGCTGGCTTGCGAAGCCGCCTGTTGCGGAGCAGCGGCTGGCTGCGCCGGCAACATTGCAGGAAAAAGTAATGAGAACGCACAGATCAACACGCTGGTTCGAATGAGTTGCTTCACAAGGAACGCTCCTTCAGGAAGTCAGAACGGAACAGGTTACTCGGCACACAGAGGGATAGCAAGTTGGTTGAGATTAAGTGACTCTGGATCGAAGACGCGCCTCTATCCGCATTTAATTAGTAAAACCCGTTCTACAGCGTTGTCATCCTGTCACTTATTGCACCAACCACTTGGCATCCCGAGTGAGCCTCGGGCAACGCAAGAGGCGGGTCCAGGGACCATGTCCGGGGTTGTCGTGGGGTCTGACTGCGGCAATACCCGTTCCAGGGAGGTCACCCCTGTCATTAAGAGCGCCTTTTTTGGCGCGAAGAAATCTTATGGTGCTTAATGCGAATCACGATGCTAAAGTCACGAATCTATGTCCCAAGAGGCCTGATGACCCCAAATCAACCCTCATCATTTACATTACCGGGCCTTTGCCGAAACATCCCACTTATGCCAAGGACCAGAAAGAACAGCACTACTCCGAGAAACCATGCCCATCGCTCGCTTCCTCCGCGGCCAACGGTAAACGCTCCAACCTTGATGATCCACGCGTGCACAAGAAGCAAGTGTAAGGTCGAGGAGACAAGCAGGACAATCCAGAAACTGAGCTTCCGCCAATACGAAAAGCCCCCTACTGCGATCGGAACTGAGACAAACATCATGTTCGTTGCCGCGTCCCTCCAATCGGGTACGAATTGATACCGAGCAGGGAGTGCCAGGTAGGCAAATGCGATGAGTGTCATAGCTAACGCCGACCAATAGATGAAAGTTAAGTCGTCTACCCAAGAGTCGTTGGTTACGCGCCGACCAAATATCTTGCGTCGGAGTTTACGGGATTCGCGGCGGTTGGCATTGTTGACAAACCTCTCATAATTGACTTGATCGGATTCGGTGAGATTACGTCGTCTGAGTTCACTGTCGAGCGCTGAACCAGCCTCCTCGGTGAGTGATGAACGCGCCGATGCCAGCGCCAAGACTTCGTCGTCCTTCATCTGGCCGTATTTGATCATGAAGTCGTCGTGGGTCATCGCGTTCGCACCACAGCGACCATACCATAGGCAATTTGGTCTTTGCCAAAGCCATCAATCGGCAAAAGCTAAAAGCCAGGCGCGAAGCGCCGACAGAGACTAGCCTAGGCCGTAAGGCCTAGGTTCCGAGGCCAAACCAAAAAGCCCGCATCGCGGGCGACACCTTCGAAAAGAAAAAAGGGCGCCGGGTGCCCCACCTTCGCCTTCCTTTGGCGCAGGTGGGTGATCCACTTTTGATTGTCTGAGTATTTCCGTGCCTCCGTGGTAATTGGATCGCGCAAGAAAAAAGGGCGCCCTATCGGACGCCCTTCGGGAAACGGAGAGCCTTAAAACGGAATATCTTCATCCGTGATCTGGGTGCTCTGTGAGAAATCATCTCCACCACCGGACGAAGACTTCTCCTGGCTCTGATCGAACCCACCGCCTTTGGCCGCGCCGCGAGACTTCCCGCCACCTTCACCGTCGCCGCGTCCGCCCAGCATCACCAGCTCATTCACGATGATCTCGGTCTTATATTTCTTCTGTCCAGTCTCTTTGTCGTCCCAGGAATCGGTGCGCAGACGCCCTTCCACAAACACGGTGCTGCCTTTTTTCAGGTATTCAGCGGCGATTTCCGCGGTACGCGCCCAAGCCACAAGGTTGTGCCATTCGGTGCGCTCCTGCCATTCCCCCGCCTTATCTTTGTATTTCTCTGAGGTGGCCAAGCTGAACTTGGCTACCGCTGTGCCTTGCGGCGTGTATTTCAGCTCCGGATCTTTGCCCAGATTGCCCACCAGAATGACCTTGTTTACGCCTCGCGCCATATCGTTTCCCTTATGTTTAGGATTCCCTGACCTCGCAACTATATCAGAGGTGGTACAGCATGAAATACACCACCACGCCGGTCACACTCACATACAGCCACACCGGAAATGTCCACCTGGCGATCCGCCGATGCTTATCGAAATTCCCCCGCAGCCCGCGCGCCAGCGTTACCAGCACCATCGGCACAATGAGCACCGCCAGCACGGTATGACTCAGCAACACGGCGAAGTACAGTGTCCGGATCCAACCCTCGCCCTGGAACCGGGTGACCGCGCCGCCGGCAACCACCAGGTGGTAATAAAGGTAGGAGCAAAGGAACAGCGCGGACGTGCATACCGCGCCGATCATCACTCGCCGATGCGCCGCCACCCGTTTCTTGCCGATCAGCACCCGCCCGATCACGATCAGCACCGCGCTCGTCGCGTTCAGTGACGCATTGATCGCAGGAAATATGGAAGGTTCGGCCATCAATTAGGCGGCATCGTCCTGGGGCGATTCACGATCACAAACGCCACTACGAACAACGCTGCGCTGAATCCGCCCAAAATAGCAAGAGATCCCCCCAGCGTCAGTTCGCTCGGCATTTGCGGAAACAACGCCTGTCGCAATGCCTCCACGCCATACGTCAGCGGGTTCATCTTCATCACCGCGCGGATCCAACCATGCGCGCCGCTTAACGGAAACAGTGCCCCTGACAACAGCCATAGTGGGATCAAGAAAAGATTTACGATCGCATGGAATGCCTGCGCCGATTCCATGCTCCATGCCAGCGCGAAGCCCAACGCCGTCAATGAGAACGCGATGAGGAATACGGCCAGCGCCATCAATCCGAATTGCCCGATTCCAAACCTTATCCCGATGAATGGCGCGATCACCAGGAACATCAGCCCTTGCAAGCTCGCCAGCGTCGCGCCGCCTAATACCTTTCCCAGCACGATGGCCGCCCGATGGATCGGCGCCACCATTACGGACAACAGGAATCCCTCTTTACGGTCTTCGATCACGGACATCATCGTGAAGATCGAAGTGAACAGCACGATCATCGTCAGCGCGCCGGGAAAGAAATATTCCAGATAGCTCTGCGATGTCCCGCCGCCCGTGTTGAGGGAATTTCCAAAGCCAGCGCCTAATACCAACCAGAACACTAACGGCGAGAGCACCACGCCCATCACCCGCGACCGCTGCCGATAAAATCGCTTCACCTCGCGCCACCACAAGGTGTACGCCGGAAGCCAGAGGATGGTCGTCGCGGAGCTCATTTCTTTTGCTCCCACCAGAACTTGTGGCCAGTGTGTTTGATGAATACGTCTTCGAGCGTCGGCTTGCTCACCGAAACGGATTGCACCATCCCGGAGAACTCCTCCACCAGCTGCGTCACTACTCTGTGTCCATCCTGTATCTCGATCCGCACTTTGCCATCCAGCACCTTCGCATCCAGATGGAACCGCGAGCGCACGCCCTCGGCCACCGTCTCCGGATCCAGCGTCTCCAGCATGATCACATCTCCGCCGATCTGCGCTCGCAGCGCCGTCGGGGTGCCCAACGCCACCAGGTTTCCCTCGTGCAGGATCGCCAGCCGGTCGCAGTGCTCCGCCTCTTCCATCAGGTGCGTGGTCACGATGACCGTCACCCCTTCGGAATCGCGCACCATCCTTAAATACTTCCACAACTCTCGACGTGCACCCGGATCCAGCCCCGTCGTCGGTTCATCCAGCAGCAGCACCTGCGGACGATGCATCAATCCCTTCGCCAACTCCACTCGCCGCTGCATCCCCCCGGAAAATGTCTCTACCCGTTCGCTCGCACGGTCAGCCAGCCCCACGCGCTCTAACATTTCCTTTACGCGTGACTTCAGTGCGGCGCCACTCATTCCGTACAGGTGTCCTTGATGTTCCAGGTTTTCTGCCGCGGAGAGTTTCACATCCACGCTGGCCGACTGGAAGACCACTCCGATCTTTCGCCGTACTCCATTTGGGTCGCCAGCGACGTCTTCACCCATCACGCTGGCGCGTCCGCCCCTCGGCAGCATGAGCGTGGACAGGATTCGGAACAGGGTCGTCTTACCGCTGCCATTCGGGCCCAGCAGCCCGAGAATCTCGCCCGTATTAACTTCGAAGGAAACGCCGCGCAACGCCTCGCGCTCGCCATAGCTATGCCGAACCTCTTCTAGCCGTACGGCGACAGCTTTGACTGAACGGGGTTCAACCGGAACGTTCGCCGCCGATGACGTCATGCTACCGCGCTCCGTTGGCGATCAATGCCATTACCAGCAGCGGAAGATAAATGATTGACGCTTGCAGCAATTGCCGCGCATATTTCTTCGTTGAAGCCGCCGTGGGCGGCAAGCGCAGCCGGGCCAGCCGTATTCCAAAGGCGAGATACGCAGCCCCCAGCACCACCGCGGCCACCGCGTACGGCCAGTGTCCCATCCCCAGCAAGATCGGAGCCAGGCTCACCGGGATCAGCACCACTCCATTCGCCAAAATCTCCGTCAACGTCACGCGGCCGGTCTGGTCCACCACCGGACGCATTTTGATCCCCGCGCGTTCGTAATCATCGCGATACAGCCACGCGATCGCCAGAAAATGAGGGAACTGCCAGAAGAACAGGATCGCAAACAACGCCAGCGCCCCCGGATCCACGCTACCCGTGATGGCTGTCCATCCCAGAACGGGAGGCATTGCTCCCGGGAACGCGCCCACTAAGGTCGACACCGGCGTGATCATCTTCAGCGGCGTGTAAACCAGAACGTACGCCGCCGCCGTCGCGAAGGTCAGCAACGCGGTCAGCGGATTCGTCATAAAGAACAACAGAGCGCATCCGCCGGTCACCGCTATCGATCCCAGGGCCAGCGCCACCGACTGCGGCATCCTTCCGGAAGGCACGGGGCGGTCTTTCGTGCGCGACATCTTTCCATCCTGCCGCCACTCAATGCCCTGATTCAGCGCCGCTGCCCCCGATGAGACGATTCCGATCCCCAGCAGCGTCGCTACCATCTTCCACGTCATTACATCCACGCCGGATTTCCGTGCCGCCAGAAAAAATCCTAGCAGTGACGTGAGTACCACCAGGGATGTCACCCGCACCTTGAACAGGGTCAATACATCTTGAAGTGCTGACACGGGCTTCCGCGCGCGTGCCTCGCCCACCGTCTTCGTCGGCGCTACTCCACGCATGGTCTCATCAGAAACCCTGTGCGCACCCAGAGGGGTCGAAGGCTTCATGCGGTGACCGTCGCCGAGTCCCTCGCTTGGATATGCCGATGCGCCTGCACCGCGAGTACAAAAGTTTTTCCCAGCAAGACTGCTCCCACTGCAACATGTGCCACCGTAGTCACCACCATGCTCACCTGCGGCTGCACCGCATCTCGTCCCCACTCTACTCGCGTCAGGTAAGCGCCGAATCCCAGCGCCAGTTGCACGAACAGCATCGAGAGTATTCCGATCGCCGGCCGCTTGATCTCTGGCACGGCGCTATAGCTCGACAACCCTTTGATCGCGGTCCATAACAGTATGGCCGTCACCAGCACGGCGCCAATGATGTGCGGAAGAAAATGCATGCCGCCATGGCGAAAAGCCGCGCCCAAAAACAACTGCACATAGATCATGCCGACCGACAGAATACTTAGCACGCGCAGATTAAACGTCCCGGTTGCAATTACGCCGCGCTCTTCCGTTTCCATCCACTTCCTGCTGGTGAACAAAGAGAACAGAAGTGTCAGCGCAAAAAACGACTGTGCCAGCAACGCGTGTCCTGTCGATATGTACCAGGGAAGCATATTCAGCACCGTCAGTCCGCCCAGAACGCCTTGCGCGATCACCAGCCCCAGCGCGACCCACCCAAGTTTGCGCATCCACGAACGCTTCTCCACCCGCTGCGTCCATACCGCGAGGATGATGGTCAGCAATCCAATGAACTGCGCGATCATCCGGTGGCCGTGCTCATACTTCACTCCACCTACCATCGGCGGGATCTTGTACAACGAGCCAAAGCTCGTCGGCCAATCCGGCACCGCTAAACCGGCGTCATTACTGGTCACCAATGCCCCCGCAATGATCAGCAACAAGACGCACCACGCCAGCACCGTCGCAAAACGATGCAGCCCCTTATTGAATTGCGCTTGGACTGGTGAAGCTTTTGCTGGAGATGATAAAGCCGTCAAGACCTGCTCCCTAAGAAGACGTGACTTATTCACGCAGGCATGCAGCCACCAAGCTGTAGTCGGGGTGAACTTATGATTTTATCATTGGCTTTTGATTCCATCTCGAGCGCAGCGAGAGATCCCTAGCTTCATCCGCGCTCTGCCCCTGTCATCCCGAGCGAGCCCCGAGCACCGCGAGAGGCGAGTCGAGGAACCATGCCTCGGCTCTGGCTTTCCTTCAATTGTTTCGACCCCCACATCCCCCACCACATCCCCCAGCCCTGTCATTCTGAGGCCATCCTTTGGCCGAAGAATCCCCGAGGTGCATGAACCGATCGCGCTGCCGGAAATATTCGGGGGGAAGGAATGGCTTCAACCGGTGCCGAAAGGAAAAGCCGTGCCGCAGCGCCATCGGCGCGGCATTCTGTAGCCACCGCGGGAGCGGTGGGTAACGATACAACTCGGGGCGGCACCCGATTCACTTCACCCCGAAACTGATCTCCACCTTTGCCGCCTTCTGCGCCTCTACTTTCACCTCGACCGTCTCTTCGCCCAGCTTTTCGTGCACAAACCCCAATAGGTAGTCACCGGCCGGCAGGCCTGCAATCTCAAACTTTCCCTCCGCATCGCTCACGGCAAAGAACGGATGCTCCACCACATTCAAATACATCCTCATCCACGGATGCTGATTGCAACTCACCTTCATCATCAACTCAGCGTGCGGAAAACTCTTCTCGATCGGCTCACCCTTGGGCGTTTGCGTAACGTTCCACGGACTATTCGCCTGTGCGTCCGGATGCACGTTATGCATCGTCGGATCAGAGTTCAGGAATTGCACTTTCTGCCCCGCCATCGCGCCCGCTACATGCGGCACATACTTGCAGCCCTTCTGATCGATCACCGTCGGCTGTGGCACTTCATATTTTCCCGCGGGCAGTCCCTCTTTCACATAGACGAAGACGTTGCCCAGCTTCCCGCCCTTCACCGCAAACGCTTCGCTGGAGTTCGGCGCCGCGCCCATCGTGCATGCCGGGTCTTGCGACATATCAATCGCCTGCGCTTTGGGCGACGCCCCCTCAAACTTCACCACGCCGGCAACACTGCCCGCCGTCGCGGGATCGATCTTCACCGCCGCCGTCTGGCTCGAAGTCGGCTTTTCTGTCGAAGTTGGTGCGCCGGACTTCTCGCCACAACCCACCAGCAGCAACACTGAGAAGCTAAAAAGTAGAAAGGATGAAAAATAAGATTTATTCATGGCAGGAAATAACTAACTACTAATCACTAACCACTGACCACGGCACTTCCCAGCACTTCCGCAACTGACGGCATCTCGCTCATCGCCTCGATCACGCCATCGGCAAATTCGCTGGTGCCCGCGGTGCCGCCCACATCTTTCGTGAGCTTGTCTTTCTTCTTGCGATAAGTAAACTCCAGCGCCGCCTGCACCTTGTCCGCCGCCTCGTGCTCCTTTATATGGTGGAGCATCAGCACCGCCGATTGCAGCAGGGCAGTGGGGTTCGCAATATTCTTCCCGGCAATGTCCGGCGCGGAGCCATGCACCGCTTCAAAGATGGCCAACTCGTGGCCCAGGTTCGCGCCCGGGACCAACCCCAATCCGCCCACAAACGCGGCGCACAAGTCGCTGACAATATCGCCGTACAGGTTTTCCATCAGCAACACATCAAATTGGTAAGGATTCATTACCAGGTTCATGCAAGTGGCATCGATGATCGCTTCCAGGTATGTGATCTCCGGATATCCCTTCGCCACGTTGCGCGCGCACGCCAGGAAGAGGCCGTCGCTCATCTTCATGATGTTGGCCTTGTGCACCGAGTGGATCTTTTTGCGCTTGAAATTGCGCGCATACTCGAACGCAAACTTGGCAATGCGGGTTGAGCCCTTCTCGGTAATGATCTTCAGGCTTTCCACCACGCCGGGCACTACTTCGTGTTCAATGCCGACGTATTCGCCTTCCGTGTTCTCCCGCACGATGATCAGGTCCACGCCCGGATAGCGCGTCGGGATTCCCGGCAGGTTCTTGATCGGACGAAAATTCGCAAACAGCTCATACTTCTTGCGCAGCGACACGTTCACGCTCGCGAACCCGCCGCCGATCGGCGTCGTCACCGGCCCCTTCAGTCCGACCTTGGTCGATTCGATCGACTCATACATCTCGCGCGGCACGTACGTCTTAAATTTCTCAAAAGCGTCCGCGCCCACCGCAAACTCTTCCCAATCGAACTTGACCCCGGTAGCTTCCAATATGCGGACTACCGCCCGCGTCACTTCAGGCCCAATGCCGTCGCCGGGGATCAATGTGATTCGGTGTGCCATCTACTTCTTTTTACTCCCTGCCTTCGCTTCTTTTTCCTTTGCGCCCAGCAGGCTTTCCAGCTCTGCTCTGAACTCATTTACGTCTTTGAAATCACGATACACTGACGCGAACCGGATGTATGAGACCTTATCCAACTGCTTCAGGTGATGCATGATCATCTGCCCTACCTCGGCTGCGGTGCGTTCCCGCTCCGGCGAATCGATCACATAGGATTCCACATCGTTCACGATCTGTTCCATCTTGCCCATTGAGATCGGGCGCTTCTCGCACGCGCGCAACACCCCGGCCAGGACTTTTTGCCGCTCGAATTTCTCCCGCCGTCCGTCTTTCTTGATGACCATGTACGGGATCTCATCAATGCGCTCATACGTCGTGAAGCGTTTCTCGCACTTCAGGCACTCGCGCCGGCGGCGGATGGACTCGCCTTCTTTGCTCTCGCGCGAATCAACCACCTTGTCATGGATGTGCGCGCAAAAAGGGCACTTCATCGTGCTTCCAACCCCAAAAAACTGATTTTATCCCGTAGCTAGATTGTATCAGGCGATGCCTTCCTGCCCTGTCATCCCGAGCGAGCCGCGGGCACCGCGAGAGGCGAGTCGAGGGACCATGCCTTGGCTTTTTGTCTTGATTTGCTCGATGCGGCACACCACGAACGTCCAACGCCCGCCGGCTACCGCCTAAGGCCTGCCTCATGGCTCTCTTCTGACAACTTCGCCAGCGACACATGCTCTCTCCGCGCCAACAACAGTCCCAGCGGGATCACAGCCATGAAGGTGATGAGCCACAGCATGATGCCCGCGCTCGCGGCTACATTCTCTTCCACCAGGAACACATGTCGCAGCACCGCGATGGTTCCTAACTGCGAGCCCCCGCCCACCATCGGTAGTTGCAGCAATGACCCGGCCACGCTTGCGCTCATCAGCAACACTGCTTGCGAGAGCGTCATGCTTTGCAATGCCGGGTCAGGATACGCATGCGTCACCATCAGATAAGAGAGGCCTATGCATATCCACAGCACCATCGACGACCCCACGATCTGTGCCAGCGACGAAACATCGTGGATGGTGTGCAAGCCTTCGCCGAATATCGCAATCTTGTTTGCCACGGCGCGCGCCGCATTCGGTGCGATCTTGTCCAGCAGCCGGTGGACGACCGCCGCGGCGCCTTCACTGTTCCGCCAGATCAAAAAAAGCACCGTCGCGACTATCAGGACCACCACCACCAACGCGATCCCGGCAAACTCAAACTCGCGGTAATACGGCAGCTCCCGCAGGTGGGGAGAGAAGAGCAGGTCCACAGCCAACATGGTTGCGACGGTTCCCATATCGGTGAGCCGCTCCACCGTCAGCACCGCGATCTGTGACGTAAAAGGAAGCTCCACCTTGCGCGCGATCAAATAAGGACGTATCAAGTCTCCCGGACGCCCCAACACCGCCAACCCCGTAAATCCGATCAGCATGGGCGAAAGCAAGCTCCCCGCCGCCACGTCCTTCGTCGGACGCAAAAACATCTTCCAGCGCCACGACCGGAACAGGTATCCCACGTAAATGAGGGCCACGCCCGTCGCCAGTTTGAGCTTGTCCGCCTCGGCCGTCCGTGCAAAGAACGTCTTCCAGGCGAAATTCTGCCAACTGCGGAACTGCAGGTAAGCGAGCGCCCCCAGTGCAGCCACTACGGCCATGGTGATCAGAACTTGTTTCTTGTTCATGCGGCAGGGAATCGGGAATTCTTGCCCCTCAAGAATACACGACGACGCAGGCTCGCCATTGCTCGGTCATCCCGAGCGAGCCACGAGGCTGCCGAGAGGCAAGTCGAGGGATTACGCCTTGGCTTTGCTTTTGCTTTGATATTTGGCCGCGCTGGCTTTTGCTTTTGTATTCGCCTCGCGCCAATCCCACCCTTGTCATCCCCAGCGAGCCACGAGGCTTGCCGAGAGGCAAGTCGAGGGACCATGCCTTGGCTTTGCTTTTGCTTTGATATTTGGCCGCGCTGGCTTTTGCTTTGGTATTCGCCTCGCGCCAATCCCCACCCTTGTCATCCCGAGCGAGCCACGAGGCTTGCCGAGAGGCAAGTCGAGGGACCATGCCCTGGCCTTTGCTCTTCTTACTGGATAGCTAGCCTTTTCTTGGAGGGGCACATAGCCACCGGTCAAAAACTCCGCGCCTCAGCGCCTCCGCGTTGAAGGAACTCTCGCCCCTCAAACCCTAATCGCCGCTCTTCTTCGTCAGCTTCGCCCGGTTATAGTCCCGGATGATCTTCGCCACATACATCCGCGTCTCCCGATAAGGCGGTACACCTTTATATCGATCCACCCGGGAGGCTCCGGCGTTATACGCCGCCAGCGCCTTCACGGCGTCGCCGTGATAGCGGTCAAGCAATGCCTTCAAATGGCGGGTGCCGCCATCAATATTCTGGGCTTCATTAAACGCATCCTGGACGCCCAATTCTTTGGCCGTCGCCGGCATCAGTTGCATCAGCCCGCGCGCCCCTTTGGCCGATACCGCCCTCACCCGTGCCGCACTCTCCGCCCGAATCACGCTATGGATGAAGTCTTCATCTATCAATGTCTTAGCGCTCGCATCCTTCACTAGCGCTTTAAGATCAGGTTTGGGCGAAGCCGTCATTTCCGGAGTCGGAGCCACCACCTCTTCTACCTTCTCAAACTTGTCGATATCAGCCGACGCTACGTCCACAAAACTGCCATCGCCCGTGCTCAGGAACAGCCGGGTGTTGAGCCCATTCACCTGCCGACGCTCATGCCGTATGGCAAAGCCATTTTTCAGCACGGCATTTTCCGCTGCCGCCGCTGAGGCAACCAGTCCTAGGCAACAAACTCCGACTTGAATCCAATCTTTCACTTGAACCATTCTACCGTGCTTTCCTTCGTGTCCTTTGTGTCCTTCGTGGTTAAGAATCCTTCCCCAACACCGCCTCCAGCGCCCCGGCCACTCCGCACTCATCATTTGAGCCAGTCACTTGCCATCCATTCTGTTTCAGCTCATCGCAGGCATTGCCCATGATGACAGGGATCCCGGCAAACTCCAGCATCTCCACATCATTATGGTTGTCGCCGATGGCCATTACCAGCTCCCGCGGTATTCCGCGATGCCTCGCCCACCGCTCCACCGCATGGCCCTTGGAGCAGTCGCGGTTCAGCACGTCCAGCAGGCTGAAGTCCCGATGCACATACTCGGTCCTTAATATGGTGATCTGATCCAGTTGCGGAAAGCCATCAAGGACCTTTTGCGCCACCGCCATCCGCTCCACTGTGCCGCAGACCATCGCCTGCACTGGGTCCACTTCCAGCGCCGCCTCGATCGGTTTCACCACCTCTATATAAGGAGCGTTTTTCTCCATCCATTTTGATACTGCTGTCGGCATCTGGTCAGTGCGCTCCACCACGATGGCTCCCTTGGTCGCTTTGTCAAACGTCAACACCGTCGCTCCGCGGAACTCCGCCATATGCACGCACACCTCCCGCGCCACCGCCGCCGGCAATAAGTCGCGATGAAAATCTTCTCCGCTTAACGACCGCGTGACCGCGCCATTCGACGAGCACAACCACACCTCGAATCCCAACTGTTCTGCGATCGGCAGCGCAAAAGTATGTCGCCGCCCGGTGCATAGGATGATCTCGACTCCCAGGGCATGCGCGCGCCGTAGCGCCGCCAGATCGCGCTGCGCGACCTCAAACGCTGAGGTCAACAGCGTTCCATCAATGTCGATCGCCAGCAGTCGCATAGGCAGGTTCACTCCTTGATTCTACCGTGCGCGGAAGTGCCGAACTGCCCGACTCGCGTGATATAGTTTCGCGGAAATTCATGGGTCTTTATCACATCTTCGGCTACTGGACGTACATCCTCCAGGCCATCGCCATCGTGCATTTCATCCGCCGCCGGCCCAATGCTTTTTGGCTCTGGATCATCCTCATCGGCGGCGGACTCGGCGCCCTGGTTTACTTCATCATGGAAGTCGTCCCGGACCTCGGCTTGCTCAAGGGCTCGTTCAAATTCTTCGAACGCCGGCAAAAGATCGCTTCGCTGGAAGACATCATTCAGCAGAATCCTTCCGCGGGGAATTACGAGGAACTCGCCGACCTCCATCTTGAGAACAAGAACTACCAGCGAGCCCTCGACTGCTATAACCATGCCATCTCTTCCCGCACGGACTCGCTCGACCCCTTCTACCGTCGGGGCATTTGTGAGGTAGAACTCGGCGACTTCACTAACGCCATTCCGGATCTCGAACGCGTCGTCCAGAAAGATCCCAAGTATGACTTCCTTCGCGCCCAGGGACTGCTCGCGCACGCCTATGCCAAGACCTCACAACCCGACCGCGCCGCGGCCATCTTCCCCAAAGTGCTTGAGACTTCCACCATCTCGGAGACGATGTACAACTACGCTCAATTCCTCCTCGCCCAGGGACGCAAAGCCGAAGCCCGCGACTGGGCCCAGCGCATCCTCAGCAAGCGTGCCGCCATGCCCGGATACCTCAAACGGCGCGAACGCCCCTGGTTTCGCAAAGCGAACAGCATCATCAAGCAGGCGACCTAGCGTGAAATCCCTAGCCAGCCCCGCCTCAACGGTTATAGAATCCACCTTTCCCCGATAGACTGAATAAGGAGAGCACCAGACCCATGGCCACCCCTGCAGCCGCCTTTGCCCAACTCGCCGCTGAGCTCGAGAATGAAGGTCTTAACCCCCAGAATGGCGCGAAGGTTGGCACCGAACTGGCGAAGACCTTCACCGTCCAGCCGGATGAAGTCGCCGTCCTGAAACTCGACAAAGGCCATCTCCACTTCGTCTATCCCGAGAAACTTCACCAGGTCGGCAGCATCCCCATCAATACTTCCACCTCCGTCGCCGCCCGCACCGCCAACACCAAGCGCGCGGAGGCGATCAACAATTTTGCCCAGACCAAGCATGCGAGCGTCTTCGAATCGGTGGAGCTCGGCGCCAAAAAACCAGAGCAACTCGGGCAGAAGCATGAGAAACACACGCACGTGATCCAGAAGTTGATGTCCGTCCCCGTGTTGGGTCCGGCCGGCGTCGTCGGCGTCATCCAGATCTCGCGCAAAGGGACCTCAGCTCCGGCTGCGGGCTCTGACTTCACGCAGACCGACCTGCAAAAGCTGGTCGCCATCGCTACCTCACTCGCGAAGTGCTTTAAGTAGGTTGGTGGGCTGGCCTTTGGCTTCATCCCGAGCATGAAGATCGTCATCGCCTTTCATCATCCCTTCGTTCTCTGGACTGCGCCCGCGTGGTTTGGTGACCGGCTTCGCGCCGACTTCCCCGAACACGCCGTTCTGCAGACTTCCAGCTATGACGACCTCGGCGACGCTGTCTCTGACGCCGACATTCTTCTCGGATGGTCAATCCGTCCCGACCAATTCGCCCGCGCCCGGCGCCTGCAGTGGATTCACTCATCTGCCGCCGCCGTTCACCAGCTCATGTTTCCCGAACTCATTAACAGCCCGGTCGTCGTGAGCAACTCCCGCTCTGTCCACGCGCCTGTGGTGGCGGAGCACGCCCTCGCTCTGGTCTTTGCCCTGGCCAAACGCCTGCCGCAATGCCGCGATTACCAGCACTCCGCCACTTGGGCGCAGCAGGCGATCTTCGAAGAGAAGCCCACCGTGCGCGAGCTGAGAGATTCCACTGTGTGCCTCATCGGCCTCGGCAGCATCGGACGCGAATTCTCCCAGCGCGCCCGCGCCCTCGGCATGCGCGTGATCGCCGTGCGCGAGCATCCCGAGAAGGGAACCGGCGACGCCGACCAAGTCTTTGGTCGCGACCAGCTCAATCACGCGCTCTCCCTCGCCGACTTCGTCGTCCTCGCCGCTCCGCTCACCACCGCCACTCACCACATCATCAACGCCGCCTCGCTCGCCGCCATGCGCCCGCATTCCTACCTGATTAATGTCGGACGCGGCCCTCTGATCGACGACTCGGACCTGGTCTCCGCGCTGCGCGAAAAACGCATTGCCGGCGCTGCCCTCGATGTCTTCGCCGAAGAGCCTCTCCCCGCCTCATCCCCCTACTGGCAGATGAAAAACGTCCTGATTACCCCTCACATCGCCGCCGTCTCGGACAAGCTGTGGGAGCGTCAATATGCTCTTATCTCGGAGAATCTAAAGCGCTTCCTCGCCCACCAGCCCCTCCAGGGGATTGTGGACAAGTCCAAGGGCTACTAATTTCCCGGTTTGGCCCGGGAAATCGTTGCATGTGTGCCAAAACGGGAGCAGAATACGTCCCTTGTTCCCCTGTAGGCCCCATGACCACGCCTCAAAATGCCGTCCGCTTAGCTGGGATTCTCCAATGGATCTCCGCTTCCGCGGTGCGCATCTACGTGGTCTTCGCCTTTCTGACGGTCTTTCCTATCCTTTTGTATACGTTGTTTGCTGACCGCATGCTCACCCGTGAAGCGGAAAAACAGGAGCTGGGAGAAAGTACTCAGGTCGCTAAACTTTCCGCCGTCATGGTCGCCGAACATTTTCGCAATACGGCGATCAACCTCCAGGCCTTCGCTGCCAGTCCTTACCTCGTAGAGAAGTGGAAGCAGCGCGATCTAGATGCCATCTTTCGCGAGATGGAGCACACCCGCCAGCTGATTCCGGACCTTTCCCTCATCTCCGTCTACGACCTTGACGGCACCATGCGCAGCATTTCTCCAGTCGACCGGTCAGTCATCGGACGCAACTACCAGTATCGCGATTGGTATAAGGGTGTCGCTCGGAGCTGGGAACCCTACGTCTCGCAGGTTTATCGCACCACCGCGGAGCCGCAACATCTTTCCGTTGCCATCGCCGTTCCCATTCGCGATGACCGAGGCCAAGTCATCGGCATCCTGGCCGCGGCCGAGTCGCTTGGTCGCATCAGCACCTGGCTGCGTACCGCCACCGATTCCGGTGGACGCACCATCTCCGTCATTGATCGCAATGGCGCTCTTCTCGCCAGCCCCATGGTCGACGTCACCAAGCCCCCGGTGGACATGAGCGCCTACGGTCCCGCTCACCTCGCTCGCTCCGGTCAATTCGGAACCGGGGCCTTCGTCTCCGCCACTGGCCTCCAGTATGCCGCTTACGTTCCGATCCGCTCGCTTGGTTGGGGTGTGGTCGTGGAGCAGCCTGAGTCCGCCGTTCACCGTCGCGTCCTGGACGCACGCCGCCAGACTTGGGGCATGGCCATCATTTTTATGTTATTGAGTTTGGCCAGTGCGGCGCTTATCGCCAAGCTCTACCGCAGTGAACAGATTCTGAGCCGCCGCGTCTCTGATCTTGCCGGTTCTGAGGCGCGCTACCGCTCGCTTATCCAGGGCGCCACCTACGGCATCTACCGCTCGGACGAGGTCGGCTTCGTCTCCGTCAATCCGGCCATGGTCGCGATGCTCGGTTATTCGTCGGAAGCTGAGGTCCTCGCGCTCGATCTGGAGCGCGACCTTTACGCGGATCCCGCCGACCGGAACCGCTTCCTGTCTTCCTATAAAGAGAAAGAGATCGTCACCTCGGAAGAACTGCGCTGGAAGCGCAAAGACGGGCGCATCAGCACCGTTCGCCTCAGTGGACGCACCGTACCCAATGAGCGGGGAAGTGGCTACTGTTTCGAGATGATCGCGGAAGACATCACCGAACGCCGCGCTTTGGAGCAGCAGCTTCGGCAATCGCAGAAGATGGAAGCCGTCGGACGTCTCGCCGGCGGCGTCGCCCATGACTTCAACAACCTGCTCACCGTCATATCCGGCTATAACGAGATGTCACTGGAAGCGCTCCCGGAACATCATCCGGCCCGCCGCGAACTCGAAGAGATTCGCAAGGCCACCGAGCGTGCCACCGCCCTTACTCGGCAACTGCTGGCCTTTAGTCGCCAACAGGTGCTTGAGTCCAAGGTCATAGACCTCAATACCGTTCTCTCCAATATGGATACTCTGCTTCGCCGCCTGCTCGGAGAAAGCATTGAACTCAACTTCATATTGGGCCGCGACCTCGGTCACGTGAAGGCTGATCCCGGACAGATCGGCCAGGTCATCATGAACCTCGCCGTCAATGCCCGCGACGCCATGTCCGGCAGCCGCGGCGGCAAGCTCATCGTCGAGACCACGAACGTTGTATTTGACGAATCAGCTGCCCGCGACCATCCATCTCTTCCGCCGGGCGCCTATGTCCAGATCACTGTCACCGATTCGGGCGCGGGCATGGACGATGAGACTCGCTCCCACATCTTTGAACCATTCTTTACTACCAAGCCGCCCGGCAGCGGCACCGGTCTGGGTCTCTCTACGGTGTACGGCATCATCAGCCAGAGTGGCGGCGAGATTTGCGTGTGTAGCCGGATCGGTGTTGGAACCACTTTCAAGGTGTTCTTGCCCCGGGTCGATGGGCCCGCCGCGGAAGACATCGCGCCCCGGCGCCGCGACGCCATCGTGGGTAAAGAAACCATCCTTCTTGTCGAAGACGAAGAGAGCGTCCGCATGCTTACCCATCATGTGCTCAAACGTTTTGGCTATGAAGTCCTGATCGCGCCGGATCCTCCTGAGGCCCTGCGCATCTGCCAGGAGAATCGCGGACGCATCTCTCTGCTCTTGACGGACGTCGTGCTCCAGAGAATGAGCGGTCGCGAGTTGGCCGAGAAGATCAGCGGACTGGAACCCTCCATCCGCGTCCTCTACATGTCTGGCTATACTGACGATGCCGTGCTGCACCACGGCGTGCTCTCCGCCGAGACTTATTTCCTGCAAAAACCCTTCACCACCGATGGCCTCGCGCGCAAGGTCCGCGAAGTCCTCGACGCGCCCGCTTCCGCCTAAATAGGAATAACCAATTCCCAGTTACTCAATCTCTAATTTCCCAATTTCCCCAATTACCCAATTACTCAATTTCCAAATTACCCAATCACTACCTTTTCTCATCGCGCCCGCTCCCTCTGTCATCCCGAGCGAGCCGCCAGCCGCAGGCGCGGCGACGAGGGACAATGCCCTTGCTCTTTTGCATCTGTTGTTGGCTGCCCCTGCGCAACCCTGCGGCAAACCCTAATCGCATTTACAATTACTCAATTACCCAATTACCCGATTACTCCATTACCCAATTACTCAATTACCCAATTACCAATGACCCCCGACCCTCTTCACATCTGGAAGACTCAACTCTCTGACGACCAGCGCACCCAAGCCGCTGAAGCCTTTTTCGCCGACGCCTCCCTCACTGACTTCCATCGCGCCGCCGAAACCTTCATCGCCCGCCAGAAGAACTTCCGTCCCGCATTCATCAAGAAGCTGCCGGTGGCCAAACGGGCTTTCTACCTGGCGCACCTTCCCCTCTCGCCGGATCT
>DATLCI010000055.1:0-9340 GCA_035526435.1 Terriglobales bacterium
ACGTCGCCGATCACCTGGGCGGAGGCGTCGATGTAACAGCCCTCGCCGACGGTCGGACTCATGCCTTTGTAGGAGCGGAGCATCCGCTTTGAAAATAACACGTTAGGGGCCACGTAACCACCGAGAGCACCGAATGTCACAGAGTGAAGCGGCCAAAGACGAAAAATGGACGTTCCTTCTTTCTTTCCTCTGTGTCCTCTATGGTTAATAGAGCCTCGCTTTTCCGGAAAACCGGACAAGAAATCTTTCCCGCGCTCGCCCTAATCCTTTATCGGTATAAACGCTGGGCTGCCACTCTCGGGGGTGTGCCATGCCTCGCAACTCCTTTTTGCTCTCTCCCCTACTCCTTCTTCTATCCACCTTTGCCTTCGCCCAAGACGCCTCCACCGGAGCGCTCCGCGGCACCGTCAGCGATCGCACTTCCGCCCGCATCGTTGGCGCGGAGGTCACACTGCGCCAGCCCGAGACGGGTTTCGAGCGGAAGATCACGACTGCCACCGGTGGCGACTTCAGCTTCGATGTGCTTCGCCCCGGCGATTATCAATTGCTTATCTCCGCGCCGAACATGCGGCCCGAACGCCGCACCAACATCAAGGTGGATGTCAGTGGCGTGGCGGAGCTGAACATAGTGCTCGAGGTAGGCGCGCTGCAGGAACAAGTTACCGTTGAAGGGGGCACTCCGTTAGTCGAGACGCAGCCGAGCGCGGTTTCCGATGTCATTGACCTGCGCGAGCTCGACGAGCTGCCCCTGAATGGCCGCCGCTTCACCGACCTCGCGCTGCTCACGCCCGGCGTGACTCAAGATCCCCGCGGGCTCACTTCGTCGTCAAATGGCGACCTCGCCTTCGGCGGCGTGCGCGGATACAACACCAGCTTCCTGGTGGACGGCTCCGATAACAACAACGGCTTCTTCGGACAAGCTAGCGGACGTTATCGCGCCCCGTATCAGTTCAGCAATGAGGTAGTGCAGCAGTTCCGCGTCTCGTCGAACACCTATAGCACGGAGCTGGGACGTTCCGGCGGCGCGGTGATCAACGTCGTCACCAAGTCCGGCAGCAATCATTTGCATGGCAGCCTCTTTTATTACTTGCGCGATGGCCGGGTCGCGGCCACGCACCCATTCGTCCGCAAGAAATATTCTGACCGGCAGAACCAATTCGGATTCAGCCTGGGCGGACCGATTAAGCGCAACCAGGTTTTCTTTTTTGCCGGATTCGACCAGCACATCTTCCATGTGCCTACCGTAGTTCAGTTCGAAATGGGCGACACCAAGGTGACCGCCCGGCCTGCCGATTACGAAGTCACCGACCAGGCGCTCGTGACTACGGCAGCCGCTAAGTTATCTGCACTCGGCGGACAGTTTCGCTCTTCGCTCATCGGCAATGCCGGCTTCTTCAAAGTCGATTCCGTGCTTTCTCCCCGCCACTACCTCAGCATTCGCACGAACCTTTCCCGCTACTTCGGTGAGAACAACGTCTTCTTCGATCCGGCCAGCCCCATCACTAACTTTGCCACCAGCGAGAACGGCGAAGAGCGCGTCGCGACGGAGAGCATAAGCCTCGCACTCACCAGTGCACTGGCTCCGCGATGGAACAACACTTTACGCGCTCAATTTTCCCGCGATAAGCAGCGCAGCCTCGCGAACTCCGAAGATGTTCGCACCAGCATCGATGAGTTGATCGCCGGTTTTGGCCGGTCGTCCATCCTGCCGCGCGATACCGACCAGAAGCGAACGCACATCGCCGAGACCATTAGCTATGACGGCCGTCAGCATTCATTCAAAGCAGGGGTTGATGCCAGCCTCACTCGCATCCTGAATTTCTTTCCGCTGCTGTTCGGTGGGCAGTACATCTTTGACACGATTCGCGTGAATCCATTCACGTTCCGTCCGCAAACCTTCGGACTGCGCATCACGCCGCTGCGGGCGTACGCGCACCAGGTTCCGCGGTACTACCTCCAGAATTTCGGCGATGCCCTCTCTCATCCCGACACTAACGAGTTGGCATTTTTCGCCCAGGACACCATTCGCGTATCGAATCGTTTCGCCCTGAGCCTCGGTGTGCGCTACGATCGCCAGACTTTTCGCACCGACACTCTCCAATCGAACCCACTCTGGCCCGACTCCGGCAAGGTTCCGCGCGACCTCAATAACTTTGCTCCCCGCATCGGGCTGGCCGCTTCGTTTTTTGATCCCGACCGGCCACTGGTCGTGCGTGGTGGCTTTGGCATCTTCTATACGCGCATCCCTCAGATCTATAACTCGGCAGTGGAGTCACAGAACGGTCTCGCCCGTGGTCACCTTTTTCTCGACAACACCGATTTCTTCGCCCAACAGATCTTCCCGGTCTACCCCAATCCGCTGGTCTCGTGCCCGGCTTCTGCTATGACGTGCACCGCCCCGGCCAACGTTGGCGGCTTCATCGAGCGGGAGATCTCCAGCTTCGACAAAAACTTTCAGATCCCTTACGTCCGCCAAGCCAGCCTGACCATGGAAAAGGAAGTTGCGCGACGTACCGCCATTGGTGCGGCCTACCTGTTCGTCGCCGGACGGCACCTGATCCGGGCCCGCGACGTCAACCTGCCCGCGCCCAAAGAATTGAATTACCCCGTCTTCTCCGATGATGGCAGCTTTGCCGGCGAGTTCTATCGAGTGAACTCATTCTCGAACTGGAGGTTCACACCCAGCATCGAGTGTCCATTCCCGCCGTGCCTCGATCCGCTGGCGCGTCCCATCTCGCAGATCGGCTCCATCACCAGCTTTGAGAGCGCCGCCTCCAGCACCTACCACGGCTTCACTTTTTCCGCCAAGCGCCGCATGACGGAAGGTCTGTATTTCCGCCTGGCCTACACCTGGGCCAAGGCCATCGACACTGGACAAGACGCGCTCGTTGCCGGGCGGCCCTCGCAGGTGCAAGATGCGTCGAATGCCGAAGCCGAGCGTGGCCTCAGTTCCACCGACCAGCGCCACCGGGTGGTATTTTCTTTTTCGTCTGATCCCAAACCCTTTCACCGCGACCATCCTGTCTTGCATACGCTGTTCAACGAATGGCGAATCTCCGGCGTCTTCACCGGGGGCAGCGGACGCCCGGTGAATGCGCGCGTCCAGGGCGACTCCAACCGCGACGGCAACATTGATAATGACCGCCTGCCCGGCGCCGCCCGCAATGCCTATAGCGGACCGAATTACCTTTCGGCTGACCTGCGCGTCACCCGCCGCCTTCGCATCACCGAGCGTTGGCGACTGGAGGCCAGCGCCGAAAGCTTCAATGTGTTGAATCGAGTGAACAAGCGCGTCACCGTCTCTGACGATGGCTTTTCCAACACGGCCGCCAGCTTCAATATCGGCGACACTATCGTCAACAACACGCACTATCCCGCGCAGTTCCAAAAGAAAACGACGTTCCTGGAGCCGACAAACGCCTACGCACCGCGACAGATCCAGTTCTCACTTCGGTTAAAGTTTTAAATATTTATCCGCAACTTTTGTCGACGTCCTCCATCTAGTAGGACGTACTGATCTCATGATCCGCTCCTTCATCCTGGCGACCGTGGCTGTAGCTTGTATCGTGTTAGCTGTCTCACGATTGCAGCAAGCTTCGTCGATCCCTCGTTCTGAAGCTCGTGGCGGTAAAGGCCCCGTGGTCGTCGAACTCTTCACCTCCGAGGGGTGCTCCAGCTGTCCCCCGGCGGATGCCCTGCTGCGACGTCTGGAGGAGAGCAAGTCGCTCGATGGAACCGATGTCATCGTTATTGGCTGGCATGTCGATTATTGGGACCACCAAGGCTGGAAAGACCGGTTCTCGTCGCCCGATTTCACCCAGCGGCAGCATGACTACGCTGACGCGTTCGCTAGTGACCAGGTCTATACCCCGCAAATGGTAGTGGACGGACGAACGGAATTCATTGGCAGCGACGAGGCGAAAGCTCGGACTGCGATTCATCAAGCGTCGCTCGAGGGTAAAGCTGCCATCTCTCTTTCAGTAAAACAACTTGCTCCGGGAAAGATTGAATTGCAGAGCGACGTCCGCGATCTGCCCGCAGTAACTTCTGCTGCACAGGTTGTGATCTTGCTGGTCGAAAGCAATCTCGAGACGCAGGTTCGCGCCGGAGAGAACCAAGGCGTAACCATGAAACACGCAGCCGTGGTGCGTTTGATCAAGCCCGCCGGTTCGGTGCAGCCAGGTCAAGCCCACCATCAGGTGTCACAACTCACCCTGGAAAAAGGCTGGAAACTACAGGATTTACGCGCCGTTCTGCTGCTGCACGACGCTCGCGATCGCCGGATCCTTGGCGCGGCCAGTATCCCCTTGCAGTAGCCTTTGACGGGAAGCCCGAAACCTGAAAAACTATTAAAGTCCAATCAGGATAAGGCTGGGGGTGTATTTCATTGGCAGAAGTCAAAGTGCAAGAGGGCGAACCGTTAGAGAACGCCCTGCGCCGTTTCAAACGCAAGGTACAGACCGAAGACATCATTAAGGAAGTGAAGCGGCATTCCTTCTACCTGAAACCCGGCGAAAAGAAGCGCGTAAAGGCGGCATTAGCGCGGAAGCGGAACCGGAAAAAGGCTCGCAAAGAGGCGGACTAGTTTTTTCCACAATTAGCTTGAAACGGGCGGCATTCCAACATAGAATGCCGCCCGTTTCCATTTATACCCGTCATCGTAGCTTTGGTAACAAAGGCTTTTAGCAACTCAGGTTTGCAGGGTCCACTCACGCGGCCTTTCACGCGGAGGGTGGTGGGCCGAGTCCGGGGAAAGAGACAAGAGAACCAGGCTAAGTCTTCCGCGCGGAAGGCGCTATTTTGCAAGGCAGCGCCGCGGATGGTCTCCTTCCGCCAGGATGCAGCACGGTGATCCAAGAGTGGGGACCATGGAATTCCAAGATAAATCTCTCAAGTGCATCGACTGCGCGCAGGACTTCATCTTCACCGCCGGTGAGCAGCTCTTCTTCCACGACAAGCAATTTAAAAACGAACCCAAACGCTGCAAGAACTGTAAGGCACAACGCGCCGCTTCGCACGGCAATGCCTCCGGCGGCCGCGGCGGCTTCCACGCCAAAGTGGAGACCCGTACTAACTGCTCTGCCTGCAACAAGGAGACCACGGTCCCGTTCAAGCCCACGCAAGGACGCCCGGTGCTTTGCCGGGAATGCTTCCAGCAGAAGCGAACTTCCACCGCCACGGCAGGCTAAACCCGCCCTCCAGGGTCCCCGCCCCGCGCTGCGCCATTGGTCTTGTGTCCAAAAGGAAACGGCCCCGCTTTCGCGGAGCCGTTTTTGATTTTAGGGGCTAGTAGCTAGCTGGCCTGCCGCGAGGTCGCGGCCTTAGGTCCTTTTGGGAGGGCCGCTTTCATCGCTTGTTTCGCTTTCTTTTGCTTGGCGTCCTCATGGGATACCAGCAGCACTTCGATCTGGCGCAGCAAGTCGCCGGTGTTCATCGGCTTTACCATCATGGAATCGGCGCCTTCATTCTGCCAGGAGGATCCGAGCGACGGATACGCCGTCAGCAGCGCCACCGCCGGGTCGTACTTCTGTTTGCGGGCAGCCCGGATCACGTCATAACCGGCAGTGTCAGACTCCATGCGCAAGTCAGTGATGACCATGTGGAACTCTTCGGCCTTCATTGTGGTGATGGCTTCTTTAGCGGAAGCGGCCGTCTTTACCTCGAAGCCATTGATCTCCAGGATCGCTTTTAACGTGAGCAGTATGGCAAGTTCATCGTCCACCAGCAGGATGCGTCGCTTCATGTTAGGGACTCCAGGGGTTTCAGGAACGGTGAATGTCGTACCGTAGCCCTTCAGATGCAAAAGTTCGCTGTCCGGTTGCAGGCTACGGGTTGGTATAGGACTCGCTTGTATAATACAGCTTTGTGAGTGCGTATTTTCTGGAAAATTTTGGTTGCCGCGCCACCCAGGCGGACGGCGCCGCCATCGAGCAACAACTGGTCCAGCGCGGCCTCACGCGCACGCCTACGCCAGCGGACGCCGAAATCGTCGTCTTGAATACCTGCACGGTCACCGCCGCCGCCGATGCAGACGCCCGGGCGACCATTCGCCGCATCCACCGCGAAAATCCTCACTGCCAGATCATCGTCACCGGGTGTTACGCCCAGCGCGCCCCCGCCGAACTAGCCGCCATGCCGGGTGTAAGTTATGTCGTTGGGAACTCCCATAAAGGTCAAGTTGCCAGTCTGGCCAGCGTCGTTTCTCACGGGCCCGTTATGTGCGATAGCGACCATATAGATGTCAAGCGTGATTTCGTCCAGGTCAGCCAGTTGGTCAGCAAGGGTGAAGCGCCATTCCCATTCGTTGGCGATATTTTTGCCCACACTGAGTTGATGGCTGCCCCGGTCTTCGAAGGCGGCGCACGCACGCGCCCCAATCTTAAGGTCCAGGACGGCTGCGACAACCGCTGCAGCTTCTGCGTGATCCCGTTTGTCCGCGGGAACAGCCGTTCCCTGCCGCTCGATTCCGTTTTGGGTGAATGTGAAGCATTGGTGGCCGCCGGCTATCGGGAAATCGTCATCTCCGGCATTAATCTTGGTCGCTGGGGCCGCGATTTCCCCGCTCCCGCCCGCTTGGAGACATTAGTCTCGTCCATCCTTGATCGAACGGACGTGCAACGGCTCCGCATCAGCTCCGTGGAGCCAATGGACTGGTCGCCCGAACTGATCCGCTTGATGGCCTGCTCCAAACGCATCTGCAAGCATGCGCATGTTCCCCTGCAGTCCGGCAGTGACCGGGTGCTACGGATGATGCACCGGAAGTATCGCCCCTGGCATTACGCTGACTGCATCAAGCGCATCCGGGCCGCCATGCCCCATGCCGCCATCGGCGCTGACGTGATGGTGGGCTTTCCTGGCGAGACCGATGAACTGTTCGAAGAGAATCGCCGGTTCATCGCGGAGCTGCCATTCACTTATCTCCATGTCTTCACCTACTCATCACGCCCCGGCACCGCCGCAGAAAAGATGCCGGATCACGTGGACATTCATCTCGCCCGGGAGCGGAACCGCATTCTTCGCGACTTGATCGCAGAAAAGAATCGCGCCTTCCGTCAGCAGTTTGTCGGGCGCGTCCTCGAGGCCATCACCTTGCACGGCACTTCGGATGGATCCACCGAAGCGCTGACCAATAATTTTTTGAAGCTTCACCTTGCTGGCGGCCATTTCCCGAATCAACTTGTTCGAGCCTCCATCACTGGCCTTACCCAGACCGGTCTGTCCGGAGAGTTGCTCCAATGACTCCCAATCCTCGCGTCCGCGAGGCCACCAGCTTCAGCTTCTTCGGCAAGCTGCTTTATTCATTCGTGAAACGTGCTGTCCGGGGACGATTGGGCAAGGACATCGACCCCAATCGCGTTTACTCCAACCATCCGCAACTGCTCTGGGGTTACACCAATCTCAGCGCGGCGGTTCAAGGCGGCCGTCTTGATCCCAGGCTCAAGACTCTCGTCTTTCTCCGGGCTTCGGCGCTGATCGGCTGCCCCTTTTGACTCGACATCAATTCTGCCGTCGGCAGAAAACAAGGCATTACCGAGGCGCAGCTTCTCGAGCTGAATCAGTTTGCTTCGAGCTCCAATTTCTCGGAACGCGAAAAGGTTGCGCTGGAACTTGTCGATCGGATGTCAGGCGCGCCGACGAACGTTTCCGATGAACTCTTTGCCCGGCTGGAAAAGCATTTCACCTATCCGGAATTGGTGGAGCTCGCAGGCGCCGCAGCGTTTGAAAATTACCGCGCCCGGTTTAACCGGGTCTTCAATATTGGCAGTGCGGACTTCACCGAAGGCGCGGTTTGCGCCATGCCCGTCCACACAACCAAGTAGCGCATTCGAGGCTTACTCCGCGCCTCCGCGTTGCGTATTACCCAGCCTGCCCGCATGCTATACTTTGCATCCTGAGTTCTTCTAGGGGAGGCTCCAATCGATAAGCGTTTTATCCGCATCAATGACCGCATCCGCGCGAAGGAAGTCCGCGTCATCGACGCAGATGGTGGCCAAGTCGGCGTCCTGCCCGTCTTCGAAGCGATCAAATTAGCCAAAGAACGAGGCCTCGACCTCGTGGAGATCTCACCTACCGCGCAGCCCCCAGTCTGCCGCATTCAGGATTACGGCAAATTCCTTTACGAGATGGGAAAAAAGGAAAAGGCCGCTAAAAAGACCCAGAAGAACATCGTCATCAAGGAAGTAAAGTTCTCCATCAACGTGGATGAGCACGACTTCGTCACTAAGAAGAACCACGTGCTGCGCTTCCTCGACGATGGCGACAAAGTCAAAGCCAGCCTCCGCTTCAAGGGCAGAGAGATGGCCCACCGTAACCTCGGACGCGACGTCCTCGACCGCCTCATCCGCGAGATCTCAGATAAGGGTCAGGTAGAATTCGCGCCCCGCATGGAAGGCAATACCATGCATGCCATCCTGGTCCCCCGCAAAGAGCAGGTCGCGGTGAAAGCCAAGGCGCCGAAGCCTCCTAAGCCGCCCTCTCCGCAGGCTCCACCAGCGCAGACCGGCTAGAACGATAGAAGATTGCAGAAAGGCGCCGCCAGTCGCCTTTTTCATTTCCTGTTCGCCGTAGACTCGGCAAACGGCTGTTTCTGATATACTTAACCCACGTGCCGAGCCTGCTTTAACCGCCTGTATGGGCTGGTTTTCAGTGGCACTCTCCAACAATCAGTAGCTAGGAATCAAGGTTCGTTATGGCTTACAAGCTAAAGACCCATAGCGGCGCGAAAAAGCGCTTCCGCAAGACCGCCACTGGCAAAGTCAAGCGTGGACACGCCTTCGCCCGCCACATCCTGACCAGCAAGACCACCAAGACCAAGCGCAAGCTCGATATTGACGGTCTGGTAAGCGATGCCGATGCTCCAAAGATCAAACGCATGATCCCGTACTAGTCTTGAAGACTAGGATCAGGGACCGAAGCTGCGGCGGACGTCAACGTAGACGAACGAACGGCGCTTCAGGAAACAGCGAGTGAAGAGGTCAGACTCAGTTCTTTACCTCCAGCCGCACAAACAATCGAGCGAAACGCTCAGAAAAGGAAAAGGGGTGAACGCGGAGCGAGCGCCTACCAGCGCGAGCAAAGCGTGAGGGCGCAGAAGCGAAGCGCCGGAGCCCTGGAATAAAAAACCCATGCCTCGCGTAAAACGTGGAAATAAACGCAAGAATTACCGTAAGAAGATCCTCAAGCGTGCCAGCGGATACTTCCTCACCAAATCCAAGCTCTACCAGGCAGCCGAAGAAGCCGTCGAGCGCGGACTCAAGTTCGCCTATTCCGGACGCAAACAGAAGAAGCGCCAGTACCGGTCCATCTGGATCGTCCGCATTGGCGCGGCCGCCAAGTTGAA
>DATLCI010000074.1:0-5616 GCA_035526435.1 Terriglobales bacterium
CATGGCGTCTCCTCCTGCGCTACCTGTGATGGATTCTTTTTCAGTGGCAAGGAGATCACGGTGATCGGGGGCGGCGATTCCGCCATGGAAGAAGCGCTCTTCCTTACGCGCTTTGCCAGCAAAGTCACGCTCATTCATCGGCGCGACCATTTCCGCGCCTCCAAGATCATGCTGGAGCGCGCGCAGAACCATCCCAAGGTCCATTTCCTCACCGACACCGTCGTGGAGGAAGTGATGGACGTTTCCCAAAAGGAAGTCACCGCGCTCAAGCTGAAGAATGTGAAGACAAGCAGAGTCCACGATTTTCCCACCAGCGCCATGTTCCTCGGTATCGGCCACGTGCCCAATGCTAAGTGGGTCAATGGACAGCTCGACACCGACGCCGACGGCTACCTCAAGACCATGGATTACGTCTTGACCAAGGTCCCGGGCGTATTCGCCAGCGGCGACGTGCAGGACCGTCGCTATCGCCAGGCAATCAGCGCCGCCGGAACGGGGTGCATGGCCGCGATGGAAGCGGAAAAATTCCTCGAATCAGAAGGGCACTGAGCAGGCATCATCCGTCGCAAACAAAATCAGCGCAGGCGCGAGGGAATCAGTAGCTGGGGCCCTCGTCCGTGTCCAAGTCAGGAAAAGACTTCAGCACCACCTCGCGGGATTGCGATGAAGTCTTCTTGGTGCCTGCGTCCACGATGATCCGCTTCAGCGTTCCGCGGATCACGTAATAACCCTCTTCTGCCGGGGCCTTGGCCGGGCCACGCTCGATCTTGCCTTTAAATTCAAACGACACGCCGTGGATAGTCTTCGTAGTGAAACTGAGTTCATTCCCGTCCAACGTCCCTTTGGTGAAAAAGTGGTCCAGGAATGAACCTTTATCACTCTCCAGATCGCCAAAGCGGGAGACAAAACCGGTGACCGTCCGCGGCTTCTCCATCGGCTCGCCACTCTTCGCCGGCGTGGGCGGACTATAGACCGCATTCACCGTCGCCGACTTCCCATCGGGCATCGTCTCCACCTTCATGCTGGATCTGTCACGCAGGTCTGGCCCTGGAGTGAACTGGCGGGACTGCGCTTCCACGTTGATCTGCACGAACTCGCCCTCTTGCAGGAACGTGTACATGCCGCTCACGTCGGCCTTCACCGCCGGTGCGCCGGCAGGTGGTTTCTGTACCGCTGCGGAGGTCACGGCCACCAGCAGCATGGTCAAAAGGGCGGCGGCCTTAGGCCTTTGCCTTAGGGATAGCGTCATCATAGGGTGGAAGATTCCTTCCTGATTTGATGCGTTCGACTGAGATTCCGCTCTGTTTATCCGGACTATAATCGCCCCATCGCACCATTATGGCCCCTGCGTCCAAGCAGCAGCAATACCAGCAGGAGGGTGCCCCCTCCACAGCGCCCCAGCTCGCTCCGGACCTGCTCGTCGCCTGGGAGCCCTTCTGGCCGGTGTTCATTGCCAATCTGGCGGATATCCTGCTACGCCGCGAGCCGACTCCACTCGTCCTAACCTCGCGACCTGCCACCTTTTGGCCAGACGTCTTCGTCAACCGCCCGCTGCCGTGGAAGAATTTTCTGCAGTCCGGCAGCATGCACCTCGGACTCATCCTGCTGATCTATACCACCGGACACCTCTGGTTCGCGCGCCAACCTAAGCTGCAAGACCAGTACTTGCATACCACCATCACGTATTACCGCGTCGCTGAAGAGTTGCCGCCCATCGTGAACTCCACGCCTGCGCCGAAAGCAAAACAGGCGCGGAAGGGTGAGCCCGAACTTGCGAAGCAGGAGATCATCTCCGTCCCTACGAACGCCGACAACAGTACCCAGACCATCATGAATCCGCCGCACCCGAAGGTGCTGCGCCAGGAAGTGCCGCTGCCGAACATGATGGTGTGGACGACCGTTCCCGCGCCGCCCGTGGCTGCATTGAGATCGCAAGTCACTTTGCCGAAGATGACGTTCACTCCGGTGCAGCCCGCGCCTGACACCTCTCAACTCCGCCAGCAGAACCGGTTCAAGATGGCAACAGAAAAGATCCAAGTCGCGGAGTCGCAGCCGGAGCTTGACGCGCTCAAGACAAAACGCAGCGATCTTACGCTGGCGAGCGCGCCGGACGCAGTTCAGCCTGCACCCAAGCTCGATCTACCGCTGCAACGGTCGGTATCGGGATCAGAGTTGAGCAAAGGCGCGCAAAATGCGGTTCCGCCGCCCCCATCGTTAGGCGCACCCAGCACCGGGCAGCAAGCCGCCGGACAGTTGCTCTCGTTGAGTGTCCGTCCTACCCCTCCCGCAGGCGACATCAAGGTTCCTGACGGAAGCCGCAGCGGAGTATTCGCCGCATCTCCCACCGGACGCGCCGGCGCGGCCGGCACGCCGAGCCTTCCGGCATCGGGCGGTCCCGCGGAAAATGGCACTGGCACCAATGATTCCAGAGCGGCGGCGGCGGGTGGAAACGGGAATGGCGCCTCGTCTGTGCCCGGAATCTCAGTGACGGGTGGCTCCACCACCGCGCCCACTGGCCCAGTGGTCGCGGCAGCCGCGCCACCCGCAGCGCCGAAAGCTACGTCTCCTTTTACGCGTTATGACCGGCCACCAGTCCCGCTTTATCCGCCGGCGAACAAGGAAGACCGCAAGATCGAGAACCAGGTGTTTGGCGGACGCAAGTCCTACTCGATGAGCCTAAACATGGCGAACCTCACTTCGTCCGGAGGAAGCTGGATCATCCGCTTTGCCGAATTGAAAGAAAGTCACGAGCAGGGCGAGCTCTCTACGCCTACGGTCATGAACAAAGTGGACCCTGCCTATCCCTCAGACTTGATCAAAGAGCAGGTGGAGGGCGTGGTCACGCTCTACGCCGTCATCCATGCCGACGGCAGCGTCGGGGAGGTGCGCCTGCTGCAAGGCATCCACGAGCGTCTCGATGAGAATGCTATGAAAGCGCTGGTGCGCTGGCACTTTCGTCCTGCGATGAAGAATGGGGTGGCGGTCGATTTAGAAGCGGTGGTGAGCGTGCCGTTCAAAGCCCGCAGGATGACAGGATTTTAGCGTCGATTTTCTTTGAGCGCGTCGCGAGTGAAATGAGCGGTACTAGCTCTTCTCCGTGTCTCTCTGCCTCTGTGGTGAACAAAAGGCAGCCTCACGCAAAGCTCGCCGTCTGGAATTCCTTTTCCATCTGCTGATAGATGGATTCATTGATCACTACCTCGTAATAATTCTTGTCCGTCCACTTCTTGAGGGTGTAATCCTGGAAGTCCACATGGGGAATGTGGCCTTCGCGCACGATGATCTTATGGAAGATCCCTTGGCCCACCGGCACCATGCCGCTGAACAGCTTTACTTTCTGGTGGCCGTACGGCATGGCCAACTCGACCATGTGTTCCTTCAATGAGATCTCTTTTTGCAGCTTCTCAAAGGCCGCGCCATTGATGTGGATGCCGCCAATGTTGTAGCGGATGAGGAACTCATCGGGAATGCCGCCGGTATCTTTGTCCTCCACCGTCTGAAAGCTGTACACGTTGAACGGAGTGGCCTCAGCGTTCTGCAAATACTTCCGCGCGCCCTTGCTGCATCCGGAGAGGCGGTCGCTCTCATTCAGCGCTTTCGAGATCATGATGCGGTGCGTGCCGTCCATCAGGTACATGGGCGCCGAATCCTGGAAGCAGATGCCCAGCCCCAGCTCCAGCGTGGGGAGTCCTTGTTTCTGGGACTGCTCGTTATACGCGCGGACGATCTGCACCATCTCCTTGGCCAGCATGCAGGTTTTGGCAACGGCAAAATTCTGTTCACCTTCGCGGTCAAACAGCGCCAGGATCAACGCGTCGCCCTCGATGAACACTTTAGTCGCATCGTATTTCGGCAACAGCTTGTTCACCGGATCAAAGAAGTTCAGACTGAAATAGGACGCCGGATTCAATCCACGCTCGTACAGCGTGCGCGTGAGCGTGGTGCTGTCGCGGATGTCGGCCTTGAGGATCACGTGGCTGACGACGGTATGGTCAGACTGCTTCTGCTCCTCCGGCAACATGAATTCATACAGCGTGTTGTTGATGGCCGAGAGCTCGCGCAGCTTGTCATTGCTGATGACGTTGACCGTGTCCATGGCCGAGAGCAGTGCTTCAAAGCGCCGCAGGTCGCGGTGATAACGCAGGAAGTCGCCAAAGTACCTTCCCGCCAGCTTAGCCCGGTCGTGGCCTTTGGCGGATTCCAATTTCTTCACCGCGCTGTGCAGCCCGTCCGGCGATATCTTGCCGTGCTCATCCAGCAGCGTCTCCACCCGCTTGCGCTCGGTCTTGGAGATGATGGCGTTCTTGAGCTGCTGCGGATTGATCGGCGGTGAGTACTGCGCCAGCAGCGGCACCGCCTCATACGACGCCAGGACGTAATCCATCACGCCCTCTCTTTCCAGGAACTCGACCCAGCCGTTGAGCAGCGCGCGCTGCGCTTTGCCGCGGGCGTTGGATTCATCCGGCGTTCCGCCCGCCATCAGCTCCTGCGCGTTTTCCGGCACGTTGAGCATCTGGTCGATGGCTTTGTCCTCGTCGGACGTGCCCGCCGGCAGCACGTTGAGCGACTTCACGAAGGCAATAGCAAATTCCAGCATCGCCTGAAAGCGGTCGGGATCGCGATCGTAATTGCCCAACATCACGTAGAACTCGGCATTCAGGAAGTCGTCGCGCCCGTCTTCAGTGAATAGCAGGCGGTTCAGGAAGAGGTCGTAGGTGGCGGCGTCGGTATCGCCCAGCAGCGAACGCCGCAGCCTTGCCAGGGTTTCTTTCTCGATCTCACGCAGCGTGCTGAAGAGGTCGAGTCCGGCTTTGCGCAGCACGGACTTCTTGCTGATCTGCAGGCGCGCAAAACGGTCGCGCATCTCCACGCCCTTGGGCGCGATGACGTTGCGCGGCCCTTCATAGCTCTTTAATTTTGCCCGGCACCGCTCCAGCAGTTGGCTGAACTGCGCCAGCATTTCCGCGCGCAGGTATTTGATGATGGCCAGCCGCGCCAGCAGGTCGAGGCTGATGTTCCCGTCATTCTTCGCGCGATTCAGCGCGGTCGTATGCAGGTCGGCCAGCGCCTTCTTGAAGTCCGCCGGCTCGATCGGCTTGGCCACCGAGAATTTGCCCGTCTGGGTTGCAGCCGGTGGAGGCGTCGTTTTCGGCGAGCCGATGAATCCGGTCGCCCTTCCGGATGCCACCGGGCCGCTGTTGATCGGGCGGGAGAATGCATCCTCCACCAGGAAGTCTTCCACGTTCCCATACTTCGCCAGCAACCGCATCAGGTGCTGGCGGGCGATCTCATTGAATCTCGGGCTGAGGTAAACGTCCGTGCGGACATTGTCCACGCCGGTCTGCAGCCCTTCGAGGGTGAGCTCCGGCGTGTAGCTGCCCAGCGTCAATTGCTTGGCATGATCAGCGAGATTTCCGCGCGCTAAGAATGAGAACGGTGACATGGGGACCCACGGACGTGCTGACTGCCAGCCTCAAAAACCGGGTGGATTTGGCTTCGTTTGCGAGCCGAATCTTAACACGAACTTGCGGCGGCTTTAATCGGCAAAAAGCCTCACGGCCGCTTGCAGGCAGCCTAGTCTTCCCGTTGCGCGCGGCCAAGTTACGGAGGTAATCG
>DATLCI010000098.1:0-17659 GCA_035526435.1 Terriglobales bacterium
AGTTTGTCTACACTACGAACTTCAACGGTGGAGTCTCCATATTTGCCATTGATGCCGCGACGGCCGGAAAGCTGGTGACGCCGGCAACGAGCGCTTCCGCGGGGACGAACCCCGCGGGAATCGCGTTTAAGTAGCAGCCAATATTCAGAACAGCTGCCGCCTCCAGTCGCCAGTCTTCAGTGAAAGCAAAATCCTTACCTCAGCGGCTGAAGCCGAATCGCTGTTGCCCTTTCCCCGATATGGTCGCTACGCGATCCAGGCTAAAGCTGACTCCGGTAGGGTCCAACGCAGCTGGTTCCATGCGTTTTCATTTTTTCGGAGACTGGCGACTGAAGACCGGCGGCTGTCACTGGCTACTGGCGACTGGCGGCTGGCGGCTGGCAGCTGGTGTTGTACAATCCCGTTCCAACTCTTTCTCGCGAGCGAACATGACCCAGATACGGAAGATCGGCATCAGCACGGGAGGCGGGGACTGTCCTGGCCTCAATGCGGTGATCCGCGCGGTGGTGAAGTGCGCCATCCTGAAATACAACTGGGAGGTCGTGGGCATTGAAGACGGCTTCGATGGATTGATCTATCCGGAGAAGAAAAAAGCGCGCCCGCTGACGCTGAAAGATGTAAGCGGGATCCTGCCGCGCGGCGGAACTATCCTGGGGACGACCAATCGCGGGAACCCTTTTAAGTACAAGCTCACGGAAAACGGAAAAGAAGTCGTCAAAGACATTTCCACCCAAGTCATTGAGAACGCGAAGGCGCTGGGGCTGGATGCGGTGATCGTGATCGGCGGGGACGGCTCGCAGAAGATCGGGCTCGACTTATTTCACAAGGGCTTGCCGATAGTCGGGGTACCGAAGACCATCGACAACGACCTCTCGGCGACGGAGATCACCTTCGGCTTTGATACGGCCCTGCATACGGCGACGGACGCCATCGACAAGATCCATACCACGGCCGAATCGCATCATCGCATCATGGTGGTCGAGGTCATGGGGCGTGATGCGGGATGGATCGCGCTGGAAGCGGGCATTGCAGGAGCAGCCCATGTGATCCTCATCCCGGAGATCCCCTTCTCCATCGAGAAGATCTGCCAGTTCATGCGGCAGCGGGAGGCCATGGGAAAACACTTCAGCATCGTGGTGGTGGCGGAAGGGGTGAAGGGCCCCACCGACCTGGTGATGAGCTATGCCAACGAGAAGCGCGAGGTGCCGCGCATGACCGGCGCCGGCAACCAGATCGGCGACGCGCTCGCCATGTGCATGAAGCGCGAGACGCGGGTCACGGTGCTGGGGCACATCCAGCGCGGCGGATCGCCTTCACCCTTCGACCGCATCCTAAGCACACGCTTCGGCGTGGCGGCTGTGGACCTCATCGCGCAAGGCAAATTCGGCCAGATGGTCTGCCTGCGTGAGACCAGGATCCAGAGCGTCGATATCGCCGAGGCCGTAGGCAAGATGAAGTCGGTTGAGCCCGACGGCGAGCTGGTGACCATGGCAAAGTCGATCGGGATCAGTTTCGGCGACTGATTCTTCCGCCGGTCGCTGCTGATAGAATCGTTACTCAGCCTTGAAAACCTTGCTCCATCCCATCTTTACTCTCATCGGTTTCTCGCAGGTCATGCGAACGGCGGGCGGCTTGTGCGTATTGAGCTTTTTGATCGCCGGCTGCGGGGGGCAGGATAAAGACAACGCCGAGTATGGATACATCACCGCGCCCTCCATCGCGCTGCGTGACCGCGTGGCCGCCGTCTATAACAAGGTCGCATTCCTGAATAATGGCGACCGGGTGCGCGTACTGGAACGCAGCGGCAACAAACGCTTCGTCAAAGTGCGCACCGACGACAACAAAGAAGGCTGGATCCCGCAACGCTATCTGGTGGGACAGGACGTCTTTGACAGCTATCAGCGCCTGGCGCAGCAAAATGCCGGGAACGCCTCCCAGGCGACCGCGCTCACGCGTCGCATTGTGAACATGCACGTGACCCCCGCGCGCGAGGGCGAGACTCTTTACCAGTTGAAAGAAGGCGAGCGGCTGGAGCTGCTGAAGCGCACTGCCTCGCCCAAGGTGGCACCTAAACCGGCGCCCAAGGTGGCCGAACCGGCGGAAGAAGATAAGGCGGACAAGGAGAAAGCCAAAGAGGACGATGACGATGAGCCGGCAAAGCCTGCCGCGGCCCCCAAGTCTAAGGTGGCAGCCCCGGAAGCCCCCGCCGTTCCCATGGAAGACTGGTGGCTGGTGCGCGATGGCCGCAAGCGCGTCGGTTGGATACTGGGCCGGATGATGGACGTGGAGATCCCGCTCGAAGTGGCCCAGTATGCGGAAGGTCAAAGGATCGTCGCCAGTTACGTGCTGAGCGAGGTCCCCGAGCACGGCGAATCCGGCGACAAACTGGTGCCGCAGTACTTGGTTCTGCTGTCGGAGAACAAGGATGGCCTGCCGTTCGACTTCAATCAGGTCCGGGTCTTTACCTGGAACACCAAGCGGACGCGGTATGAGACGGCTTATCGGGAGCATTTGCAGGGCGAACTGCCGTTCCGCGCGGGTAAGGAAGACGGCAACCCGTTTTTTGTGCTGCGCGCCAAGGACCCGGGGGGGAACGTCCAGGAAAGAAAGTATCGGATGACCGGAGTGATGGTGAAGCGGGTAGTAGAGGGAACGCCCGTAAAATTTGGCTCTAAGGTCGCTCCCGCGACCTCGACTTCGCCTAAGCCTGGGGCAAAGCGGCCCTAGGAGAGCTATTCAGACCGCTTCCGAGAAAAATCTTTACTTAGGTAGGTAAAAGCAGGCCATCCGCAGGCAGCAAGCCGCGTTTGGGCTGAATCCAACGGGTCATGGCTGAGAAAGTGAACCAAATCCATCTCGAGCGTGACTATAAAAATTACCTGTACTTCATCGACGGCGAAGGAAACGTATGCCGGAAGGCGAAGGCAGGTGATAGTAATTCGGAGATCCTGCACAAAAACGCGGTAAAGCGCGAAGACGGCTATCTTTATTTCGTAGATAAGGATGGCGATGTCGCGCGATCGCCACGTGTAGCAAGAGGTCCGAATAAGAAACCCAGAGCGAGAAAAGCTGCCTAGGCACCTGGCCTTGGCTCACTCGCTCTAGCCTGGCGCGGCAGGGACACGTCCCGGTCCTTGCCGCTAGCTAGTTTCTAGGAATAGAACTCAGCAATGGCGCTGACCACTTGGGCCTGCTCGTCTGAAGTAAGCTCCGGGAACATAGGCAGCGCGATCACATCTTTGGCGGCCTGCTCGCTCACGGGCAAGTCTCCCTCGCGATATCCCAGATAAATAAAACATTGCTGCATGTGCAGCGGCACCGGGTAATAGACCTCTGAGCCAATGCCGCGGCCGGTGAGGAATTCCCGGAGCTCATCGCGGCGCGGGACCCGCACGACATACTGATGGAAGATGTGATTGGACTGCGGACTGCGCGCCAGCAGCCGCACCGGGCCGGGCTTCGCTTTTGCGCCGAGTAATCCGGCGGACTTCAGCAAAAGGTCATAGGCCCCGGCGCGTTTCGCGCGGGCCGCGTTCCATTCGTCGATATAGCGTAGCTTCACCCGCAGGATGGCGGCTTGCAGGGAATCGAGCCGGCTGTTCCATCCGAGCTCCTCGTGATAGTAGCGGCGACTGCTGCCGTGGGCCCGGAGCCGGCGGAGGTGGTCGGCAATGGACTTGGAATTCGTGGTGATCAGACCGCCGTCGCCATAACAGCTCAGGTTCTTGGTGGGATAAAAGCTGAAGGCGGCGGCCGCAGCCAGGTCGCCGGCGCGGCGCCCGCGCCAAGTGGCGCCAAAGGCTTGCGCGGCATCTTCAATGACCGCAATCTTGCGCTCCGCGGCGATCCGGTTGAGGTCATCCATGTTGGCGCACTGACCGTAAAGGTGTACCGGCATGATGCCTCTGATCCGCGCTGAATGGCTACGTTCGAGTCGCGCCTCAATGGCTAAGGGGTCTATGTTCAGTGTCTCGGGGTCAATGTCGACGAAGACGGGCTTGGCGCCTGCCCGCACGATGCTGCTGGCGGTGGCAAAAAAACTAAAAGGCGTGGTGAATACCTCATCTCCGGGCTGGATCCCGGAGGCCATGAGGGCTAGCCAGAGCGCGTCCGTACCGCTGGCGCAGCCCACGGCTTCCTTCACGCCGAGGTAGGCAGCGGATTCTTTTTCAAACTCTGTGACCTCCTTTCCCAGGATGTATTGCTGGGAGGCACAGACGTCGAGTACCGCAGCTTCAATCTCCGGGCGGATGGAGGCGTATTGCCGGGAGAGGTCGAGCATGGGGACGGAAGTTCTTTTGCTTGGCGCCGGAGTCGCCGTCGCGGTAGGGGCCAACTTCTTCATAAAAAGATAAGTGAATTCTACATCAGATCACGGAGGTCGGGACTAGACCCTGCCGGTCGGAATCAAGGCAACGTCGTGCGCAAATGGCGAGAGCAAAAAAAACTGGGGTGGCCGAAGCCACCCCAGGGAAAGAGCTGAACCAACTTAGAAGTTCAGCTTGAGAGCGAACTGCAACACCCGCGCCGCGACGTTGACGTTGCTAGGATTGATCTGCCCAAAAGCAGTGCTATTGATGTTGTTATTGATGTCAGCCATGAACCAATTGGTGTGATTGGTAAGATTGAAGAACTCCGAGCGGAACTCAACGTTCACCCGCTCCGTTATCTTCGTCTTTTTGCTCAGGCCTAGATCAACGTTGAACTGCGAAGGGCCCGTGAAGGCATTAATGCCGAGGTTACCCACATCGCCACCTTTCGGGTTAAAGAAAACCTGGTCGAACGATGTTGCTGGAGTGTTCGCCAGATTGTCAGACCCAACAGCGGCGCCCGCGGAGCAACCTACACCACCCGTAGGGCACAGTACCTGTGGATTGATCCAGTAAAGAACGCCCAGCGTGCCGCCGCCCGGTTGCCCGGTGCCGCGGTAGACGCCCAACAGATTCTGGATCTCGTGGCGGTTTAAATTGCTGGAAGCCCGGTTTAACCCGGAGCGTCCCGCACGGTTGAAGCTGCCGCGAGCCGAAAGGATTGAGAACGGCGCACCGGATTGCCACCCGAAGACACCGCTCATCTGCCAGCCACCCACTACTTTGTCGAGCAGGTTGTTGGCGTTTGCCCAGCGCTTACCCCGGCCGAACGGCAGCTCATAGATTGCGGATCCATTGATCACATGAGCTACGTGGAAGTCCGAAACCCGTAATTCCAGTTGCGGTCGGTTGTTGTCGAGCAATGTCTCAAGACGCGCCTGAGAATTGCCGGCAACGTTCGCGGTAGTTTTGCTCCATGCATAGTTCACTTCGCCGAAGAGACCATTCTTCATACGGCGCCGAAGCGTCGTCTGCAGTCCATGGTAAGTCGACGTGCCGCCATTGCCCAACACATCGGCAATATAGATCGACGAGTTAGGCAGGAAGCGCAGTGCGTTGGGGAAAGTCGTACGGTTGGCAGTGCTGTTAAGCATGCTGTCGATGAACGCACCGTACGCATTCTGCTGGAGAGCATTACGCAAGGTGGTATTCGCCCGCTGGGCCACCGGCACGAGCGCGTTGCCCGTTCCGTTGAAGGAGCTACCTGCCAGGATCGGCAGAGAGGTAGCATTCACGGGACAAGCGCCGGCCGTCGTGCTGTATAGCGCCGAGCACGCGAAGGTGTTCTGGCGCGCGAGGTTGAGTTCGGCCACCAGAGCGTTGTCCAGAGTGCCCGTTTGTTGGTTGAGATCGTAGCCACGGATGAGCTTCTTGCCCAGCGTGCCTACGTAGCGGACTTCGGCCGACATGTCACCCGGAAGCTCACGCTGGATCCCAAAGTTGAGCTGGTGGATGTAGGGAGTGGCGAAGTCGCTGGCCACACCGAAAATCGCGGCTGCAGAGTTGGCGATCGCCATCTGCTGCGCCAGGGTTCTGGGTGGGGTTACGAATGCCGGAGCCGGAACGGCCGGAGGAGTGGCTGCGAGAGGCTGGAAGAGGCTGCCGACAACATTTCCGGATGACAGTCCCTGATTGTTATTGGCGGCATTGCGGACCGAGGTCGCAATCTCGTCATTCACGAACACGAGCGTATAGCCGCCGCGGACCGAAGTTTTGCCATTGCGAAACGGATCCCAGGCAAAACCGAACGACGGGCTGAAGTTGTTGAGGTCTTTTTCGTAAAGGTCACCCTTAGCGAAATCCACCGTAGCGGCCGGATTCAGGACCGTCTGATCAATCGTCCCGGTCAGGACCGGTAAGAGGAGCAGGTTGTTATCTTCGCGCAGCGGAGACCAGAAATCCCACTTCAGACCATAATTCAAGGTCAGGTTGGGCAGGATGCGCCAGTCGTCTTTCGCGTAGAAGGAAAAGTTATTCAAGGTGAAGTCGCGGATATTGGGCACACCGCTCACGAAACCCGAAGTCTTGCTGGTCACGTCAAAGGACTGCTGCGCCGAAGTGACCCACCCCGTCAGGAATGCGCGGAGCGCGTTTGCATTTGCCAGGTTAGTCTGATCGATGCCGGCCGGGAAGTTCGCCGCCGTCAGAATCTCCTGGGAGGCATTGGGATCCGTCGAGGTGTACCCGAGATTGACTTGGGGGACCGGGAGCGGGCCGCTACCACCTTGGAAGTTGTAGGGAGTGATACGCACATTCTGGAATTGCCCTCCGAACGCCATGGAGTGGTTTGCGCGTACCCACGAGAAGTTATCGATGTAGTTGTAGGTGCGCGTGTTACGACCCTGGGGCATGAAAGTGACCACGGGATCCGAGATCAGCGCCACGCCGCCGATGATGTTGCTGCCAAAATTCTCCTTGGTCCGGAAGTCTGCGGGAGCTTGGTTTCCACCCATGCGAAGTTCGTTCTGCATGCGGGGATTTATCGTCCAGCGCCAAGCACCGACAAAAAACCGCACTTCCGATTGCGTGAAAGCCAGGGGAGCTACGTTGACTACATCGATGTCGGTGCGGTCATCGGTCTCGATGGTCCACTTGTACGTGCCTTCGAAATGGTGATTGGCATTCAATTCATAGTCGGCGCGACCACCCGCGAAGTGCCGGATGTTACGGTCCGATTGACTGAAAGCGTATGGGCGGGTGTTCAAGTTGGTTGATGTTTGGTTGGCATTCGCCGCTGGTGCCACCTTGGCCAGGATCTGCGACTGGATCACCGAATTGACGGTGCGCGGCGTAACCGTGCCCGGCGTGAGCCCTGCAAGCGATACCACGTTTACGACCCGATCAACCCCGCCAGCGGTGTAGCGGAACACCCCAGCTAGGAGATCGTCGTTACGCGGAATCGTCTTGGTCGAATTGCGCTGCGCTGCTTCGCGGTAGTTCTCGTAATAGCCGAAAAAGAACAACTTGTTCTTGATGAAGGGACCGCTGAGCCGACCCCCAAATTGGTTACGGTTCAGGAACGGCTTCGGAAGCACCGTCACCGGAGCAATGACATTTTTATTGCGATAGCTGTTGGCGCCGAAGAAGGAATTACGGTTGAACTCATACACGCTGCCGTGGAAGGCGTTACCACCCGCATCCGTCTTGAACTTTACCTGCGAAGAGCCACCGGCGCTGTCTGCGCCCTGGTTGTTCGAGGTAATGCTGAATTCACCGACATTGTCTGAAGTAGGACGATTAGGTACGAAATCCAAACCATTGACGCGAATGAAATTGTCCTGGATGTTGATGCCGTCCTGGGTCACCGACGTCCATCCCGGGCGGCCACCGTTGATGGCGGCATTCGCCTTGTCGAAAATGGCGGGTACGCCGACCTGCGCACGTACCAGCGAAATGGGGTCACGACTGCGGAGAGGTAATTCGCGTACCTGCGCCATGGTGACGGTGTTGGTGATCTCCGACGTCGAGGTGTTGACCAACTCGGCGCCGGCGACCACTTCTACCGTCTCGGCGGAGGTGCCCAACTCCAACTTGGCATTCAGCGAGTATTCACGGCCGATGTCGACTTTCACGGCTGTGAATGACGCCACCTTCATTCCAGCGGCTTCAACTTTCACCGTATAGACTCCGGCTGGAATCTGCGGAAAGGTATAGGAGCCGGAACCCGAAGAGGTCGTGGACACTTCCTGCTTCGTTTCCTCGTTCGTGGCCGTGATCTTGGCGTTAGGGACGACTGCGCCACTCGGGTCGGTAACGACACCCGAGATGCGGCCCAAGGTGGTTTGCGCCAGCAGCGGCACACTTAGCAATAACAGCATGCCGAAAATGGCCGCAAGTGCACTCATTTTGCGGCGAAAATTGACTTCCATCTGTTCCTCCTGAAATGTTTTGCGATCTGAAGCTGGGAAAAATGTCGTGTCTGGAATGGGGAAACTGTGACTATTCCAATGCAACTTAGTGGCCGAAAGCACTGTTTTGTAAGTGATTGAAAGTTCGAGACTCGGCGAGGATTTTACGGAGGTAGCTTACGGTTATTTATAACAATGGTTCCGGCATATATGAATAATGGTATGGCCGTCTCAGTCTAAACACTAGCTACTGATTTGGGAGTCCGGAAGTGCAGGATTCCGCGGGGCAGGCCGGCCACTGCCCCAAAGCCTGTAGCTGCTCTGGGCGGAGGACCCCGATACCGAAGGCCGCGACCTTCCCGTTCTGGACGCCGATGGTCTGAGGTACACGGTAGATCTTCATGCGGACCCGTTCCGCGGGCTCGGCAACTAGCAACGTTCGCGACTCGATACCACGCTGTTTCGCATATTGGCGAGTGGCGTCGGGCAGGTCCAGCGAGAGATAGAGGACCTTGTCGCTGCCAACTTTTTTCTCTAGCGCGAGCCAGTTGGGGAAATTCTCCATGCAGACGTGGCAGGTAGTCGTGAAGACAAAAAGCAGCTTTCCCTCAGGAGCTAAGGTCTGGGGTTGCCCCTCCAGGCTGATGACCTTGACCGCGGGCATGGCCTCACCAATCTCAAGGCTGGGAACCGGGGGCGCGGTGATGGCGTCGAAGCGTTGCTGAAAGCGATAGAGCTTAAAGATGAGCGCGCCATTGATGGCAACCGATAACAGTAATAGCAGCATTACCGCGCGAGTCGCCGAATGCTTCCACCATGCCCGATCGGAGGTCATCATCGTTACAGACCGAAGAGAGGCAAATGGCTGGCCGCGCCCATGAAGAACAGCATGGGCAGTGAAAGCGCAAAATTCGCACTGGAGACCACTAAGTTCTCATTGGCGAGGAATGCGGCTGCAGGTGGCATCGCCGAACCATCGGCCGCGCTTTGTTCGGTCCAGCGGATCAGTTTCTTTGCATTACGCCAGATGATGCCCCAAACGTTGAAAATCATCACCCACCCCATGCCGCCGCCGATGCCGATGCACAACAAGCGATTGCTCTCCCATCCGTTGGAGTTCAAGCTGACATATGCATAGCTGGCGATGGAGATAATGACCGCATACACGATGAGTATTGGAAGGATGTGCAGGCGGCCTTTCATGGTGGCAAGCGAACACAGGAACCACGCGAGCGTCCATATCAAGAAGAATCCGCCAATGGCCATGGCCCCGCTGATGTGCTCTTCGGGATGGAGCGCGCGGGCATTGCGCAGGTCCGCGCTAACGATCGTCATCCAATACCAGATTCCCGCAAAGACAGTGACGAAAGCGCTGTAACGGAACCAGAAGAGCGCTGGCTTCATCAACGCGGGAAAGACCTTGACCCGGGTGGCAGGGTCCAGCGTCTTCAAGAATCGGATATTGACCAGGTTGAAGAAGAAGAGCAGGCCGATCCAAGTGATGCCGGCGACAAAGTGGATCCAGCGGAGGACCATCTGGATGAAGGCGGTGTTCTCAGGCATGGAGGCAAGGATACAGAGAGGCAGTGGCTAGTGGCTAGTGATCAGCGAAATCCATTAACCACCAAGCCACGAAGCACACGAAGGAACACGAAGAGAATAGGGTAAGTACGGCAAACTGCGTAAGTCATCGCCGTTTTGATCGGATCGTGCACATTTAACCTTGGCGAAAGCAGAGATTCTCTTCTTGCCCGATTTCGCTGTGGGACTTTGTGTGCTTTGTGCCTCCGTGGTGAAAGAATTCGCGCCCTCAGCGCGCGCTCCACCCCTAGACGGCCTCAGGTTGAAAAAGCCTTCCCGGACACGTATCGTTATTCCTGAGGTTGCACCAGACAATCGCGTTCTCAAGGAGATCGGCATGGATACGAAGCCGGCACAGAACATTCAAGATTCCTTCCTCAACACGGCGCGCAAAGACAAGGCGCCCATCACCATCTACCTTTTAAGCGGCGTCAAACTGACGGGACGGATCCGCTCCTTCGACAAGTACTCCGTGGTTCTGGAGACCAACAATCAAGAGCAGTTGATCTTCAAGCACGCTATCTCCACCGTGGTGCTGGGCAAGGTGCACCATGGAGCGTCGAGCGAGCGCCACAGCGTCGCATCGCAAGCGACTGCGGGCAATCCACCGGAAGGTGCGACCGGCACGGAGTCATAGCCAATTCCCGGACCGCGGCACGGCTGGCAGGCAAAACCGAAGCGCCCCGGCATTGAAACCTCAAGGCCAGGGGCGGAGCGCGCCTTCCTTATTGGTATCGAGATCCGCTCCGGACGTCGCGCCTTTCTGAAGCATGCGCGACTGGCGCGGGAAGCAGCGCGCCCGGTTTTAGATGAACAAGATAATGAAGCGGGCGAAGCCGCCAAAGCGGGCCGCCCCAAGCGTCCGGATGATTTTCATTCCAGCTTTTCTGCCGAAGAATCTTTAGCCGAGTTTCGCGAGCTGGCCACCAGCGCCGGGGCAACCGTGGTCGGAGAACTTTTGCAGAAGCGCGACAAGGCTGATCCGGCGACGCTGGTCGGCAAAGGCAAGCTGGAAGAGATTGCCGGAGCCGCCGCTTCGTCGAACGCGGACGTCATCCTCTTTGACCATGACCTGACGCCTTCACAGCAGCGCAATATCGAGCGCGAGCTGAAGATGCGCGTCATCGACCGCACCCAGCTCATCCTGGACATCTTTGCGAAGCACGCGCGTACGCGCGAAGGCCAACTCCAGGTCGAGCTCGCGCAGCTCGAGTACATGCTGCCACGGCTCGCGGGCCGCGGCGTCGAGATGTCGCAACTAGGCGGTGGCATCGGCACCAGGGGCCCGGGCGAGACTCAACTTGAGACTGATCGCCGGAAGATCTATCGCCGTATCCGCCATATTAAAGAGCAGGTGGAAGAGGTGCGGCGCATCCGCGCGCAGCAGCGCCAGCGCCGTGAGGCGGTGCCGGTGGCCACCGTCGCGCTGGTGGGCTATACCAATGCCGGCAAGTCGACGCTGTTCAATGCGCTGACTAAGTCTGAGGTCACGGCCTCTTCGCGAATGTTTGCAACGCTTGACCCGACGATACGGTCGATCGTGTTGCCGTCGAAGCGCAAAGTCCTCTTCTCTGACACGGTTGGATTCATTCGCAACCTGCCGCACACATTAGTGACGAGCTTCCGCGCGACGCTGGAAGAGGTTCAGCGCGCCGAGCTGGTCTTGCATGTAGTGGATGCGGCCAGTCCGGAGTTCATTGCCGCGGAGCAGAAGTCACAGGTAGAAAAAGTGCTGGAAGAGTTAGAGGCCCAGGCAAAGCCGAGGCTGCTGGTGCGCAACAAGATCGATCTTTTATCCGAAAGCGAAATCAATGCCTTGCGAGACGTGGACGGTGTCGTGAATGTTTCAGCGCTAAAGGGCGAAGGACTGGAGCGCTTGCTGCTGAAGATCGATGAAGTGCTCACCGGCGATCCGGTCGTGACCGTGAAGCTGAAGATACCGCAGAGCGAAGGCAAGGCACTGGCGCTGATCGAAGGCAAAGCGAAGATACTTTCGCGGAACTTCCGGGCGGGGAATGTTTATGTGAAGGTGCAAACCGCGGAGTCGCTGCTGCGCGGGCTGAAGAAATTTTTAATCGAATGAGTCCCTATGCAAAGCAGGATCTTCTGGGTCACTTTCATCGTGATCAGCCTGGCTGCGGATGTTGCATTGCCGCTGTGGTGGTCGCTGGCCGCGACTTTTCCCATCATCGTACTAAGTTGGTGGATCGCATACCGCAGCCATTGGTTTGACTGAGCATAGCTGGGGAAAATTTAAAAGGGCTTGTTGCCAAGAAGCGGTGACAATTCCTTGGCCGCAAGCCCTTTCGATCCGGAATGGATCGGAGGTGATAACAACATTGTACGCCTCCGCACCCTGAAGTCAAGGTGACGGCTGAGGTGCGGCAAACTTTCCGCACAAATAGCTAAAGCATTGATTCCGTTGGACAGGAATGAGCTTCCGTCCGTTGACACTGCCGCTTTTTGGCTGTTAGATTATTAAGTTCCTTACAGCTGCTTCCCGAACATAGATACCCCTAGGACAAACACCCAAGAATGGATGCCGCACTCCAACGAGCTATAGGCGAATTACTGCTTAACGCAGTGCCGACGATCATCCTGTTTTTGTTGCTCTACGTCGCCTATCGCAAGCTCGTCCACGAACCCATGATGAAGGTGCTCGGTGAGCGCCATGCCAAGACCGCGGGTGCGGTGGCTAAGGCGCAGGCGGACATTGCCGCAGCCGAAGCGCGGACTGCCGAATACGAGCAGAAGATGCGCGAGGCGCGCGCCGGGGTGTTCAAAACCATGGAAGCGCGGCGCAAGCAGTTGATGGAAGCGCGCTCTGCCGGCATCACTGAAGCCAAGGCCAAAGCCCAGACCCAGGTCAAAACTGCCAAAGCAGAGATTGAAGCGGAAGCAACCACCGCGAAAGCCAGCTTGCAAACGCAAGTTGACGCGTTAGCGCAAGAAGTCATCAATGCCGTGATCAGCTCCAAAAGCAGTGCTGGCCAAGCGCCAGCGGCGGGACGCTCATGAAAAGACTGCTTCTCTTAACCGTCTTCCTGCTGATGGCTGGTGTTGCTTTCGCGCAGGCGCATCCGGAGCCAGCCAAATCCGAGCCCACGAAAGCTGAACCGGCGAAGACTCCAACAAAGGCTGCCGAGACGAAGGCTGAAAGTCCCGCCGACGAACATAAGGCGTCGGGCGAAGGACACGAAGGGGCGCAAGCTGGGGAGCATGCCGAGACCAAAGAAGCGGAGGCGGATCCGCATGCGCAATTCACGCAGTCACCCTCGGTTAAATTTATTGGGAAGACGCTCGGCGTTGAGACGAAAACTGCCTATTGGATCTCCGTTCTGCTGAACTTTGCGATCCTGGCTGGAGCGATCATTTGGCTGAGCCGCACGGGCGTTCCGGCGATGTTCAGGAACCGTACCCTCGCCATTCAAAAAGGTATGGAAGAGGCGCGGAAGGCGAGCGCTGAATCCGCCGCCCGGCTAGGCGAGATTGAAAGCCGGCTAGCCAAGCTCGATCAGGACATCGCCACCATGCGCACCCAGGCCGAGACGGAAGCCAAAGCGGAAGAAGATCGCCTGCGGGCCGCCACCGAAGAAGAGAAGCGCAAGATCGTCCAGTCGGCCGAGCAAGAGATCGCCGCAGCGGCGAGCAGTGCGCGTCGCGACCTAAAGAACCTGGCCGCGGAGTTAGCCGTCTCGCTGGCGGAGAAAAAGATCTCTGTGAGCGAAGCTACCGACCGGGTGCTGGTGCGCGATTTTGCCGCCGGGCTCGGCGCCGACGCGAAAGGCAGGAGCTAACCGATGGCCGCCGTCAGCAGCCGATATGCCCGGGCCATGGCCGACGTAGTCGTCGCCAACCAGCTTGATCCGGGCAAGACCACGCTTGACCTTGAGCAGATGAGCGAGACCATGAAGTCGAGCGCGGACCTGCGCAATATTTGGGAGTCGCCATCGGTGCCGCAGGTGCAAAAGTTCAAATTGCTGGACGCCGTCGGTGCGCAAGCGGGTGTTTCGAAGCAAGTGCGGAATTTCCTCGCTGTGCTGATTGAGCAGCGACGCATCGGCTTGCTGGATGAGATCACGGCGCTGGTAAAAACCGAATTGAACGAACGTATGGGCTTTGCTGAAGCGGTGGTGACCAGCGCGCGTGAACTCGGTAGCGATGAACGCAGCGCGCTGGAAGCGCAAGTTGCGAAAGCGACAGGAAAGACCATCCGCGCGAAATATGCGCGAGATCCCAAGGTGCTAGGCGGGGCCGTAGTAAAAGTCGGCAGCACCATCTATGACGGGTCAGTGCGCGGGAAATTGCAAAAGATCAAGCAGCAGATGATGGAATAAAAGCAGTCAGCAATCAGCACTTAAGCATTTAGTCAACTGGGATTTAAGTGAGAAGAGGCAGGCGACCGGCTAGATGTTAGATGCTCGGTGCTATGGCCCAAAGAGCCACTAAAGAAAGTTTAGAGTCAGGAAAAAGAATATGGCGCAGATCAAAGCAGACGAAATCACAAAACTGATCCGGGAACAGATCGAGAACTTCGAGTCCAAGGTCCAAGTGGACGAAGTGGGTACGGTGATCTCACTCGGCGACGGTATCGCCCGCGTGCATGGCCTGGACAAGGTCATGGCCGGCGAACTTCTGGAGTTTCCCCATGATGTGGCCGGCATTGCCATGAACCTGGAAGAAGACCAGGTGGGCGTGGTGCTCTTGGGCGAATACACCGAGATCAAAGAGGGCGACACGGTGAAGCGCACCGGCAAGATCATGAGCGTGCCCACGGGGAATGCCATGATCGGACGCGTGGTGAATGCGCTGGGTCAGCCCATCGACGGCAAAGGCCCGATCGCCGCGGAGAAGTTCATTCCGGTAGAGCGTATTGCTCCCGGCGTGATCGACCGCCAACCGGTGCGTGAACCGATGGCGACCGGGATCAAGGCCATCGATTCCATGATCCCCGTAGGCCGCGGACAGCGCGAGCTGATCATTGGCGATCGCCAGACAGGAAAGACCGCCGTCGCGCTCGACACCATCATCAACAGCAAGGGCAATGACCTGGTCTGCATCTACAATGCGATCGGTCAGAAGCGTTCTTCCATCGCGCAAGTGGTGAAGACGCTCACCGACTTTGGCGCGATGGATTACACCATCATCGTAGCGGCGTCCGCATCTGAGCCGGCGCCCATGCAGTACATCGCACCGTATGCCGCGACCGCCATCGGCGAGTTCTTCCGTGACAGCGGCAAGCATGCGTTGGTCATCTACGACGATCTTTCCAAGCACGCGGCGTCGTACCGCGAGATCTCTCTGTTGCTGCGCCGTCCGCCGGGTCGCGAAGCGTATCCGGGCGATGTGTTCTATCTTCACAGCCGTTTGCTGGAGCGCGCATCGAAGATGTCGGCCAAGATGGGCGGGGGATCGCTCACCGCGCTGCCGGTCATTGAGACCCAGGCGGGTGACGTGTCGGCCTACATTCCGACGAACGTGATCTCCATCACCGATGGTCAGATCTATCTGGAGACGGATCTGTTCAACAGCGGCGTGCGTCCGGCGGTAAACGTTGGACTCTCGGTAAGCCGCGTGGGTGGAAGCGCGCAGATCAAGGCGATGCGCCAGGTGGCAGGAACGTTGAAGCTGGAACTCGCGCAGTATCGCGAGCTGGCGGCATTCGCGCAATTCGGTTCCGACCTGGATAAGGCTACTCAAGCGCAGTTGAATCGCGGTAAGCGACTGGTTGAGATATTGAAGCAAGGTCAGTATCAACCGCTCCCGTTCTCCAAGCAGATCATGATCATCTTCGCGGGAACCAATGGCTACCTGGATGACCTCGCGGTGGAAGACGTGAAGCCGTTTGAGAATGATTTGTACAAGTATCTCGATACGGTGAACCCCGGCATCCTGGCCAAGATCATGGAGAAGAAGACCCTTGATGATGAGCTCAAGGGCGAGATCAACAAAGTGCTGACGGAATTCAAGCAGCGCTTTGTGGCGGAGCGGCAGGCGGTCGCAGCGAAAGCGTAATGGCGAATATCTTAGACATCCGGCGACGCATCCGCAGTGTGAAGAACACGCGGCAGATCACCAAGGCCATGCAAATGGTGTCGGCGGCCAAGCTGCGTCGCGCGCAGGAGCGGGCCTTGGCCGCGCGCCCGTATGCGCAGATGCTGGTCAATGTGCTGAAGTCGCTGGTGTCGCGGGCAGAGATCTACGATCCACAGACGGGCGAAGTGAAGCATCCCTTGTTGCTGCGCCGGGAAGAGAACAACATTGTTTTGATCGTCGTCACGGGGGACAAGGGACTCGCCGGCGCATTTAACACCAACATCCTGAAGGCGGCGGCTAAGTTTGTGGAGTCGAAGCAAGGCAAGAATGTGGACGTGATCGCCGTGGGACGCAAAGGGCGCGATTATTTCAAGCGTCGCTACCCGGTCATGGAAGCTGGCGCTACGCAACGCGCGGGAGCCATCCAGATCATTGCTGAACATATTGGCGTTTTGAACCGCGTGCCGTTCTCATCGGCCAAGAGTGTGGCCGACGATGTAGTGCAGCGTTACACCGATGGCACCGTGGACGCCGTCTACCTTCTCTATAACGAATTCAAGAGTGTGATCGCGCAGCGTTTGGTCGTGGATGAGATCTTGCCGATCGAAGAGATCGGCACTTCCGACATTCGCATGACCGAAGAGCGTACCGAGGAAGAGCGCAAGCGTGCCATCGATGCGGCAAAGCGCGCCGGCGTAGGCATGCGCGCAGCCGATACCAGCGAGATGGACAAGAAAGCTGCGGGCTTCGGCGTGGCCAACGTTGATTACATCTACGAGCAGGATGCCGAAGACATGTTCCGCGGACTGCTGCCGAAATACATGGCCATCCAGGTCTATCGCGCGATGCTGGAATCGGAAGCGGCTGAACACGCGGCGCGCATGACCGCGATGGATTCGGCGACCAACAACGCCAGTGACATGATCGATTCACTCACGCTGGTGATGAACCGGGCGCGTCAGGCCAAGATCACGAAAGAGATCATCGAGATCGTTTCCGGGGCAGCGGCTTTGTAGATAGCTTTCCCGCTGGTTGAATCCGGAAGACGTGACGGCGAAGTGGTTTGAAAACGAAGATCGTGTTTGATCGGCAGTCGAGAAACGAGAAAAGTAACTAGAAACGGACTTTTATGGCTGAGAACATTGGAAAAGTGATCCAGATCGCGGGCCCCGCGGTCGATCTGCAATTCGGCGAAGGCAAGTTGCCGCCGATCTACCAGGCCATTCGCGTGACCAGCGAAGGCTTCACCACTACCGAGAAGATCGACGTCATCCTGGAAGTGCAGCAGCACTTGGGTGAAGGACGCGTCCGCTGCGTGGCCATGCAGGCCACCGACGGCATGGTGCGCGGCATGAAGGCCATCGATCAGGGTGGTCCCATCTCCGTGCCCGTGGGTAAGCAGACGCTCGGGCGCGTGATGAACGTCATCGGGGAGCCTGTCGACAATCTCGGGCCGGTGAATGCCGAAAAGCGTTTGCCTATCCATCGCCTGGCGCCTTCGTTTGAAGAGCAGGCCACCACGGCTGAGATGTTCGAGACTGGCGTAAAGGTCATCGATCTCATCCAGCCGTTCTTGAAGGGGGGCAAGATCGGATTGTTCGGCGGCGCGGGTGTGGGTAAGACCGTCGTGATCATGGAACTCATCAACAACGTCGCCAAGCAGCACGGCGGATACTCAGTATTTGCGGGCGTAGGCGAGCGTACCCGCGAAGGCAACGACCTATGGCTGGAGATGACGGAGTCCGGCGTGATCAAGCCGGGTGACCCTTCAGCTTCAAAGGCCGCATTGATCTACGGGCAGATGACCGAGCCTCCAGGTGCGCG
>DATLCI010000120.1:0-7731 GCA_035526435.1 Terriglobales bacterium
ACGCAGGGCAAATCACGTGTCTTCACGCTCTCACTCAAGGACCGCTCCTCCGTCCTTCCCGCGGGTCACAGCGCCAACGGGGCATTTTGGATCGACAAGGACACCGGCCAATGGATCACCTCTGACTTTTACGGGAAGGAGATGCCCGCCTGGGCGGCCAACTTCAACGCGCAAAAACGCAATGAGAAGTACTGGAACCTCGATTGGAAAGACGCGAAGGGAGCAGTCATGCGTTCCACCGCTCCCGGACAGAAAGATGTGGACGGCTCCAACCTGGGGTTCTACGAGATCGTAGGGCGCACACCATATGCCAACGATTACCAGATCGAGTTTGCCAAGGAGTTGATCGCTAACGAAAAGCTGGGTACGGGCCCCGCCACCGACCTGCTCGCCATCAGCTTCTCGGCATTTGACGTCCTGGGACACAAGGTTGGCCCTGACTCTCCGCAACTTGCGGCCATGACCCTCGCCTTGGATAAACAGCTCGCGGATTTCTTTGCCTTCCTCGGCCGCCAGTACGGGCTGGCCAATGTGTGGATCGCGCTCAGCGCCGACCATGGCATTGCCCCTATGGCGGAGACCGCCATGGGCCTGCGCTTTTCCTCTCCCCGCCTCGATCTCACCGAATTGCGTAAGCAACTCAATGATGCTTTGACTGCCAAGCTCGGCAGCCGCCCGAACAGTTACGTGCGCAGCACCAACTGGCCCATCCTCACTCTCAACGAAGATGCCTTCGCCAACCTGAAAGAAGAAGACGCGGAGCGCGCAGTGGGCGATGCGTTGCTCGCATTACACCCGGATTTTGAGGGCTATTACAGTAAATCTCAGCTTCGCTCGGGCGACGTCAGCAAAGATGTTTTTGGGCAGAAGTTCCTGAACAGTTACTCACCGCACGGCGGCTGGTGGATCATGGTGCGTCCGGTGCCCTTCGCCGACGCTTATAGCGTGCTGAAGTACAAGAATGACGTTGACCACGGCGTGCCCTACAACTATGACACTCACGTTCCGCTGATGTTTTACGGCTTCCCGTTTGCTCCAGGAACGTACCGCAGTCACGCCGAGCCCGTGGATATGGCGGTGACATTGAGCTCGCTGCTCGGCATCAATAAGCCTACCCACGCCATCGGGCGGGTCTTGACCGAAGCGCTGGTCCCGACCCGAGCCGTTTCCCGGACGGATGAAGCTAATGGGGACAAATCAAACAACGACAAGAGCCCCAAGTGAGCCAGACGCAACCGCCAGCGCAGCAAACGCCGCCGCAAAATCGGACGTCGGACGCTCCTTCGCGCTTTGCCGGCACCGACATGCGGGTGAACTTTGCCGGGCTAAGCTTCAAGAACCCCGTCATCGCGGCCAGTGGCACGTTTGGTTATGGCGTGGAGTTCGAGGACATCGTCGCGCTCGAGCGTTTAGGCGGTTTCGTGGTGAAGGGATTGTCGAAGGAGCCGATGCCGGGCAATCCGCCGCCGCGCATGTTTGAAACTTCAGCGGGCATGTTGAATTCCATCGGCCTGCAGAACATAGGCGCGCGCGCCTTCGTCGAAGAAAAGCTGCCGCTGCTGAACAAGCGCCAGAAGAAACAGGAAGTGGTGGTCATTGCCAATGTTTTTGGTTACACCACCAAAGACTATGAAGAGACCATCCGTGTATTGAATGAAGGTGAAGGCATCGCGGCGTACGAGTTGAACGTAAGCTGTCCGAACACGCGACACGGCGGCATCAGCTTTGGCAGCGATCCGGTACTACTGGAAGAAGTGGTCTATTGCGCCAAAGGTGTAGCGAAGCGTCCGCTGATCGTCAAGCTCTCGCCCAATGTCACCAGCATCCCGCGCATGGCCCGTGCCGCGGCCGAAGCTGGGGCTGACGCGATATCACTGGTCAATACCTTCGTCGCCATGGCCATTGATGCGGAGACGCGGAAGCCGCGCATCTCGAATATCACCGCCGGGCTCTCCGGCCCGGCCATCAAACCGATCGCGTTGCGCATGGTCTATGAGGCAGCGCACTCGGTAGATATTCCGGTGATCGGCATTGGCGGCATCACCACCGGCACGGATGCGGTGGAGTTCCTGCTGGCCGGGGCAGCGGCGGTGGAAGTCGGTACGGCGAGTTATTTCGATCCATGTGCTACCGAGCGTATCGTCAGCGACCTGGAGCGCTGGTGCCTGGATCATCGAGTGAAGGCGGTGACGGATTTGATCGGGGCGCTGGACGAGAAGCAGTGAGCCTTTAGCAGCTAGCACCTACATCTCGCCACGAGAGTTCGCCGGGGGACTTCGAGAGGCCGTTCCATCCATGACGAGGGAGGCGCAGGTTGGAACGATAGCAGCAGGCGGTCCTTCTGCGATGAGGATTGGCTGAATGCCGAAGGCTGCTCTTCCGCTACTCCGCGATCTTGGCGGCCAGGTTCTCCGGGATCTTGTTCTTGATCTCTTCGGGCAGCTTCTCATGCAGCCGACGCGCCTGCGCCAGAGCCAAGCCCTTGGCCACAACGGGAACCGGCGTGGAGACCATCACGATGACCCACACCACGATAGAAGCCGCGAAACCGATGCCGGCACCGATCTCCAGCCACAACGCACGGGCGGGATTAAAGTGGCGGATGAGGCCGAAGGCCAGGAGAAAGACCAGCGCCGAGCCCATGGCGAGAAAGAGCACCGCAAAATCGGCCATGCGATGCAGACGCCGCTTGCCTCCGCAATAGGCGCAATCGCGAAAGTGCTGCTCGTAGTCCACGCGCATCTCCGGCGCCAGGCCGCTGATGTCATAGCGCCAGCCCGCGAGGATCTCACTGACTACCTTATCTGTGCAGACTTGGGACATGTTTGGTCTTAGTTCTTAGCTTGTTGGCTTCTGGCTCGGATCGCCCGCAGAGGACGCAGCCTTGAAAGGAAGTATTCACGGGCTTCCAATTACATAATTACCCGATCACCAAATTACCAGTTGCTTCAGGCATTATATCTCGATTGCGGCCAGGGGCTCGTCCTGTGGGGCGAGATGCAACCGGTTGGCGTGCAATAAGTTACGGCGCTTTTCAAGGACCGCATCGGCGGTCCGACGCGCCACCTCCGGATGGTTATTGTTCTCAGAGAGATGCGCCAGAACGATGAACGCCGCGCCCCCGTCGTAGTCGTCGGCAAAGAACTTGGCCAGGGCCTCATTTGAGAGGTGGCCCACCCGCGACATCACCCGCTGCTTAACACTCCACGGATACGGACCGTTACGCAGCATCTCGGTGTCATGATTGGATTCAATCAGCAGGCCATCACAGGCCTTCAACCGGTCGGCGACATTGCGTGTCATCTGCCCGATATCGGTGACAAAGCCAACGCGCACGCCTTCGATGGTGAAGACGAAGCCGCAGGGATCGACCGCATCGTGCGAGACGGTAAACGGCTGCACGTCGATACTGCCGATGGAGAATCCGCGTCCGGCTTCGAAGTGCTCCAGGCGTTCCAGCTTGGCCCGCTCGGGCTCCTCCTTGAATTGCACCTTGCGCGACCATCGCTTCCACGCCTGATGGGTAGCGCCCGTCATGTAAACGGGCACCTTCAGCTTGCGCGCCAGCACGGCCAGTCCGCTTACGTGGTCAGAATGTTCATGGGTGATGATGATGGCGGAGATCTGCGCTGGATCTTCCCCGGCGGCGGCCATGCGCTTGAGCGTCTCTTTGCATGACAGACCGGCATCCACCAGGATGCGCGTGGAGGAATTGGCGACGACCGCCGAATTTCCCCGGCTGCCACTCGCCAACACTGTCATGCGCACACTCATGTCGGAGCAAGCATAGCTCGATTGTCTGTGGAAAGGTTAGTGAATTGTGAGGGACATGCTGGTGTTTCTATCCAGAACGGAACCCATGCAAGAGAGGTTCAGTACTTATAAAACCCTCTGCCTGACTTCTTCCCCAGCCATCCGGCATCGACCATCTTGATGAGCAGCGGGCACGGCCGGTACTTGGGGTCGCCGAGGCCGTCCTGCAGCACGCGCATGATGTCGAGGCAGACATCCAGGCCAATGAAGTCGGCCAGCGCCAGCGGGCCCATGGGATGCGCCATGCCCAGCTTGAAGACTTCATCCACGGCTGCGGGCGTTGCCACGCCTTCCATCACCGCGAACATCGCTTCATTCAGCAGCGGCATCAGCACGCGGTTCGATACGAAGCCCGGCGCATCATTCACTTCGACCGGGGTCTTTTCCAACTTAATCGCCAGGGCCTTTACTTCGGCACAGGTCTCGTCGGAAGTAGCCAGCCCGCGTATCACCTCCACCAGCTTCATCATCGGCACCGGGTTGAAGAAGTGCATGCCAATGACCTTGTCCGGACGATTGGTCAGCGCGGCCAGCCGGGTGATGGAGATAGAGCTCGTATTCGACGACAGAATGACTTCCGGCCGGCAGTAGCGGTCCAGGTCCTGAAAGATCTCGCGCTTCACGTCAAAACGCTCGCTGGCTGCTTCCACTACGAAGTCCACGCTGGAAAACTCGCTGCGGTCGGTGCAGGTGGTGATGCGGGCCAGCGCCTGGTCCTTGGCTTCGGGGGCGATCTTTTGTTTTGCGACTTCTCTTTCCAGGTTTTTGGAGATGAAGCCAATGGCGCGGTCGATGTATTCCTGTTTCAGGTCGCAGAGGATGACGTTGTAGCCCGACTTGGCAAAGACATGGGCGATGCCATTGCCCATGGTGCCTGCCCCGATGACGCCGACTTTAATGATGTCCATGATTCCTTCCTTGCAAGAACCAAAAAGTCTACCAGAGCGACCCATTCACCACAGAGGCACAGAGACACGGAGAAAAGGCAAAGAAGAATGCCGCCTTTACAGTACGCTTAACCAGTCAGCGTGAGTAACTGAGAGATACGCCACCTGATCTTAGGGTTTTGCTGCCTGTGCGCCTCTGTGTCTCTGTGGTGAGTGAACCTTCCCCAAAAAGCAAAAGGGCACGCTGGCGCACCCTTTGGCTTTCCACAGACTACAGACTTCTGCTATTCAAAGCTGAATGTCATCTTGATGCCGGCGACTTCGATCAAGTCACCTTCATTCAGCTCCTTTTGTCCCGCGATCTCCGCGCCATTGATCTTCACTTTGATCTTGGCTTCGGATGCCGCGATGAAATACTTGTTATCGCGCTTGTTGATGAGCGCAGCCATGTTGGGCGCGAAGAAACCTTTCAGCTTGATCGACGCCATGTCACTCTTGCCGATCACGCTCATCTTGCCGGTCAGGGAGTAATGTTTCGCGTCGGTCTTGCCATCGACAATGGTCAGGGCGCCGGTACGCTCCTTGGGAGGAGCTTGCGGAGCCGTCTCGATGCCGGGCTGAGTCTGGCCCGTTTGGCCCAGGGCGGCGGCGGCCATCATCTCTTTGGCCTTTTTGGTGTCGAGCACCATGGTCGCTTCCATCTTGGGCAACGCCGGGCCGGTCTTTTCGGCGACGTGTCCGGCGCCGGGGCCTTCATGCCATTCGTCCTTGAAGGCGATGGTGTGCTTGCCGATGAGGATGACGTCTTCATCTTTCAGCGCGGCCTTGCTGATGCGGCGGTTGTTCAGGAACGTGCCATTGAGGCTGTTGTTGTCCTCGATCACGTACTTGTCCTGGTCCCAATAGATCTTGGCGTGGTGCCCGGAGACGGCCAGGTTGTCCACGTGGATCAGGTTGTCCGGCAGCCGGCCAATGGTCACCACGCCCTGCGAGAGCGGGACCTCTTTCAGCACTGCCTGCTCGAACTTCAAATAGAGTTTTGCCACTTTTTACCTCCGGGAAAAATCCATTGCCACAGCCGCTGGTACCACGGCAGTTCCACCATCTTCAACAGCACTACGGTGATGTTGTCATCACCGCCATGCGCCTTGGCCGAATCGATCAGGTCATCCACCGCCGCATCGAGGCTGTGGGCCTCGGAAACGATGCCCAACATCCAATCATCTTTCACGTGCTTGGTCAGCCCGTCAGATGCCAGCACCAGCACATCGCCGGGCAGGGCGACCAAGTCGTCCACATCCGGCTTTACCGAATCTTCTGAGCCCAGCGCGCGGATGATGATGTTCTGCATCTCGCTCTTCTCCGCCTGCTCGCGCGTGATCAATCCGCGCCGGACCTGCTCCATCACCAGGGAGTGGTCCTGGGTCAACTGCTGGATCTCTCCGCCGCGGATGAGATAGATCCGGCTATCGCCCACATGGCCCACGGTGAAAAAATTCTTTTCCGCCAGCACGGCCACGATGGTGGAACCCATGCCGCGTTGCGATGCCTTGCTCTTACCCATCTCGAACACGGCCTTGTTGGCCAGGTGGATGGCGCTGGCCAACGCCTTAGCGCGCGTTGAATATCCATCTTCAAGCTCCGCCCCTACCTGGGGAAAATGCTTGCTCTGCGCGGCCTGCCGGAAGTACGTGAGCACAGTGTCCACGGACAACTTGCTGGCCACCTCACCCGCAGCCGCCCCGCCCATACCGTCGCAGACTACGTAGATCCCGTGCCGCGCGTCGTACCCGAAGTTGTCTTCGTTGTTGGTACGGACGCAGCCTACATCGGATTTTCCGGCGACCTGGATGCTTAAGCTCACGCTTTCACTGTCCCCTATGCTGGCACTGTCGATCGACTACTCGGCATTCCAGGCTTCTCTTGCTCACCCGCCGTGCCGTCATCGTATCGCAAATCTTACGTTCTACAGCCACAAACCTCAGGCGTGAACCTAAGGTCTAACCCGCGCTCTATGCGCCTGCTCCCGCGGCCAAACGCCAGATACCTCGCGGGGAGAGTTCGTCCGCGTGCATTACCTTTTCATCGCGCAACGATTGAGCTGCCCAACGGATGTCATATTGCCAGGTATAGAACAGGTCGCCTGAGCTCTCCAGCTCCGCGCGATTGTTCTCCCAAACGTGCTTGCAAACCTGAACTATGGTAGCTTGACCACCATTCGCCTGAAGAGCCTCTATCACGAGTCCTCGAAGATCTTCCTTCTTCATCAGTTCCTCTCTATGCGCCTGCTCCCGCGGCCTTGGTCATGGCAGCACGCAGGTCGCGGGCGAAGTCTGAACCCCTCGCATAACGATTATCCGGGTTCTTCTGCAGCGCCTTATCAATGACGGCGGCAATGGCCGGCGGAAGATCGGCGCGCAGTTCCATGATGGCTGGATGCGGCTCATTGGCGATGCGGAACATCAGCGTCGCCACGCTCTCACCGGTAAACGGCTTTTCGCCGGTCAGCAACTCGTAGAGCGTAACGCCCAGCGAGAACAGGTCGGCGCGGCCATCCACTTTCTTGCCGGCAAGCTGCTCCGGAGCCATGTAACTGGGCGTGCCCATCACCGTGCCGGTCGCGGTCTTGGATTGCGACGTGATGCGCGCAATGCCGAAGTCGGCGACTTTGATCTTGCCATCGGCCAGCCGCATGATGTTCGCGGGCTTGATGTCGCGATGCACCACGCCTTCGCTGTGCGCATAATCCAGCGCGTCCGCCACCTTGGCAATGGTCTCCATCACTTCTTGCGCGGGGAGCAACTTGGGCTTGGTCACATACTCCTTCAAGTCGGTGCCGCTCAGCAGCTCCATCGCAATGTAGCTGATATCGCCATCTTCACCCGCGTCGAAGATGGTGACGATATTCGGATGGACCAATCGTCCAGCGCTCTCCGCCTCGCGGAAGAAGCGCTCCTTCATTGCCTTCATGTCTTCGGGCTCGAACTCATCTTCAAACCGCAAGGTCTTGATGGCGACTTCGCGATTGATC
>DATLCI010000135.1:0-13593 GCA_035526435.1 Terriglobales bacterium
TGGCCGCTGATCCTCGCTTCCCTGCCCAGCGCAAGAATGGCCGAACTCGAGGAATTGATGGGCGGCTTACGCGAGCTACCGCCACACTTTGAGACCGACCCGGAGCGGATACAGCGCCGTCGAAGCGAGGCGGCCCGGCTGCGGCAGGGATGGAACGAACTCCTCGCGAGAAATCCTGGGCTGCCAGGCGAACTGGAAGAACATCTCCAAAGGATCAATGGAACGCCGGGAAATGCGGCCAGTTTTGACGACCTGCACAAGTTGCTGGAAGCGCAACCCTATCGGCTGGCGCATTGGCGGGTCTCCGGAGAAGAGATCAATTATCGCCGCTTCTTTGACGTCAATGACCTGGTGGCATTGCGCATGGAAAATCCGCGCGTCTTTGCGGAGACGCACCGGATGCTGCGGCAGATGATGGCGCAAGGGCACATCTCCGGGATGCGGATCGACCATTGCGACGGCCTGCTGAATCCGCGCCAGTACCTGGTCCGTCTGCAAATGCTTTACTATGCGGCGCAACTATGCGGGCCGGAGCCGCAGGAGCCCACCTCCGATAACGGGATCGAACTGGAAGTGCAGCACGCGCTGAGCGCCCACCACCGGGTGAATCCCGCCTTCTATTGCGTAGTGGAGAAGATATTGGAGCCGGGAGAATCGCTGCCCGCCGAATGGCCGGTGGACGGGACTTCCGGGTATGACTTCATCCAGCAGGTAAACAGCCTGTTCATTGATGGCCGTAACGAGGCAGCCAACACGCGCGCCTATGAGCGGTTTATCGGGCGGCCCACAAACGTGGACAGCCTGCTTTATGACTGCAAGAAGATCGTGATGCACACATCGCTGGCCAGCGAAGTCAACGTGCTGGCGCACTTGCTGGACGAGATATCACTGACCGACCGCTATGCCCGCGACTTTACCCGGAAGACGCTGCGCGACGCGATCCGCGAGACCATCGCGTGCTTCCCGGTGTATCGCTCATACATTGACGAGCGTGGGGAGATCTTTGAACGCGACCGGGCTTACATCCAGAACGCGATCCGTCGCGCCAAGGCGATGAACACAGGGACGGCGGCATCGGTCTTCGATTTTCTCGGAAAAACCCTACTTACTGAAAAGCCCCAGGAGCCGGATACGGTTTACCGGCGGAAGTTGTACTTCATCCTGAAGTTCCAGCAGTTAACCGGCCCGGTCATGGCCAAGGGACTAGAGGACACGGCTTTTTACGTCTATAACCGGTTCGTCTCCAGCAATGAGGTGGGATGCCTGCCGAAGATCTTTGGCCGCAGCAGTGCCGACTTCCATCGCGACAACGAGCGGCGGCTGGCGGAATGGCCGAATGCGATGTTGGCCACTTCGACTCATGACACCAAGCGCAGCGAGGACGTACGGGCGCGCCTGAACGTGTTGAGTGAGATCCCGGGAGAGTGGTCGGCGAAGGTCAGCGGCTGGCGCAGGCTGAACACGCGGGTCAAGACTACGCTGCCGGATGGCCGTACCGTCCCGGACGCCAACGAGGAATACCTGCTCTATCAAACATTGGTAGGGGCGTGGCCGTTCGCGATGCGCCGGCAGGAAGAGCGGGCGGAGTTTACGCAACGCATTCAGAACTACATGGACAAAGCCATCCATGAAGCCAAGGTGAATGTGAGCTGGATCAATCCTGACCCGCAATATTCGGATGCCATGCGCCAGTTCATCGAAGGGATTCTTTCGCCTTCGGACCGGGGCCGCACCAACTTCTTCCTTAAACGCATCGAGGCATTCCTGCCTGCGGTCCAATTCCATGGGGCCATTAATTCCTTGGCGCAAAGCTTGCTGAAGTTGACCTCCCCCGGTGTGCCCGACATCTATCAAGGGACTGAATCATTCGACTTCAGCCTGGTGGACCCGGACAACCGGCGGCCCGTAGATTTTCGGTGGCGGCGGCAGACGCTCAACGAATGGAATTACGGCACTCCCGCTCGCCTTGATGAGCTGCTGCAGAATTTTTTTGATGGCCGGATCAAAATGTGGATGACGGCACAGGCGCTGCGTCTTCGGAACGAGCAGGAATACCTCTTCCGCCATGGCGCATATCTTCCTCTGCCGGTTTCCGAGGAAAAGGCCGAGCACCTATGCGCCTTCGCCCGGACGCATGGCAAAGTTACCGCAATCACAGCGGTGCCGCGCTTCACTCATACGCTGATGAAGGGTGAACTCCGGGCACCGTTAGGCGATGTCTGGGGCAAGGCCGCCATCGCGCTGCCGCCGAATGGTCCGGCGCGATGGCGCAATGTAATCACGGGTGCGATGGTCGATACGGCAGACGGAACGATTGCCTGTCGCGTGCTTTTTGCGGATTTCCCGGTAGCCTTACTGATCAACGAATCATAGAGCCATTGAGCTTAGCCAGGCAGGCGGTCGGTCACGTCGGCCAAGACGGCCAGCTTTTTAGCCAGCTCCGGCTTCAGCGCATTTGGCATATATCGCCAGCCCCAGTTCCCATTCGCTATTGACGGGACGTTCATGCGGGCCTCATTGCCTAATCCCAGGAAGTCTTGGAGCGGGAAAATCGCGAAGGTGGCCTGGGAAGCCGAGGCCGCGCGGATCAGCCCCCAGTGAACCCCGTCCTTGGGTTCGCCCGTGTAAGCCAGCACCTGCGCGCGGACGCCTTCATCGAGCGCTTGGAACCACCCGGCGGTGGTGTCATTGTCGTGGGTGCCGGTGTAAACCACGCACTTGTGGTCGAAGATGTGCGGCAGATATACATGCGCGCCGCGGTCGCCGAAGGCGAACTGCAATACCTTCATACCGGGAATGCTCAGCCGATCGCGCATCTCGATCACCTGATGCGTGATCATCCCCAGGTCTTCCGCGATGAACGGCAAGTCGCCGAGTTCGCGGTGCAGCACCTGGAAGAGGTCGTCGCGCGGGCCATCTACCCAGCGGCCATTCACGGCGGTGGGCTCGTCGGCATTGATCTCCCAACATTGATCGAAACCGCGAAAGTGGTCGAGGCGGACGTAGTCACAAACCGTGACTGCCCAGCGCATCCGCTGGATCCACCACCCGTATCCTTCATTGCGCAAAACGTCCCAGCGATACAAGGGATTTCCCCAGCGCTGTCCGGTAGCGCTAAAGGCGTCCGGAGGAACCCCGGAGACGACTTCGGGTTGCAGGTCAGCATTCAAGCGGAAGAGATGCGGATGCGCCCAGACGTCCGCGCTATCAAAGTTGACGAAGATAGCTACGTCGCCGATGATGCGGATCTTTTTCTCCGCGCAATAGCGGCGTAGATCGTTCCACTGAGAATAGAAGAGGAACTGCAAGGTGCGCTCAACCTGTAGCGCCGTGGCATGCTGCTTCCGGACGCCCTCCAGCGCTTCCGGAGTACGCGACGCAATCTCTCGCGGCCATTGGTTCCAGGAACCGGTGCGGTGCTCGTCACGCAGAACGCTAAAGAGCACAAAGTCTTCCAGCCACCAGGCGTTGTCGTCGCAAAACTTCTGAAACTGCTGATAATGGTCTGAATCTTGGTCCTCGGCCAGAAAAGCGGCGGCCGCTTGTTTCAACAATGGAAGTTTCTTCTGAAATACTTTCTCGAAGTCCACTTTCGCTGAGGGTGGCGCCAAGGCGGCAGCGTCCGCTTTCGAGACCCAGCCCTTCTCGGCGAGCCTCTCGATGCTGATGAGCAACGGGTTCCCGGCGAAGGCAGAGGTGGCCGAGTACGGCGAGTGCCCGAAACCCACCGGGCTCAAGGGCAAGATCTGCCAGAGAGTTTGTCCGGATTGCTGCAAGAAGTCCGCAAAGGCATAGGCCGCGGGGCCAAAGTCACCGATCCCACCGCGTGAAGGCAGCGAAGTGGGATGCAGCACTACTCCGGATGAGCGTTCAAACACCATCAGCTAACCCCATCAACCCCAATAACAATTTCCCTTGGATGCAAATAAAGCGGGCAAAAGAAAACGGAGTGGCCGGGCGAGCCCACTCCGCTGTGAATCAAAAATAAGGCTAGCTACCGGTCAGCGGGCCAAATAACCGTTTCTGCTCGTTGGCGTTGATGTGGATGTCGCCATCCTTCTGCATACGGCTGCGAACACTCTCCGCATAGGCCTCAAGCATCTCCATCCGCTTGCGCTGGACCAGGCTCTCCCGCACCTGTTCGCGCTTGGTCTCAAATTCTGCCGGCGAGGGCTCCTGTAATTCGATGACGGCCAGGACCGCGCCATTGCGTCCGAGGACGACGGCATCGCTGATCTGGTTAGGTTTCATATTGAAGGCGATGGAAGCGGGGCCGGACATCGCGCCCAGATCCGGCACCTGACTGGTTGGCGTAACCAATTCGCTGGTTTTGACCGTGGCGCCAAACTCCTTGGCCGCAGCGCGCAGGTTGTTCAGCGAATGGGCCCGGTCGGCCAGCTCTTGGGTCTTGGCATTCAACATCGAGGTGGCGCGTTCGTTGCGGAACTGCTGTTCTACCCGCGCGCGGACTTCCTCGAAGGAGGGAGAAAGGCGGTTCGCAGGTTTCATATCCGTCACTTCCACGACCGCATACCCCTGCGTCAGGGCAATCCTCTCCGCGGGGGACTTAGGCTTCAACGTAAATATTTCCTGCATGAACTGTGGAGAGTTTCCCACGCCGGGCAAGGAACTGGTCTGGGTGAAGAAGTCGGTAGTGATGACCTTCACGCCTTGCTTGGCCGCAGCCTTTTCCAGACCTTCTTTACGCGCATCGTTCTCCAATGCGGTGGCCATGGTGTCAAGCTGGGTAGCTGACTTCTCGGCACGGATGGTGGCTTCCAGTTCGCCCTTCACCTGCTCCAAGGGCTTCAGACGAGCTTCTTGGTGCTGGTCCACCTTCAGAATGTGGTAGCCGAACGAGGTCTTCACCGGATCGCTGATCTTCCCCGCGGGCAGGCTGAAAGCTACCTTGTCGAATTCCGGCACCATCTGGTTGCGGATGACACCTTTATAGAGACCACCGCTGTCTTTGCTGCCGGGATCTTGCGATAGCTTCTTCGCAAGATCATCGAACTTGGCGCCGCCTTCAAGTTTCTTCTTGATGTCGAGCGCTTCCGCTTCAGTCTTCACCAGGATGTGACGGACATCCACCGACTCCGCCTCACGATATTGTTCCTGACGTTGCGCGTAGGCGCGCTTGTAATCATCTTCCGTGATGGAGACTTGAACACTCGAAGGATCGACCACGGCATAGCGGGCCTTCCGCTGCTCCGGGACCACCGTCTCAAAGCTGGCCTGGTTACGGTCAAAGAAAGCCTTCAGTTCGGGTTCGCTGAGCGGGACCTTCTTCATGAGATCTTCCGCGGTGATAACCGCGTAGTCGAACTTTACTTTCACGTTCTGGCGTTCGAATTCCTTCTTTACTTCAGTATCGGGCACCGCGACTCCGCCTTGCACCACGCTGATCAGCCGCTGCAGGAGCATCTGATTTTTCATGTCGCGCTCAAAATCAGCGGCGCTCACGCCGATAACGCTCTGCACCCAGCTCAAATACTGGTCATGGCCGATGAAGTTGCCGTTGGGAAACAGCGCCTTTCCTAGCTCGCCCTGTTTCATGTATTCCCGTAATTCTTCGTCGGTGACCTTCAGGCCCATGCGATGGGCTTCAGCGACCAGCGCCGCCTGCATGATCAGGTTATTGGCAGCCTGCTGGTTCAGGTAAGGACGCAACATCTCCGGCACCCCGTTAGGAAAACGGTCACGCGCTTGCCTGCGGGCCGCGTCATTCACCTGTTGCGAGGTGATCTTTTCGCCGGCTACGTTGGCATAGACGCCGTCGGCATTCGACATACCCGCGTCAGTAAAGGCGTTGCCCAGGTACATGACCATGGCTATGATCAGCGGGAGGACGATGAGGGCGGCAAAGATCTTTTTGCCGCGGTCATTTTGCAGGAATCGAATCATCTTTCAGGACACTCCAAAGGCAGGAAACTAGTAAGTTGCAGAATCTAGGATTATAAACCAGCAGTCTGGCAAAGGGCTGGCAGCGAGGCGCGATGAAAGCAGTGGTAATCAGTCGCAGCGGCGGTCCGGAGGTGCTAGAGGTCCGCGGTGTTCCGGATCCGGTTCCGGGAGCGCATGAAGTTCTAGTCAAAGTAATGGCGACCGCGCTAAACCGCGCTGACCTGCTCCAGCGCGAAGGCAAATACCCTGCGCCCCCGGGCGTTCCGAGCGACATCCCCGGCATGGAATTTGCCGGTGCGGTGGCGGCACTGGGGAGTGGAGCCAGTCGTTGGACGATCGGCCAGCGCGTTTTTGGCATTGTGGGCGGCGGCGCGCAGGCGCAATTCTTAGTGACGCACGAAGATACACTGGCCGAGGTTCCAGCAAATCTCGATTGGGCACACGCCGCCGCGGTTCCGGAGGTCTTCATTACCGCGCACGACGCTATGTGGACGCAAGCCGGACTCCAGCCAAATGAGAACGTGCTCATCCATTCGGTGGGTAGCGGAGTGGGACTCGCGGCCGTACAGTTGGCCCGCGCCAAAGGAGCAGTCCCCTTTGGAACGTCACGCACGCCGGAGAAGCTACAACAGGCCCGGGGGTTCGGACTGGAGGCAGGTATCGCCATCGAGAATGACCTTGCCCCGCTTAAAACATTTGCCGCGGAACATACCGGCAACCGCGGGTTTGACGTGGCTTTAGACCTGGTTGGCGGAAAATATGTGGGTGGGACGATTCCCGCCATGGCGCTAAAGGGACGCATCATGCTGATCGGCACCGTCGCCGGAGCGGTGGCGGAGATGAATCTTGGCTTAGTTTTGGGAAAGCGCCTCCGCTTGATGGGCACGACGCTGCGGGCGCGTCCGCTGGAGGAGAAGATCGCGGTGAATCGCGCCTTTGAAGCAGAAGTGCTCCCTTTGCTCGCTGCGGGTAGTCTTAAACCGGTGATTGACCAGACTTTCGATCTTGAGGAGGTGCGGGCGGCGCATCAACGGCTGGAGTCAAACGCAAGCTTCGGCAAAGTGGTTCTGTTCGTCCCACACTGATATACTCCGCGCTCGGCAATCGCTATATTGTTGGGAAATAGTGTTGGGAACCTTTTCCATGGAGAGATTCATGTCACGCACACGTTGTTTCGTCGGTGCCCTGGCCCTGCTGGTGGGCTCTTTCGCTTCCGCGCAAACCGCTGCTTCCGCGCCCGCTCCTGCCACGCCTACAACCGGCTTCAAAGCCGAATTCCTCAAGCAGCTTGATGACCTGGAAACTAAGACCGTCCGGCTGGCTGAGGCAATACCGCAGGAGAAGTATTCCTGGCGGCCCAGCGAGGGCGTGAGGTCGATCGGCGAGGTCTATGCGCACATCGCCGCGGGCAATTACAGCTTCACCCGTAACCTGGGCGTGAAGGCGCCGGTCGGACTTGACCTGCGTAATATCGAAAAGCTTACGGACAAAGGGCAGATCGTGGCCGCCCTCAAACAATCTTTTGTCGATATGCGCGCAGGCGTGACTGCCTTGACGCCCGACTTGGACCGCTCGGTCAAGCTCTTCGGCAGCGATAGCTCGGTGCGCAATGTGCTGTTTGGCGTCTCCGTGCATATCTCGGAGCATCTGGGGCAGTCCATCGCCTACGCCCGTTCGGTTGGCGTGGTGCCGCCGTGGACGGCCGATCAACAAGCCCAACGCGCTGTGCCTAAAGCCGCCGAGCCCGTCAAGAAATAAGCCTGCGCAATGACTGGTCTCAGACGCCTCCTTCCCGGGAGGCGTGTTTTTTTGCGATTTGAGCCAGAGTCAGAACCCGCATACAGAAATATGCGGAACGGGGCATCCTCGGCTTATTTACTTCTTTCTTACTACCCGGGCAATGTGCTGCTGCTTCTAACAGACCCCGATTGAAGGAGTAACTATGCAATTGAAGAAATTTGTTGCTGTACTTCCGGCGCTGGCGCTTTCCACCGCGATGCTTGTCGCGCAGGAGCCCCAGCCGTCCTCGAGCCAACAACCCACACAGACAACCGTAGGCCAGCCGACCGACACCAATGAGCCGGTGTTCAAAGGCTGCCTGAGTGGAACGAAAGACAACTACGTTCTGACTACTTCGGACGGAAAATCTTTCCGCCTGCACAGTGACAAGGACATCGCCGAGCACGTAGGCAAGATGGTAGAGATCCGCGGCACCGTGAAAAAAGAAGGCGCGGACCGTCCGGCCGATGCAGCGCCCGCAGCTCAAACCAGCGAGATGGACGTTGCTGATGTGAAGAACATCGAAGGTAGCTGCCCGGCTGACAACAGCTCTGCCGCTTCCAGCGATATGCCGAAGTCGGATGCTACCAGCACCCAGACTCAGACTACGGCCAGCACGGAGCAAAAGGCCACAGTGACCGAGCAGCCTGCTGCTTCAGCTTCCGTCACTACGGAAACTCAGCCTACCGCTTCGGCTGAAGTGAAGACGGAAACCACGACGACCGAGCCTGCCGCCTCTGCGGCGGTGACCACCGATCAGTCCAACGTTTCCGCCAACCAGGCGACCGACACGACTGCTACCGCTTCTGCCGGCAACGACCAGAAGGTACAGTCCGATAACGCCCAGCTACCCGAGACGGCTTCTCCTCTGCCGCTGCTTGGATTGCTTGGCTTTGGCGCGACCGGCCTTGGCCTGTTGTTCCGCCGCAAGTAACTGACTGCTCTAAAAAAAGGCCGCCGCAAGGCGGCCTTTTTTATGCACGTCAGTATTTTGGCGGACTCTTTTTGGGATCCGTTGGCGCAGCGCCGGCAGGGACGCTGACCTCCTGCAGCATTACGTCGGCAAAGGCGGGAACATCCTTGCCCATTAGATATTTATCGAACCAGCCGACGATGTATTGCAGCCGTTCCACGCGGTGCCAGGGCTGTCCGGAGCGCGACAGCTCGTGCGATTCACCCGGAAAGCGCACCATCGCCGTCGGCCGCTTGAGATACTTCAGCGCACGGAAGATCTGCTCGCCGCCGCTGGTGGGCGGAGTGCGATAGTCGGTCTCCCCCAGAATGAAGGCGATGGGCGTGTGGATCTTGTCAACGAAAGTTATGGCCGAGCGTCGGCGATAGTCTTCCGGGTCCTGGAAGGGCGGGGCTTTGAACCAAGACGCCTGGAAGAGGGTGAAATCCGCGGTGTACCACCACGACGTCCAATCGGAGATGTCGCGCTGTGAAACGGCCGCCGCAAAGCGATTGGTCTGCGTGACCGCCCAGTTGGTGAGTACGCCTCCGCCGCTGCCGCCGGTGATGCCCAGCTTCTTCTGGTCGATATAGCCGCGCTTGATCAGCTCATCCACGCCGGCCATGAGGTCTTTGTGGTCGTCGCCGGGATAGTTGTACTGGATGATGTTGCCGAACTCCTGCCCATAGCTGGTGCTGCCCCGGGGATTGGGATAGAGGACCACGTAGCCCTTGGCCGCCATCCACTGGAATTCATGGCTGAAGGTGTAGCCATAGGCGGCATGCGGACCACCGTGGATGTTCAGGATGAGCGGATATTTTGTGGCCGGGTTGAAGTCCGGCGGCTTCTGCGCCCATGACTGGATACGTTTGCCATCAAAGCTCTGGTACCAGATCTCCTCCGGCGCAGTCAGGTTCAGTTCAGAAAAAAGTTTCTGGTTGATGTCGGTGATGCGTTTTACGTTCGTGCCGCTGACGAGGAACAGGTCTCCGATAGCAACCGGAGTAGAGATCAAGGCGACGAAGGTGTTGCCATCGTCGGCGCTGGTGAAGCGCATGACGGCTTGGTCACCTTTGGTGACCTCACTCGGCTTGCCGCCGCTGGCGGGAAATCGCCACAGATTCGTGCGGCCTTCTTTCGCGACAATGTCCACCAGGCTGGAGCCGTCTTGGCTCCAGACAGGCTGCGTGCGGCCGCCGGCGCGGGGCGGTGCCTGGTCGCCGGTGAGTCCCCCGCCGATGTCCCAATCGAACTCCGCAGTCAGGTTCCGGGGCTGAGCATTCGGGGAAAGGTCAATCAAGTAGAGGTCCGATTGCGAGTACGAGCGCACCGGTTCGTTGGATGAGCTGTGAAATGCGAGGCGCTTGCCGTCCGGACTAAGCGCTGGCGCGTTGATGTCGATCTTCAAGCCGAGGACTTTGACGGGATCACCGCCTGCGGCCGCCACGGAATAGAGATCGGCGCGCGGCAATTCGTAATAAGGCTCGTCGAGCAGGATGGTGGTGTAGTAGATGCGCGAGCTGTCCGGCGACCAAAAGATGTCGCCTTCTTCAAACTTGCCACGCGTAAGCTGACGGGGCTGCGGCTTGTCTTCTGAATTGGCGGGCGTGCCCACCACCCAGACGTGCGAAGGATGTTTGGGATCGGTATAGCCTTGCTCGTTGAAGCGATAGACGGCGCGGGTGATCACGCGCACGTCACTTTCATGCTCTTCGGGACAGGGCTTGCCAGCGGCGTTCCCCGCCGGCGCAGATTCGCCAGCGGTCTGCTCGGGAGCGCAATCCTTGGCGACCTTGCGCTTGGCCTTCTCGATGTCTTCCGGCGAAGTGCTGCTCAGGAAGGCGACCTGCTTTCCATCGGGCGACCACACCGGGTTTCCGGCTCCCTTCAGCATGTCCGTAAGCTGCTGCGGTTCCCCGCCGCTCAACGACAATAAAAACAGTTGCGCGGGCCCGGGCTTGCCGTCTTTCTCTACCGAGCGGGTGAAGATGATCGACTTGCCGTCGGGCGACCAGTGCGGCGAACCGTCGCGCTTGCCGCTGGTAAGCCGCCGCGGAGCTTCTGCGCCTGAAGAGGGAACGGTCCAGAGTGAAGTCTCATAGCCGTCATGCTTTGCATTGACGACTACCTTTACGAATAGCACGCGGGAGTTGTCAGGAGAAACTTGGGGATCGCCGATCCATTGGAACTGGAAGATATCTTTTTCGGTGATGGCGCGCTTGTCCGCGGCGGTGGCGAAGACAGTGAAGAAGAATAGAGCGATGGCAAGACGACGCATGCGGCCTCCGTGCAAGAACGGCAGTATAGCAGTTCAAATCGAGGTAAAATCTGCGGGAGCAGCGCCGGGGGAAAGGCATCAGCGCTTCGACTTTTTTGATAGGCTAAGAAACTGCAAATCGCGCAAAGGAGAAGAGACGAATGGCGACGACGGCGCAGACGCTGCCACAAGTGAAGCGCCCCGTGGGGGCGTATGACCGGATTTTTTACAGCGGCCTGGCCGTGGCCATGGCCGCGGTAGTGCTCATTGGATTCGGGCCTACATATTTTCTTAAGCTCCCGGGCTCGGACTCCATGGCCACCATCTCGGGCCGTCCCTTTACCCCGCTCGTTCATCTGCACGGCGCAATCTTTACCGCGTGGGTGTTGTTGTTCGTAGTGCAGACGCTACTGGTGGCCAGACATCGCGTAGCGGTTCATCGCAGACTCGGCGTTGCTGGCGGCGTGTTGGCGGCCTTGATGGTGATGGTAGGCGTGAGCGCCGGTATCGCGGCGGCCGCGCGCGGAGCAGCGCCTCCGGGGATATCACCACTCCAATTCCTGGCTATCCCGCTGGGCGACATGCTGATGTTCACCATCTTCGTGACGGCCGCGCTCTATTGGCGGCGTGACAAAGAGCTGCACAAAAGATTGATGGTGCTCGCCTATGTCAGCATCATGGCCGCCCCCGTGGCGCGGATGCCCGGCGTGATGCCGCTCGGTCCGCTGGGATTTTTTGGACTCGCCTTCGTTTTCGCACTGGCGGGTGTGGCTTATGACCTGGTATCGCGCGGACGGATCCACCGCGCGTATCTGTGGGGTGCTCCACTGCTGGCGGCGTCGGTGCCATTGCGCCTGATGATCTCCGGCACGGAGGCATGGAAGGCGTTTGCGCAGGCGATCACGAGCTGAAGTTAGTGGCAGAGCGGGATGTATTTGGTGAGCGCGGAAGGAATCGAACCTTCAACCTACTGATTAAGAGTCGGATTGGGTATAAGAGGCAAAATGCGCGATTGGAAAGAAAAGGGTTGTTGGCCTTTGAAGTTCGGAATTGAAGCAAGAGACTTTGGGCAGCTACATTTTCATCTACAGCAAAGCGAACTTCTGTGGCATAGAATGCGAAATCATGTACCGTACTGTGCGAATCTAGGGGGGCAGGTCATTCCTCACATTCTTCCGCCGTCACGAAATCTGAAATCGTACTCAGAACGTGCGGGAAATGCGCGTCTGTTGCTCTCATCGCAATGGCCTGAGACGCCCCCGGGCAATAACCCGCACGGGCTACAATCGCACTGTTCTTAACTCGGGACTAGAAAATCCGTCAATGGTCGAGACATGGGAAACTCACTCGGGAACTAGACGGGAAGGGGAAATCCCAAATTCCCAGCCTCATCGCCTTCCCAACGGAGGTTTCCGCCGGACTCCTGATTGAGGCGATCCAATCTTCCGCCCAGAAATTTCATCGCGAGCTGAATCGCTTGCACGGCATCTATGCCGCAGGAATAACTAATCTCATCATCAAATGCTCCCTCGATTTGAACAGGACAGTAGTAGTCCGAAAACCCGGGCATTTGTTTAGGAATTCCAAGTTTTACAAGGTATCTCTGTTCTGTGTCCTTTCGACCAGTGATTACCCTTGTAGCGATGACAGTTCCTAGATCCACGACTTCCATTCCACTTCCCTTCTTATCTTCCATATTTCAACTTTTGGTTACCATGTAATCAGCGGAGGCATTTCGCGCCCATTCTCACGTGCCCACCTCCGTTTTTCTGCGCTCTCCCAGCAACGTGACTTCGCAGCTGGATTAGCCAACGACCTGCAAACATTCTTATCTTGCTCGTACGCTCGCTGATTTGCACGTACCTCCCACTGGTTCAGATAGTAGCCCACTGCGTAACCAGTGGCGGCGGCAGCTACATGAACGCCTACTATGACCAGTTGCCTGCAGGGTGCATTGATAAGACATCGGCCGCCGACCAAGATTACTGCAGGTAGAACACCCATGGGCTGCACACAGGGTCCGAAATGGCACGCTTGGGCTCCGCCAGGGATAAGAAGGTCTGCCAGGGTCGGCATCCTTAATGGCATGCTGCTCGGGAATCCCAGACTCTCACCATTGGGAAAGTCTTCAATACCTGCTGGGCTCGGGGGTGAACCGGAGCCGCCGGAACCTGTGCCGCCCGTCCCAACGCCTCCACCGCCCCCTCCTCCGCCTCCTCCACCGATACCAATACCGATTCCGATCCCACCGCCGATGCGCCCAATCCCTGAGCACTCGGCATGACTGCCAGCAAAGAAGTCATCTCTGCAATCGCTTTCATTTAGTCCCAAGGGATCGATGAGATTTGTAGGACTATTCAGAACGTACAGATATCGATTCAACGACTGCGGATTGCGAGGATTCCAAATCGATCATGACTTGCTCTCGCTCACCAGCATGCTGAGTTCCCGTGAACCGACGAAATACCTCAAGCAGTAAAGGGTAAACCGTCTGGGTATCGAGCTGCTCGAGTCTGTAGAAGAACAGTTTTTCTCTTGATCCGTCCGGGCTAGTTTCGAAATTACGGTAAACATCAGAGTAAGTTCTAAACACCGCCATTAGGTCTGCAGCCGGGCGTGATGGCGGGAGGTCTGCAAAGTCTTGGAAATATGAGAAAAGCTGCGTGGCGACAATCTCATCTCCCAGGGTTAGTGTTAGAAA
>DATLCI010000141.1:0-24925 GCA_035526435.1 Terriglobales bacterium
GGCAATGCATCAACCCATACGCTGGCATGAGTGGGGTGAAGAAGCGTTCGCGCTCGCGCAGCGTGAGAACAAACCCATCCTGCTGGACATTGGCGCGGTCTGGTGCCACTGGTGCCATGTGATGGACCGCGAATCTTACGATAGCCCTGAGATCGCCAACCTTATCAACGAAAATTTCATCGCCATCAAAGTCGATCGCGACGAGCGTCCCGACGTTGACTCGCGCTATCAAGCGGCGGTTCAGGCTATCAGCGGACAAGGCGGCTGGCCCCTCACCGCATTTCTTACGCCCGATGGTCGTCCATTCTTTGGCGGCACGTACTTTCCTCCCGACGATCATTACGGACGCCCCGGCTTCAAGCGCGTACTCACCGGCATTGCGAATGCCTACAAAGAAAAACACAGCGAGGTGCTGGACTCAGCGGAAAGCGTGATGAGCGCCGTCGCTCACCAAGAAGCCTTCGCCGGACACTCGGCCTCCATCAATCCCAAAACCATCGACAGCATGGTGCAGTCCGCCATGAAAGGCTTCGACCCCCAACACGGCGGCTTTGGTACCCAGCCAAAGTTTCCCCATTCGTCGGCCCTCGATCTCCTAATCGATTACTACACTCGCACACGAAATGAGCAATTGCATACCGTCTTCACCACCACGCTGGAGCGGATGGCCACCGGCGGCATTTACGACCAGCTTGCCGGTGGATTTCATCGCTATTCCGTCGACGAGAAGTGGATCGTGCCGCACTTCGAGAAGATGATCTATGACAATTCCGAGCTGCTGAAGAATTACGTTCATGCCTGGCAGGCCACACAGACTCCACTGTTTGCGGCGGTCGCGCGCGACATCATCCGCTGGGTGGATGAATGGCTCAGCGACCGTGAACACGGCGGCTTTTACGCATCGCAAGATGCCGACCACTCCATGGACGATGACGGTGACTTTTTCACCTGGACGCTCGATGAAGCCCGCGCCGTACTCAGCGAAGATGAACTTCGCGTGGCCGCCGACTATTACGACATTGGCGCCATCGGCGAGATGCATCACGATCCGCACAAGAATGTGCTATTCGTAAAGACCGGCATTGAGACCATCGCGGAAGCGATTGGCAAAAGTGAAGACGAGACTCTCGCCCTTCTCGGCGCCGCCCGCAGAAAGATGTATGCGGCCCGCTTGCAGCGGCCCACGCCCTATATCGACAAGACTATCTATGTCGGCTGGAACGGCATGATGATCTCTGCCTACTTCATCGCAGCCGAGGCATTGCATCTGGACGAAGTCCGTCACTTCGCGCTCAAGTCACTCGACCGGATCCTCGCCGAGGCATGGAATCCGGACACGCAGAGACTCGGACACGTCATCGCGTACTCTGATCCCAGGGCGGGCAAGCGCCAGCTCGCCGGCGGCCTGGACGACTATGCCTTTACCATCATCGCTTGCATCGACGCCTACGAATCTACCGGCGTGCTGACCTATTTCACCTTCGCTCGCGACATCGCGGACGCCATGCTGCGTCGCTTCGCGGATTCCACCGGCGGCGCATTTTTCGATACCGACTCCACTGCCGATCCCGCGAGTTTGATCGGCGCACTCACCGCCAAGCGCAAGCCCTTGCAGGATTCACCTACACCTGCGGCCAATCCCTCGGCGGCCATCGCGCTCACTCGCCTCTACTACCTGACTGATCATGCGCCTTATAAAGACAAGGCCGAGGAGACACTCGAAACCTTTGCCGGCGTCGTCGACCACTTCGGTATTTACGCGGCCACCTACGGGATCGCGTTGCGCTACCTCACCTCTCCTCATACTCAGGTGGTGATAATCGGCAGCGGACAGCAGGCCAACGAACTCCATCGCGCTGCGGCTGCGCCCTTCTCTATCTCAAAATCCGTGATCCGACTCGGCGAAGGTCAGGCGGTCCCCAGCAACCTTCCGCCCGCTCTGGCGGAAACCATCCCGAACGCTCCCAGCGTCCAGCAGAACGCTACGTCCGCCGTTCTCTGCTCCAACTTCACGTGCCAGCCCCCCATAACCAGCGCCTCTGAGCTTTCCTCCGCCCTTCACAATGCCTTAAGGGGCTAAGCCGGACCTTCAAGGCCTGTGCAGTTCTGCACATCTTCGTCGCCCGTGAGAGGCGCGCGCCTAGTCTTGCATCCACTGACAAAAGCTGACCATCCAACAAGAAGAGGCTCAAACATGGCTAAAGCAGATAAGGTTTTGAAGGTTCCGCGCAAAGATACCGTCCTTTTTGAAAGCAGCATCAACCTCGCCGAAGATATTCGCGGCAACGTGATTGGCATCCTGAATAAGCGACTAGCTGATGTCATTGACGTGCAATACCAGGCCAAATTCGCCCATTGGAACGTTAAGGGCAAAGACTTCTATCAACTCCACCTGCTCTTTGACACCATCGCTGAGCATTTGGAAGAAGCTGCCGACTCCATCGCCGAGCGCATCACCGCACTTGGCGGACGCGCCAATGGGACCATCCGGCAATCTGCGGCGAATTCATCCGTTCCGGAATACGATACCGAACTGACTGACGGCATGGCGCACGTTGCGACCCTTGCCGACCGCTTGGCCGCCGTCGCCAATACTGGCCGCGACGCTGCGGAAGAAACCGATGACCTGGGCGACCTGGTCACTTCAGATATGCTGACGGAGATTGTCGGGATTGCTGACAAGGACTTGTACTTCCTTGAAGCCCACATTCAGCGATAAGGTTTTCTGTGAAAGATGCCGGCCTGCTGGCCGGCATTTCTTTTTTTGTCCTTCAAAGCCGCCCGTCGCCGTTTGTTACAATCGCCATCCATGGAGCAGAACGAGAAGATCAATCCGCCAAAAGCATTCAGTGAAAAGGCCGCTGTGCCTTCCATGCAGCGCTACGAAGAGTTGTACGCCGCTGCCGCGACTGATCCTGACAAGTTCTGGGCAGAACGGGCCGCAGATATTGATTGGTTCAAGAAGTGGGACAAGGTCCTGGACTGGTCCAATCCGCCCTTTGCTAAATGGTTCGTGGGTGCGAAGGTAAACCTCGCCCACAACTGTCTCGATCGCCACCTCTCTACCTGGCGACGCAACAAAGCCGCCATCATCTGGGAGGGCGAAAACTTCGAGCAGCGCACCCTCACCTATCAAGAGCTGCATCGCAAAGTCTGCAAACTGGCGAATGCGCTCAGGGCGCTGGGAGCCAAGTCCGGCGACCGCTCTATCATCTATATGCCCATGGTCCCTGAGGCAGCCGTTGCCATGCTCGCCTGCGCGCGGCTCGGCGTGACTCATTCGGTCGTCTTCGGCGGATTTTCCGCTGAGGCGCTAAAGACCCGCATCCATGATCTGGAAGCCTCCATCGTGATCACCGCCGATGGTGGCTACCGTCGCGGCAAAGAGGTATTGCTCAAGCAGGCAGTGGACGAAGCGTTGCAGGAGTGTGCCACGGTTAAGAAAGTGATCGTCCACAAGCGCACGGGAACGCTCATCATGATGCAGAGCGGTCGCGATCATTGGTGGGACGATCTTACCAATGGCGCTTCTGAAGTTTGCCCGGCGGAGCAACTGGATTCCGAGCATCCGCTTTATGTCCTCTATACCTCTGGCACCACCGGAAAGCCCAAGGGCGTGGTCCACAGCACCGGTGGATACCTCACGCAAACGCTGATGACCATGAAATGGGTCTTCGATCTGAAGGAAGAAGACACCTACTGGTGCACTGCGGACATCGGCTGGGTCACCGGCCACTCTTACGTCGTTTATGGGCCGCTCGCTGCCGGGGCCACTACTTTTATGTATGAAGGCGCGCCTGACTGGCCCAAGCCGGACCGCTTTTGGCGATTGATTGAAAAGTATCGCGTCACCATCTTCTACACATCGCCCACGGCGATCCGCTCGTTCGTACGTCAGGGTGACGACTGGCCCAACAATCGGGATCTGTCATCCTTGCGACTGCTGGGCTCTGTCGGCGAGCCCATCAATCCCACCGCATGGCATTGGTACAACAAAGTCATTGGCAAAGAACGATGTCCCATCGTCGATACCTGGTGGCAGACCGAGACGGGTAGCATCATGATCTCTCCCTTGCCCGGCGCCACCCCCGCCAAGCCGGGCTCCGCCACGCGCCCGCTGCCCGGAGTTGCGGCTGAGCTAGTGGACGATCGCGGCAATCCGGTCACCCTCGGCAAAGGCTTCCTCCTGCTCTCGCGTCCTTGGCCTTCCATGCTGCGCACCATATATAAGGACCCCGAGCGCTTCAAGGCGGGCTATTGGTCGCGCTTTCCCGGCAAGTACTTCACTGGGGACGCCGCCACCATCGACGAAGATGGGTACATCTGGTGCCTGGGCCGCGTGGATGACGTTATCAACGTCGCCGGACATCGACTTTCTACCATGGAAGTGGAGTCGTCGCTCGTTCGCCACAAATCGGTCGCTGAAGCTGCGGTAGTTGGCGCACCCCATGAATTGAAAGGTCAGGCTATCCACTGCTTTGTCACATTGAAGCAAGGGATTGAAGGCAATGACACGCTGACCGATGACCTGCGGCAATGGGTAGCGACCGAGATCGGAGCGCTGGCGCGTCCGGAAAAGATCGTTTACGTTGCCGGACTACCCAAAACGCGTAGCGGCAAGATCATGCGCCGGTTACTGCGTGAGATTGTGACCACCAAATCCGTCGCCGGCGATACTTCCACGCTGGAAGACTACAGCGTCATCTTGAAGCTGAGCCAGCAAGGCAAGGAAGAGGAAGAGATTCTGGGAGAGAAGAAGTAGGGTACTCGTCCCGCCGTACGCATTCGCCGCGCACGTATCAGGGCAGCGCTTACCGTCCACACCGCCACCTACGTATCAGGGCGGCGCTTAAGATCCACTACCGCCACGTGCGTATCAGCGCAGCGCTTTAGCGCTGCCGCTCACGCCATAATTAATGGGGCTTTAGTCCCTGAGGTTTTCCCGGATCGGGTCCATATCAAGGCCGCGCTTAACGTCCCCTGCAGTTCCACACGCATCAGGGCGGCGCTTACGTCCACGACCGCCACACACGTATCTGGGCGGCGCTTCAGCGCTGCCGCTCAACGCCATAATGAATTGCGCTTTAGCCCTGAGGTATTCCGGCATCGGGCCGTGTCAGGGCAGCGCTTACCGTCCACGACCGCTCCACACCTATCAGGGCAGCGCTTCCTTTCCACTACGGCCACGTACGTATCAGGGCAGCGCTTTAGCGCTGCCGCCAGTCCAATACGTAGATGGGGCTTTAGCCCCTGAGGTACTCCGGCATCGGGTCCAACTCAAACCGCGGATTCGCGGACGAATACGCATACTCCTCGGCCTGCATCACTAATCCCCGCTTCACCGGATTCTGCCGAATGTACCGCCGAAACCCATCGAACGCCTCAACCCCGAATGCCCGCTCTTCGGAAAACCCCGCCTGCCATATCTCGGAATTGATCTCTAACTCTTTCTTCGCGCGGAATGAAGAGCCGCCTTTGATGAGTTGCATCGCCTTTTCCACGGTTAACTCAGGCCCCACAGTCAGTAAGACGTGAATGTGATTAGGCATCACCACGAAGTCGTGGAGTTGAAACTTCTTCGCATCCCGATAACGTAACAGGGTGCTAACCAGTAATTCGCCCATGCGGTCAGACTGAAGAATCTGCTTCCTGCCATAGGCCGACGAGGTTGCGAAGAATGTCCGCTGGACTGCGACGATCTCGGATTCGCGAGAATTCCTGCTAGGTCTCGACATACGCTGGGGCTAAAGCCCCTCTTACAGATTCAGTAACACTTCTCCAGCAATTCAACCACGTGAACGACCCCCACCTTTTTCTCGCGCTGATCCAAACCGGCGCGCAGCTGAAGCATGCAGCCCACGTTCGCGGTCGCAAGCACGTCGAACTCTCCTGCCGCGTCAACGTCATCGAGCTTGCGGTCCAATATCTGCGTCGATAAATCGTTCTGGGTCACGTTGTATGTTCCCGCGCTCCCACAGCATTGCTCAGGATGCGGCAGTTCCACCAGGGTTGCGCCCACGGCGGTCAACAGGTCGCGCGGGGCGCTGCGGATCTTTTGCGCGTGGTTGAGGTGGCAGGGATCTTGGAAGGCCACTCGTCCTTTTAGTTTTTCTACCGGATCCCGCAACCCGATCTGCGCCAGATATTCCGTCACGTCTCTTACCTTCCCTGAAAACTCCTGCGCTTTGACCGCATAATCTGGGTCATCCTTGAGAAGGTCGGGATAATCTTTGAGATTGGAGCCACAACCCGCGGCATTGGTCACGATGGCATCCAGCGTTCCCAGTTGGGGACCGAAGGCGTCTATGTTTCGGCGCGCTAAGTGGCGTGCGTCTTCACGAAAGCCGGCGTGGGCCTGCAGCGCGCCGCAACAGCGCTGTCGGGGCACAATGAATACCTCCACGCCGTTACGCGCCAGCAAACGCACCGTGCAGTGGTTCAGGTCGGCAAATGCCATATTGGCGATGCATCCCGAGTGAAAGCCCACGCGCCCCCGCAGCTTCCCTTCCGCCGGGATCAACATGCCAATGTTGCTGAAAAAGAAGACTGGATCCATCTGCGGAGTAAGCTTCTCCAGCTTCGCCAGTCCTAGTAAATGCAGGAGGCCGCTGGTCCGCACCAGTTTCTGTAATCCAGATTGCTGGTAAAACCGCAGGACTTTGCCGCAGTTGGAGAGCAGTTGAAAGTCACGCAGCATGCGGGTGAAGAAGAACTGTCTTATCTTGCGTTCCAGCCATGGTCGCTTGTAGTGCGTCTCGATCTGCGCGCGGGCGCGTTCGACGATGTGGCCATACTGCACGCCCGAGGGACATGCGGTCTCGCACGCCAGGCACCCGAGGCAGCGGTCAATGTGAGTGACGAACGAATCGCCGATCGCGAGATTCCCTTCGTCCACCTGCAGCACTTGGTAGATGCGGCCGCGCGGCGAATCCATCTCCGTGCCCAGCACCCGGTAGGTAGGACAGTGATTCAGACACAGACCGCAATGGATACACGTCGAATACAACTCCCACGTCGGCTTGTCCATGCCGGAGAAATTTGACGCCGGACACTCCGTTGCTTCTTTCGCACCGAGTTGTACGAGTTCGCTCATGTTTAGCTAATTACGAACCTTCCCCGGTTCAGTGTGCCTCTGGGGTCCATGGCTTCACGCACCGCTCTCATGGCCACTGTATTCGTGGGAGAAGTCCCCCACACATTGAATCTTGTCTTCGCTTCGAGCGGACACCGGGCAACTACCGCGGACGCATCTCGCGGTAGTGCTGCCCGCAGCGCCGAAGCTGCATTCGCATAGTGCATCGCTGACGGAGGTCCAACGGCCAACGGAATAATCGCGACCACCACCGCGCCGGCCGCTGCCCTGCCCAGCACTGCGGTCATACAACTGTTATCGAGTGCAGCTTTCACCGCCGCGGCAATAGCGGAGCCAACGTCCGTGGCCGGCACATCCACGTAAATGATCATTGCGTTGTGGTGCCGGGCGATCACGTTCAGCTCGAAGTCCGAGATCCATTGCCACAGTTCAGCTTCTTCCCTGCCTGCAACTTCTTTTGTCACCCCGAGCTCCTGCCGATATCGCTCCAGCACCCGCTCGCTCCCGGCTGCGCGCACATAGACATTCCACTGCGGACGAACGTCAACTTGCGCCCTCGGCGCGTATAGATCAGGGTTCCTCGCTTCGGGCGCCTGGCCAAAGTATTCCTGCGCTTGCGGCGATGCGATTTCAAGACAAAGCGGAGTGAGTGCGGACTTCCTGACCACATCACGAAAGTCCAGCGCTTCTCTTAATTCACTGAAGTTCCCTACGAAGGTTCGGGTCTGCTGCGGCAACGGAAACACTTTAAAGTTCGCGCTGGTGATCACTCCCAATGTTCCAAAGCTGCCGATCAGCAGCTTCATCAGGTCGTACCCGGCAACATTTTTCACCACGCGCCCCCCGCCCTTCACCACTTTTCCATCTGCCGTGGCGAATTCGATGCCAATACAGTAGTCGCGTACCCCGCCATAGAAATGCTTGAGCGGTCCGTGCGCATTCGTGGCCAATAGGCCGCCGACGGTCGCACGCGCACTTTGCATCGCGTCGAAGGGAAGGAATTGTTTATGTGGCGCAAGCGTGCGTTGAACATGTCCGAGCGTCACGCCGGCACCAACGCCAAACGTCAGATCGCCCGGATCGTAATGCAAGACTTGATCGAGCCGCCATGTGCTTAACAAGATGTCGATGTGAGGCATGGCGTCGCCCATGCCCTGCTTTGTCATACCACCAGCAGGAACCACGCAGAGGCCATTGTCATTCGCGACCCGCAGGACCGCAGCGGTTTCTTCAGCGGAAGCCGGGGCCACCGTGATTTCTGGCCTCACGCCATCAATGTCAGTCGTGGACGCGAAGATGTTTGCTTGCCCAACGATGCTGGCTAATTCGCTCTGCCAGGTATCAATCGAACTCGTTAACATCAGGCGCCCGCCTCATTCGCATTTAGGCTCGGATGTCCCGGATTGAAAGTCTCGCGGCAACTCCGTGATGCCGGGAGCAGCTTTTGCGGATTCAAAGTGCCCGCCGGATTAAAGACGTTCCGCAGGCGCGTCATCACCTCGATGCTCTCCTCGCTGAACATCATAGGCATCACGTCCATCTTCTCCATACCCACACCATGCTCACCGGTGATGGAGCCGCCCACGCTGATGCAGTATTCCAAGATCTCTTTACCCGCCGCCAACGTGTTTGCGGTCTGTTCTTTACTGCGTGGATCGAACAGGATCAGCGGATGAAGGTTCCCATCGCCCGCGTGGAAGATGTTCCCAATCTGTAATCCGTATTTCTGGCTGACGCTCTCGATATGCGCCAGCGTCTGCGGGATCTTGGTGCGGGGGATCACCCCGTCTTGCACGTAATACGACGGCGAGATCCTTCCCACCGCTCCGAAAGCATTCTTTCTCCCCATCCACAGCCGCTGTCTTTCGGTCTCATTCACTGCGCGCCGGACTTCGCGCGCCCCCACCTGCTGGCAAATGGCTATCACCGCGTCCGCATCTTCTTCCACTTGCTCGCGCATGCCTTCCAGCTCGATCAGCAGCACGGCAGCCGAATCCAGCGGATACCCAGCCGGAGTTGCCGCCTCCACCGTCCGCAGCGTCCAGCCATCCAACATTTCCAACGCCGCCGGTGTGATGCATGCAGCCGTGAGCGCTACTACCGAATTAGCGGCGTCGTCTACCGTGTTGTAGATCGCCAGCAGCGTGGCGACATGTTCAGGAAGCTTCGAGAGTCGAACTGTGATCTTCGTCGCGATGCCTAACGTTCCTTCCGAGCCGACAAAGAATCCCGTCAAGTCATAGCCGCAAGCGTCGTTAGCTTTGCCGCCCAGCTCAATGATCCGGCCATCCGGCAGCACCACTTCAAGTCCGGTGACATGATTCACCGTTACGCCATTCGCCAGCGTGTGCGGCCCGCCGGAATTCTCCGCTACATTTCCTCCGATGGTGCAAGCTTTCTGGCTGCTCGGGTCAGGCGCAAAATAAAATCCGCGCTTTTCCACCGCTTTGGTCAGGTCAAGATTGACGACGCCCGGCTGCACCACTGCGCGCTGATTTTCAATATCAATCTCGAGGATCTTATTCATCCGGGAAAAGCCCAGCACAATGCCGCCTTTACGCGCGATCGATCCGCCACTCAATCCGGTGCCCGCGCCTCGCGGCACGATCGGCACCCCGCTTTTGGTCGCTAATTGCAGGATCTCGGAGACTTGTTGGGTGGTTTGGGGAAAGCACACAAGCTCGGGCGTGCCGCGGTCAACGCCACCGTCATACTCATAGAGCATGAGGTCTTCGCGACGGTCCAGGACCGCGTCTTTACCCGCGATTTTCCTGAGCTTTTTAGCTAGGTCGGCTGCCCGCATGGCGTGGTGGGTTCTTGGCCGATTGTAGCATCGCGGCTGCGGCCTATTTCGTCTTGTCCATGAACACGATGTAGGACGAAGCCCATAATTCCGTCGGCACGCTGCCCCGCGGCTGCGCGGTGATGATCAGGTTGTAGTCCCCGGTAGACCGCAGTTTGGGCAACAACGGTTCTGATTCTTCACGCGCCTCCACCAGAGCAAGAAACCGGAGGAAGTCCAGGACATTCCCTGAACCCTGATATCCGTGCGCCGCAAAAGTGAGCTGAGTATTCGTACCGGCAAAGTGCCAGGCCAGTGAGGCAGTCAGGTCCACCGCCGCGTCATAATCTTTCGGCGAGACCGCCCCCGGTCTCGGATTATCAAAGACAATGCGCAACTTGCGCTCGTCTTCGCGCGTGTACTCCCGTACCTTGAGTGCGCCCGACTTCGCCGTTGCCTTCCAATCCACGTTGCGCGCGGAATCCTCCGGCATATGCTCCCGGATACGATACAGATCGTGCCCGCGTCCCCGCACAAACGCTTCAAACTCTCCCGTGATCATGGGCAGCACGGAAAAGAATTCGTCCGTAGGCTGCACGCTGGGATATGCGATCAACTCCTGGTTCGCGGCAATGCGCCGGGTCTTCACCAGAAATGAAAACGGAAAACGCGTGGCCAATCCAAAGCCGTCCTGGACATACCGTCCCCGGCGCGGAAAATTCAGCTCCAGGTCAGCGTATGCCGATTGCCGCGCCGCCACATACGGGAAATAGACTGCTCCCCGGAAGATCGCATCCGCCGACGCGTCAACCTTTCCCTGTCGAAGTTTGAGGTCTTTCCACCGGATCCATTCTTTTCCTCGCGGTCTCTTCGGGGGAAAGACAAACTCGCCCTTTTCCCAGTGCCATCCTTGCGACTTTCGCTCTCGCGGCGGCACTACGCTTACGGAGAATGACGACACATAAAACCTATTACGCAGCACTACTCGCGCCATTACCGGATCCTGCGCAAACACATGTACCGGCAACGTGACTTCAAGTCGCAGCGCCCGCAGCACCAGCGCCGATCCCGCTCCCGAGACCGCGATCGCGGACAGCATCGCCGCCACGATGATGAACAACATATTGTTGCCGGTGTTGAGCGCAGCCACGCCCACCAGCAGCGCCGTCCCTAGGTAGACCAGCCCTTCGGTGGTCACGTCATAGTCGAAGGCTTCGCGCATTCCTTCCAGCGCCACGCGCTTCGCCAGAAATGGCACCGTGTACAAGCCCACCCAGCCAGCCGCCAATAATGCGACTGACGCGGCGATCGCTGTTGCCACCAGATTGCCTTCTCGCTGGAACACGGTCGAGTACATCGCCGAAGTCATGGCCAGGGTGAGCCCGGCCAGCGCGATAAAGAATCGCACCCAGGCTTGGCGGTCGAGCTTTCCCAGAAAACCGAGTTGAGTGATGCCTCTCATGCCTCGTGCAGAGACTCCAGCAGGATCTGGTTGAACAGCTCTGGCCGTTCTTCGTAGGGGAGATGCCCGGCGTCCGGGATGACCTTGAACGTCGCCCGCGGGAAGCAGCGCTGGAGATCATTCTTGCAACTCAGCCGCACGACCGTGTCGCGTTCGCCCCATAAGAACGTAAGCGGCGAATCGCGCAGCGGCCCCAATCGCGGTTCCAGTTCGTTGAAGTCCTTCGTCCATTGTTCCATCACCGCGAGCAGGTAACGGATGGTCCCCGCCACTTTCAAAGGAGCGTTGTAACCGGCGACCGTTCCCGCCATCACGCGTGAACGATCGGCATAGAGCCGAGTCAAAAAATATCCGTGGACTACCGGCGCTACATAAGGAACACAATAGCCGCCCAGCCTTCCCCACCAGGTCGAAAACACGCGCGCCTGCCAGCGGTCTTGCTCCGTCCATGGATTCGCCGGGGCGATCGGAACAATTTTGTTGAAGCGTTCGGGCGACAAAGCCGCCGCCAGCATCACGATGGTGCCCCCATGCGAGCTGCCTACTACGTGCGCCTGAGAAACATTCACCGCATCCATGAAGGCCACGATCGACCGCGCCGCCGTCTCCAGACGTCCATCTTGTTCTATGCGCTCGCTCCCTCCGCAGTTGAAAAGATCGAGACCATAAACGGTGAAGTGCCGGCCCAGCTCAGCGAGATTCTCGCTCCAGGAAAACGAATAGCCCATCAGCCCATGGACCAGGATCAAAGCGGGGCCCGTTCCAGCGAATAAATAGCGCATGCGATGACCGTCGATCTTCGCCCAGCGCTCTTCCACCCCGTTGGGAACTGCTAGGCGCTTGCGTCGGGTGAAGGCCACGCTTCCCGTCAAAGTCCCATTCACAACAGACAACTCTCCTGCCATCAATATCCTCTAATCCTGATAGTAATCGCCTCTGTTGCTTCTGAATACAGGGAGGGCCACTGCCCTCCCTATTTTTCTGGGAGGGATGCACTTGCCCTGCGACTCTGATCGCCACCGAGCAGTTCGGAGACTTTGGCCACCAGCGACGACGGCGTAAATGGCTTCTGCAAAAAGTGCGTGGTGCCCTCCATCACGCCTTGCTTCAGGATCACCTCATCGGTATAGCCGGACATGAACAGCACTACCAGCCTGGGAAACTGGGCTTTGAACCGGTCCGCCAATTCCTTTCCGCCCACTTCCGGCATGACCACGTCCGTCAATAGCAGGTCGATCGACTCCCCGTGTTCCCGCACGATCCCCTCCGCCTGATGGTGGATGCCGGCACTGTGGACCCGGTAGCCGGCCCGCGAAAGCACCTTGACCGCCAGCTCCCGTAGGCCGTCATCATCCTCCACCAGCAGGATCGTCTTTTTGTCCTGTTCGCGTTCTGAGTCGGGCATCTTCGGGAAGGACCTTTTTTCTGTGGGGTTCTCAGTCTATGGGGATTTTTCCAAGCTGGTCAATGGAATACAAGGCTTAAATTCCATACACTTTTTCACATCACTATTCCATTTTTCGTATTTCAATCAGGGACTTTCTTCTATAATGATGCAAACATTGGGAATACAGTCCTCCCAGCGGAGTAGCCGTGGCAGTTGACTTGCAAACTAACAGTGAGGGCCAAGCGGCTTCCGAGTCGAAGTCGAACAGCCGCTTAACTCCTGCGCGCCCGAGGGCGGGTGCAAGTCCCATGGTGAAAGACCTCCAAGTTCGCACCACGGCCATCCTTCTGGCGCTTGTCACCGTAGCTGCCATGGTCTTTGCGTGGCTGAACTTTCGACAGGAAGCGCTGATTGCTACCCCTACCGACGGGGTCTGGTGGCTGGAAGAAAACGACCACCTCCGCGCGCAGCGAGTTCATCCTCAAGGCCCGGGCGACCGCGCCGGCATTAAGGTCAACGATCACCTTTCGGAGGTGAACGGTCAGCCCGTGACCAACACCTCCAGCTTACAAAAGAAGCTTTACCCCAAAGGCGTTTATTCGGAAGTAAAGTACGGCCTCCATCGCAACGGAGTGAGCCTGGAAGTACCGGTGATCCTCGTCCCCGCGGACAATTCCCTAAACAACGGACAACGCGTCATCGCGCTCGTTTACCTGTTCATCGGTCTGTTCGTTCTGTTGCGACGCTGGACCGCCCCCAAGTCTGCCCATTTCTTCATCTTCTGCCTGGTCTCTTTCGTCTTCTATTCCTTCAAGTACACCGGAAAATTCAACCTCTTCGATTGGACCATTTACTGGTCAAATGTAGTGGCATGGCTCTTGCAACCGGCGCTGTTTCTCCACTTCGCGCTCACCTTCCCCGAGCGTAAAGGGTTCGTTGATCGCCACCGTTGGATCACCGCCATTGTCTATCTGCCCGGCGCCATTCTCTTCGCCACGCACATTCTTGCCATTCGCGAGCTCGCCGCCACCGAAGTGTTGCGCTTCCAGCTTGATCAAATGGAGTGGACTTATCTGGCGGTCTTCTTCTTCATCTCCGCCGGCATCCTTTGGCACTCCTACCGCTATGCCGACACGCCCTTGTTGCGTCAGCAGATGAAGCTGGTGACCCGGGGCACCATCCTGGCGATCGTTCCTTTCACCCTTTTCTATGTGCGGCCTTATGTCTTTGGTGAATTGCCCAGCCGCACCATGGAACTTTCTGTATTCACGCTGGTATTTCTCCCGCTGACGTTTGGCTATGCCATCATCCGCTATCGCCTGATGGATGTGGACATCATCTTCAAGCGCGGCATGATCTACACGCTGGCTACCGCGGGCATCGTCGGCATGTACTTTGGTATTGCCGCCATCATTGCCCAGTTTGTCCAGACCAAGCTGACGCTCGGCAATTGGGGCTTGATCGCGGCCATTGTCACCACCGCGCTGCTGTTTGATCCGCTGAAGCACGCCATCCAGGACCGGCTGGATAAGCTGCTCGACCGCAAGCGTTATGACTACCGGCGCACCCTCATCGAGTTCGGCCGGGAACTTAGCTCTGAGACGGACCTCAGCACCATGCTCTCGGCGGTGGTCGAACGGCTGTCACGCACGCTGCTGGTTGACCGCATCGCCATTTTCCTGGCTGACCCGGATTCACCGGAAGGCTTCCTGTTGGCCAAGTCCTACGGGATCAACTATGCGGGAGAGCTGGACCTGGCTTTCCTCGGACTGCAGCGTCCGGGCGAAGAGGCGGGACACATCTTCTATGACAACACCCGTTCCGCTGTTCGGGAGACGCCGTCCGCGCAATATACCATCGCCCAGTTGGACCTGAATTACTACATCCCCTGCAAGGTCCAGAACCGCAGTATCGCCACCCTCGGCCTGGGCAAGACCACCCGCGGCGATTTCCTCTCCAGTGAAGACGTCGAATTGCTTGAGACGCTCGCCGGGTACCTTGGCATCGCTATCCAGAATGCCCTGCTCTACGCATCTTTGGAACAAAAAGCCAGCGAATACGAACGTCTCAAAGACTTCAACGAGAACATCGTGGAATCCATCAGCGTGGGCGTATTGGCAGTCGACCTCGCCGACCGTATTGAGTCGTGGAACTCGCAGATGGAAGTCATGTACGCCATGCCTCGTGCCGAAGCCAAAGGCAAACTTCTCACCGAAGTCTTCCCCGGAAACTTTGTCGAGATGTTTTTCCGCGCCCGCCAGAACCCCGGCATCCACAACCTCTACAAGTTCCGCCTGAATACGCCCACCGGAGAGACCCGAACCGCGAATATTGCGATTGCGCCGCTGGTCACCAAGAACTTCCAGGTAGTGGGCCGGCTCATCATTGTGGATGACATCACCGAGCGCATCGCGCTCGAGACGCAGCTTTCGCAGTCGGAAAAAATGTCATCCATCGGCGTGTTGGCGGCGGGCGTTGCCCATGAAGTCAATACCCCCCTCGCCGTCATCTCTTCCTACGCGCAGCTGTTGGCCAAGCAACTGCAAGGCGACGAGAAGCGCTCCGCCCTGCTCGACAAGATCACCCGGCAGACCTTCCGCGCCTCCGAGATCGTTAACAACCTGTTGAACTTTTCGCGCACTAGCGGCACTGAGTTCAGTGAAGTGGATGTGAACAAGATCATCGCGGACACGCTGGCTTTGCTGGAGCATCAGTTCCGGACCGCAAAGATCAAAGTCGAGGCTGACCTTTACCCTGAGCTGCCCCTGATTTTGGGGAATCCCGGAAAACTCCAGCAGGTATTTTTGAACCTTTTCTTGAATGCCAAAGATGCCATGCCCAGCGGAGGCACCCTGAAGGTCGCAACCGGGAATGGGCACAACGTGAACGTGCGGGTTTCCGACACCGGATCAGGCATCGCCCAGGAACACATCGCCCGCATTTACGACCCGTTCTTTACGACCAAGAACTCCACCAAGGATGGCGACCGCCGCGGCACCGGATTGGGCCTGAGTGTGACCTACGGCATCATTCAGGAGCACGCCGGGAAGATCCAAGTGGAGTCATTACCCGGAGAAGGCACTACCTTTCACCTTGAATTTCCTATGATCAAATCTCCCTCGCGGAAGGCGGTGAACGTTTAATGTCTGATGTCGCCGTGGTGCCGCGCCGTTTCTCCCGCGCTCTTGCGCCGGACACTCCAGGATCGATCCTCATCATCGATGATGAGCATGCGATCCGCGAATCGCTGCAAACTTTGCTGGAACTTGAGAACTACCAGGTGGAGTGGGCAGAGACCGCAGAAGCCGGCCTGATCAGCTTGGCCAATAACACTTACGATCTGGTTTTGCTCGATATTGGGCTGCCCGACCGGAATGGACTCCAGGTCCTGGAAGACATCCGCGAGCGCGATGCCAATCTGCCCGTCATCATGATCACGGCGCAAGGCACCGTGGACAATGCCATCCGCGCTATGCAATCGGGCGCCAGCAATTTCATTCCGAAACCTTGGGACAATGAAAAGCTGCTGGCTGACGTCCGCGCCGCGGTTGCGCGCCGTCGCGCCGAGGAAGAGAACCTGCATCTCAAGCGCGCCTTCAAGCAGCGCTACAACTTTGAGAACATCGTCGGCAAAAGCGAAGCGATGCTGCGCGTCTTTGACCTGGTCGCGCAGGTCGCTCCCAGCCGCTCCACCATCATGATCCAGGGCGAGAGCGGTACCGGTAAGGAACTCATTGCCAAGGCCATCCATGCGAACTCGCCGCGCAAAGACCGTCCCTTTGTTCCGGTGAATACTGGCTCTATGCCGGCGGACCTGCTGGAATCTACCCTGTTCGGGCACGTCAAGGGTGCATTCACTTCGGCTATCGCATCAAAAAAAGGGCTGTTTGAGGTCGCCGACCGCGGCACCATTTTCCTGGATGAGATCGGGTCCATGTCCGTCGAGACGCAAGCCAAGATACTGCGCGTCTTGCAGGACCGTAAGTTTATGCACCTGGGCGGCGTTTCCGAACTCCAGGTCGACGTCCGCATCATCGCCGCCACGAACATTGACCTGAAACAGTTGGTAAAAGACGGCCGCTTCCGCGAAGACCTCTTCTATCGCCTCAACGTCATTACCGTAGACCTGCCACCGCTGCGTACGCGTGCCGAAGATATTCCGTTACTGGTCCACCACTTCCTGGACCGTTTCTCGAAAGAGAATGGCAAGCCCACCTTGAATATGACTACCGAGGCCTTGCGTCCGCTGATGGATTACGCTTGGCCCGGGAACGTGCGCGAGCTGGAGAATGTCATTGAGCGGGCCGTGGTGCTCTCTTCCGGAAACTCCGTCACCCTCGACTTGCTGCCGGATTCGATCATGGGGCGGGCGCCCATCGCGAACATCCTGGAATCCAGGCCCGACGCGTCCCTCTTCGAGATCATCGAAGAATGCGAGCGCCGGGTCATCAGTGACATGTTGGAAAAATGCGGTTGGAACCAGACCGAAGCCGCGGAGCGTTTCAAAGTCCCGCTTTCCACTTTGAACCAGAAGATCAAGCGCTTGAATATCGAGATCCGCAAACGCTCCAAGGAGCAGTAACGGTCTTTACTGCCTTCGCATCATCCCGCCCATATCAAACTTCTGATACCCGGACGGCGGCGCGAACAAGCTCGCATCCTGCGGACCTTCCTTGAAGTTCGTGAACTCCATGGTGCTGCCGTCGTTATGCACTGACTTGATGGGCCAACGTGTCTTCTGATCGATCCACACGGTGCCGGCTTCGCTCTTATTGGAAGAGGCGAACTCCCATTTATCGCACATACGGCCATTCATCATCTCTGCCCCCGCCATCTTGCAGGTGACGCCCGGGCGGCCCGCGCAAGGATTGTCAGAAAGCGCCTTTACGTCCGGCATCTTTGGACCCCGGCCCATCGGATTCATGGCGCCCATACCGCCTTCCGTGCTGATCTCCATGTACATCTGCTGGTCATGCATCACCATGTAGCTCATCTTCTTGGCGGGCAGCGTGATCATTGACATCTTCCCGCCTTCCGTGGTCATGTCCATGCGCATTTTGCCGCCGCCCATGTACATCTTGCCTTTCATGCCGCGGTCAGTCTTCGATGTAGCCGTCATATCAGCGGAGAATTCCGGCGGAGCCGGCACCTGGGCGCAAACGGCGACTGCCGCCAGCACCAGGAAAACTACTACGTTACGGACACGGGACATAAAGAACTCCTTGATCGATGATGATAGAGCATCTGCTTTTCGCCGAGATGATAACACTGGGCCAGTGGAAAGATTTAGACAATTCCCGCAGCCCCAGCCTCGCGATAAAGTTTCTTATCTCATAGCTATATGACATTCTTTGCCATTGACAATTTACTCGCTGCCCGTTAATGTTTTGAATAGCAGTATGAATATCAGCTAGCCATATATATAACTCCTTTGTTTTGACGAGCTTGACCCCTAACCCCTTTCGAATGACGAGCTTGGGGACAAAAAGTCTGTAACATATTGAAAAGAGCGAGCTTAGCAAAAACGGGGTGGGTGTTTTATTTTGCAGATTTTCCACAGGCTCAGCCTTTGTGTCTGCTTTTGGGTCCTGGTGCAGACGCTGGTCCTTCGTCCTTCGGGGCATCTGCTGGTATTTGCAGCCTGGCTCTGTCGTCCTTCATCCAAACGCTATGCCGACCAATGACTCCGTGCTCCCACCGCAGACCCGCATCGGACACGTCCATCTCAAGGTGGCGGACCTCGAACGCGCTCTCCGGTTCTACTGCGGCGTGCTTGGCTTTGAACTCCAACAACGCATGGGACGCCAGGCCGCCTTCGTCTCCGCCGGGGGATACCATCACCACATTGGTCTCAACACTTGGGAGTCCGCGGGCGGCAGCCCACCGCCTCCTGGCACAACCGGCCTCTACCACACGGCGATCCTGTTCCCCAGCCGCGCCGCCCTGGCGCATGCGTTGGAGCGAGTACTTAAGGCCAACATCCCTCTCGATGGGGCATCTGACCATGGCGTAAGCGAGGCACTCTACTTGCGTGATCCGGACGAGAACGGAGTGGAACTCTACTGGGACAAGCCATCAGCGGAATGGCCCCGCGATAGGCAAGGTAATCTGGCAATGTTTACCCGCCCCTTGGACCTGCATGATTTGCTCGGTAGCAACGACGTTCCTGCGGTTTCGGAAGGACCCAAGGACCTATGACCTCCGACTCAGTCAGTCGGAAGATGCCTGTCTCCGGGAGCGCGCGTAACCCATGCTGACGGGAACAGCACGCTTTGCTATAGTGACCTGCACCCATGAATGGCCTGGAACTTGTAGACCCTGTTGAGATCGTAAAGACGAACGTCCTGGCGGTGCAAGACTACGCCACGCTCGCGGGACGGTCCCTTAAGAACATCTTTCGCAAACCTCGGTATGTAGCCGATACGCTACAGCAGGCCGACCTTATCGGCGTCGGGTCGCTGCCCATCGTGGTGCTCACCGGTTTCTTCACCGGCGCGGTGCTGGCGCTGCAATCTTCGGCAACCCTGGTGAAGTTCGGATCTCTGTCGCTTACTGGGCAACTGGTTTCGCTTTCCATGGTGCGCGAGCTGGGGCCAGTACTCACTTCCCTTATGGTCGCCGGACGTAACGCCAGCGGCATGGCCTCGGAGCTGGGTTCGATGAAGGTCACCGAGCAGATTGACGCCATGCGCGCGCTCGGTACCGACCCCACCAAGAAGCTGGTGACACCGCGAGTGGTATCGAGCATCGTGATGCTCTTCTTCCTTACCATCATCAGCGACCTGGTCGGGATGATCGGTGGCTGGGCGGTCTCGACCGCCATGCTGGGTCTGGACAGCAACCAGTTCTGGAACCAGGCCTACCAGCACCTTACGAACGAAGACGTGAGCATGGGCCTCATCAAGCCGGTGATCTTTGGCTTCATCATCTCCACCGTCGGCTGCTATTACGGCCTAGCGACCAAGGGCGGTACGCAGGGAGTGGGCCGCTCGACCACGCAAGCCGTCGTGGCCGCCAGCGTGCTGATCCTGATCGTAGATTTCTTCGTCACCCGGCTGATCATGACGTGGTTTGGGAGCGTCGTGTAATGACGTTGGAGACCGCGCCCCCGCCAGACCAGACCACGCTCATCTTTGACGATGTCCATCTCGCATTCGAGCAGAATCGTGTCCTGAATGGTGTGAGCTTCCAATTGAAACGCGGCGAGACCAAGATCCTGCTCGGCATCGCCGGCAGTGGCAAGAGCACGTTGCTGAAGCTCGCGATGGGACTGCTTAAACCTGACCGCGGCCGCATCTTCGTTCTGGGCTACGAAGTGACGGCGATGGAGGAAGAGGAACTCTTCGAGTTGCGCCGCAAAGTAGGAATGGTCTTCCAGGAGAGCGCCCTGTTTGACTCTCTCAGCGTGCGCGACAATGTCAGCTATCGGCTGCGCGAAGAGCACATTCCGGAATCAGACATCGATCGCCGGGTGCGTGAGGCGCTTCGTTTCGTGGAGCTTGAAAAGACGCTGGAGAAGTTCCCGTCGGAGTTGAGCGGCGGTATGCGCCGCCGAGTGGCGATTGCGCGAGCCATCATCAACGAACCGGAGGTGATCTTGTACGACTCACCCACGGGAGGCCTTGATCCCATCACGTCCACGCGCATCATCGAACTGGTAGTGAAGCAACGCGACGTCGCGAAGACGAGCGCCCTGCTGGTAACGCATCGGCTGCAAGACGCCTTCGTGCTGGCTTCTAGCTACTGGGATACCGAGGCGAACGAGATGCGTCCGGTGGGCACGGGCAAGCCGGTGAACACCAATACCAGCTTCCTGCTGATGCGTGAAGGCAAAGTGATCTTCGACGGAACCGCGCCGGAGTTAGGCAAGTCGAAAGACGAGTACATACGAGAGTACATCTCGTAGCCAGCGTTTAGGTGACTGCGGGAGTGCCGGCCGGTTCCGCCGCCGGTTCGACCAGCTTCTGATAGTCGCACTTGATGGGCTTCGCGGGTTCTTCTGGCTCCGTCTTCCCTTTCGTGCCCTTCATCCCTGCCTTCTTGCGACGCGGCTTCTCTTCTTCTTCACCCGGAGCGGTCTTCTTGTTGTTCGGACAGACCCAGACAGTCCCCGCCTTGAGATTCTTTTCCAGGAGATACGGGCTGCCGCATTGCGGGCAGGGCTCAGCTACTGGTTTGTAGTTCGAAGTGAAGTCGCACTTCGGATAATTCGAACATCCGTAGAAGAAGTTCCCGCGCCGGGCTTTCTTCTCCACCAACTGCCCATCCTTACATTGCGGACACGGGACGCCGATGTAATTCTGCTTGATGTACTTGCAATCCGGGTAACCGGAGCAGGAGATGAACTCACCAAAGCGTCCATGGCGAAGCACCATGTTCCGGTCGCACTTAGGACACTTCTCTTCAAGGGGCACATCAGGCACTTTCACCGCTTGGTCCAGACGCCGCGTGGTCTTGCACTCCGGGTAGCCGGTGCACGCCATAAACTGACCAAAGCGTCCACGTTTGAGGACCATGACCTTGCCGCAGTTCTCGCAATACTCTTCCTGCTGAGTTTCTTGGACGTCAGCGGAATCGAGATCCGGCAGGTTGATGGGATTCTCTTTGGTGAAGGTGCAAGAGTTCGGGTCCTTCTTATCGTAGGCAGAACAGGCAAAGAAGCTGCCATGCTTGCCCCACTTGATCACCAGCGGCGAGCCACAACGTTCGCATTTCTCTTCTGTGGGCTTCTCCATCCGCTTGATGTTTTCCATGTGCTTTTCGGCGTACGCCAGGTCCTTGGAGAACTTGGCGTAGAACTCGCTCATGGCATCGGTCCACTTCTCCTTGCCTTCTTCGATCTCGTCGAGCTCCTCTTCCAGCCGGGCGGTGTATTGGAAGTCGAAGATGTCAGGAAAATTGGCGACGAGCAAATCCGTGACGACCAGCCCGATCTCAGTGGGGCTGAACTTGCCCCCGATCTTCTGGACGTAGGCCCGCTCCTGAATAGTGGAGATGATGGCGGAATAAGTGGACGGTCTGCCGATACCGCGCTCTTCTAATTCTTTTACTAGTGACGCTTCGTTGAAGCGGGGTGGCGGCTCGGTGAAGTGCTGCTCCGGCAATATAGACTTCATGTCCAGCTGGTCGCCGGTTTCGAGCGGCGGAAGCTTGTGCTTAAGCGCTTCGTCTTCTTCATCCTTGGAATCTTTGGATTCTTCGTAGACTTTCAAGAATCCCTCAAACTTCAGGATCGAGCCGGTCACGCGGAAGGTGTAGGACTTCTGCGCCTTGGCTTCAATGTCCACCGAGGTCTGATCGAAGATCGCGGGCAGCATCTGCGACGCCACAAAGCGCTGCCAGATCAGTTTGTAAACCTTGTATTCGTCGTCCTGGAGGTAATGCTTAATGGCATCAGGATGGCGGCTGGGATCGCTCGGCCGGATAGCTTCGTGCGCGTCCTGCGTGTCCTTCTTGGACTTATAGAAATTGGCAGTCGCGGGCAGGAATTGTTCGCCGAATTCTTTGCCAATCACTCCACGCACTTCCGCAATCGCGTCATTCGAGACACGCGTGGAATCGGTACGCATGTAAGTGATGAGACCTACTGAACCTTCGGTACCGAGTTCAATGCCTTCATAAAGACGCTGCGCGATCATCATGGCGCGCTTAACGGAGAAACGAAGTTTGCGGGAGGCATCCTGCTGGAACTTTGAAGTGGTGAAAGGCGGGGTCGCGCTGCGGCGGCGCTCCTTCTTTTCTACGTTGCGAACACGCCAATCGGCCTTTTCCAGGTCTTTATGGATAGCGTCAGCGGAATCGCTGTCACTGATCTCGGTCTTTTCATCGCCAATCCCGATGAATCGAGCATCGAAGGTGGGCGGCTTGGGGCCGGCAAGGGTCGCATCAATCGTCCAATATTCTTTCTTCTCGAAGGCTTGAATCTCGCGCTCACGTTCAACGATCAGCCGGAGTGCGACGGTTTGGACGCGTCCGGCGGAGAGGCCGCGGCGAACCTTGTCCCAGAGCAGCGGGGAGACTTGATATCCGACGATACGGTCGAGGATGCGGCGGGTCTGCTGCGCGTCGACCAGGTTCCAATCGATATCGCGAGCATGATTGAATGCCTCTTTAACTGCCTTCGCCGTGATCTCATTGAAGGTCACGCGGCGAATAGGAGGGCCAGTCAGCTTTTTCTTGCGATGGCCACTGGTTTCACCCAGTTCCTCATATAAATGAGCAGCAATTGCTTCCCCTTCGCGGTCAGGGTCAGGCGCCAGGAAGATGGCGACAGCACTTTTGGCCTTCTTCTTTAGCAAGGCCATGACCTTTTCTTTGCCGGGGATGATCTCGAGTTCCGTGGAGAAATCGTCGTCAGGGTCTACCCCCAGACGGCTCTTGGGCAGATCCTTGACGTGGCCGAGGGAAGCCTCGACGTCGTAATCCTTACCGAGATATTTGTTGATCGTCTTTGCCTTTGCAGGACTCTCAACGATCACCAGGGACTTGGCCAAAATATGGTTCCTTTTCCTTTAAGACGTTACTGACACTAACACGAGATAGCGAATCGAAGTCAAATGGTAATGGTGGGAGTGGAGCCGGCGGTCAGAAACTTCTTACGAAATTCTTGCCGGATAGCTGCTTGATCTTGCCTGCCAACTCCAACTCAAACAAGGCAGCAAATATCTCCGAGGAGGAGAGGTGCTGATCCAACTTCTCAATGATCTCGTCTATCTGCAAGGCCTGGTCTGGTTGTAATACACGAAAGACCTTCTTTTCCGCAGGCGAAAGGCGGTCGTCGCTGTCAGGGCTTGTGAATAGAGATGCGGTAGAAGGCGTTTCGGATTCAGGCGGCAGATTTGACTGGAGGCTGAGCTTGATCTGTGAAGGCAGCTCTTCCCAGATATCTTCCCAGGTCGCCACGAGCTTGGCGCCCTGCTTTATCAGAGTGTTCGGCCCCCAGGAGTTCTTGTTGGTCACGTTGCCGGGGACGGCAAAGACATCGCGGGATTGCTCCAGCGCACAGCGGGCAGTGATGCGCGTTCCACTATACTCGCCGGCTTCCACGACCAGGACTCCAATCGACAACCCGCTGATGATGCGATTGCGAATAGGAAAATTTTGCGGAGCAGCGAAGGTCCCCATGGCGAACTCGCTGATGATGGCACCACCGTTGTTGACGATCTCTTCTACCAGCTTTTTGTTCTCCCGTGGGTAGGGGACGTCGACGCCTGTGCCCCAAACGGCAATGGTCTTCCCTTTGCCGTTCATAGCGCCTTTATGCGATGCGGTATCCACACCGCGCGCCATACCGCTGATGATGACCAGCCCGCGCGCGGCCAGATCACAGGAGAGCCGTTGCGCCATGCCAATGCCATAGGGCGTGGGATGCCGGGTGCCCACCATGGCCAGACCGGCCTGAGCCAGAAGCTGAACGTCGCCGCGTACGTATAAAAGAAGGGGAGGATCGTAGATATTGCGAAGGTTTTCCGGGTAAGCGGGATCGTCGATCGTCACGATCTGAGCCCCCGCGGTGGCTGCCCGAAGGAGTTCCTCCTCCGCCATTTGCAGGGATTTGCCGAGCGCGATGGATTGCGCTGACTCCGCTCGGAGTCCGGCACCCTCAAGTTCGGTCAGCGATGCCCGAAAGACTTTATCGATCCCTCCGCAGTGGTCCACGAGCTTGCGCGCGCGAATAGGGCCCAACGCCGGGGTAAGCGAGAGCGCAAGCCAGTGATTGCGGCGCAAGTCCATGAGGGTGATAAGTCTCCGGCCTGCCCGGCCAAATGCGGCAACAAACTTAGTTTTGTCCGGATTTTGTAAAACGGGCGCTTTTTTGAAGAGAAACCAGTGCCCATCTCACTGAGTTGTAGAATCGAAACAATGGCACGACTGCGGGTTTCAGCGATCAGCTTCCTGAATACGGCGCCCCTGATGTGGGATTTCGACCATGGCGACCTCCGGCGGAAGTACCAGGTCGACTACACTTTGCCGTCTACTTGCGCGGAGCTTTTGCGCCAAGGCATGGCCGACATCGGCATCATCCCCGTGGCGGCATATGCGGGGATCCCCGACCTGGTGGTCATTCCGGACATCGCCATCGCAGCCAAAGGGCCGGTTAAATCCATTCTGCTGATAAGCAAAGTGCCGCTCACCAAGATCAAGACCATCGCGGTTGATACGTCGTCGCGCACTAGCGTTGCTTTACTGCAGGTATTGTTT
>DATLCI010000146.1:0-7992 GCA_035526435.1 Terriglobales bacterium
GTAAGGTGTCCAGGTCTACGTAAACCAAATCCTCTTCGAAAGAGAGGGCGCGGGCAACCACCTTGCCAGTCGCATCAATGGCCATGCTGGAGCCGTCGAAGATGACGCTATCATTCCCGCCTATTTGATTCACCAGGATCACAGGTTTCCGGTGGTGACGGGCGATCGCGGCCAACATGTCTTCGCGGATCTTACGTTTGCCGAGTTGGTAAGGCGAGGCTGAAATATTCAGGATGAAATCGCCGCCGGCTCTCACCAGTTCGTCCACCGGATCCACGCTGTAAAGTTGGCGTGGCCAATAGGTCTTGTCATTCCAGGCGTCCTCGCAGATGGTAAGTGCCATTTTGCGGGTGCCGAAATCGAGAAGGGCTTGCGACTTGGCCGGCGCGAAGTTACGCATCTCGTCGAATACGTCATACGTGGGCAACAACATCTTGGACTGCACAAAGGCAATCTTGCCCTGGCGCAACAGCGCGGCGGAATTCATGACGGACTTGCCGGTCTCCGCGCTGGCAGGGGTAACAAAGCCACAGATGACATCAATGCCGCGAGTGGCGGCGGCGATCTTCTCTACCGTCTCCTGATTACGCGCGACGAAAGCCGGGCGCTCGACCATATCCCGCGCGGGATAGCCACAAACGCATAACTCCGGGAAGGCAATAAGATGGGCCCCCTGGTCGAGGGCCCGCTTAGAGAATTCGATGATCTTTTGACTATTGCCGGAGAAGTCGCCAACCGTGGGATTGATTTGCCCTAAAGCGATCTTCACCACTCTAGTGTAAAGCCCCGCGCCGGGTACTTCAATGCGTTGGTACCGGACTGGGTAATAGGAGCCGGGGCGAATCCTCCGGCGGAGAATCGGGCGTCCGGGGCGCTGACGGCTTCTTGGCGGGTTTGGACGAAGTAACCTCTCCTTGCAGCCCGGGGGCCGCCTCTCCTGGACGACGGAGCGTGGGCGCTTGACCGCTCGGGCCGGGAGTCTGCCCCGTGGGTTGAGGATCAGAGGCCACTTCCGCCGCCGCTCCAGGCGCTGGCATTATGACTTCTTTCTCAGTGCGAACGACCTTCTCCCCATCCACTTTCATGATCTTAAGCTGCACGACTTCGTCGCCTACGAACCGGACGAATTCGACATCCTCCGGGGGCTGCCCGAAGATCCATTCCTCGTAGTCATTCTGGTGTTCATCCTTTTCCCGCAATCTCTGCGGGGGACGGCCCTTGGAATAAGTGACCATCTCTTTGGTCATGCCGACCAATACCCGGTGGTCCTTGATGGCATCCTGCACATTTTTTGGTAAGGTCTCGGTATAGGCCTGGGCGGCGGACTTGACGGAAAAATCGAAAATAGGCTCCAGGCGCTGGCGCAGTTGAGCGGCCGTCATGTCCGGAACATGTTTGTCGTATTCCACGACGATCGAAAGACCGCGCGACTCGGGATCCACGCGAGGGTCGATAGGGGTAGATCTGCCGTTGACGCCGAATTCGACCCGCTTGTACCATGGCACTTTTTTCTTCGGGCCGCCATTGATCTCAATGATGATCGATTTCTCTTTGAATTCGAGGGCCGTGATCTGTACTCGATCCCCGGCACGGGCCACTTGCCCGCGTTGGGCAACGAGGTTCTGGATCTCACGGTCCGGGGTCACCGTGCCGTCGGGTTTGATGGTGATAACCTTCGGGCCCAGAGGAAGTTTTTTGCGAGTAAAAGCAAACTCGGCGCTGATGGCGCGGACCAGATCCATGCGCGTTCCGTCGGTGATAGGAGGGGGTCCCTGCGACTTGGAATCGGCAAAAGTAACTGCGGATAGCAGTAAGAGTGCGGTGAAGATTCGGGGATACCGGGGGTACGTCATGGGGCACCAGGGTTTATTAAGGCTATGATTCGCCTGTTTTAAAACATTTGCAAGCTAACTGACTTTCCCTACATTAGAGGCTCAAACTGGCACTGACGGTTCGTCCGAAGGCAGTTTTTTTGTGGGCGTAAGCAGATAAAGCGCAATTATTCCGAGCAGGATGACGATCGTTCCGGTCAGGCTCGCTTCAATCCCATAATCGCCGCCCGTGAGTAAGACCGGCCCTTCTGCCTTGGCTTTGACTGCTACCGCGAACAGATCAACCCCACTCACCGGCAGACCAAAGGCGGTGCCCAAGGTGAGATTCCACGCGAGGTGGAATCCAATGGGCAGCCAGAGATACTGGGTGCGGATGTAAGCCAGCGCAAGTAACAAACTCACCAGCGCGGTATTAACGAACCCGATCGCACTTGAATGTGGATTGTTGAGATGGATGGCGCCAAACAGCAGCGCCAAGCCGATCGACGCCGCCCAGGGACCGATGGCACGAATCAAGTTCTGAAAGGGATATCCGCGAAAGGCAACTTCTTCCATTGCAGCGGCGGTGACGCCGATCCAAAAAATCACAGCGAGCCTAAGCAGAAGTCGAGGGCCGCCAATCACTTCCGCGTGGTACTGGCCAAGTATGACGATAGCGGCAACGGCTATCACGATGGAGCCGGCCCCGAGCAGAATGCCTAACAGCAGTTCCCGTTGCCATCTACGACCGAATCCCAGGCCTTGGGAATCAAGCAAGTTTCCCTGACTTCGATCAAACAACTTCGCCATGCCGCCGAAGATCAACAGCATGATGCCCAAACCAAGCGGGCGGAAGATTGCGTCCAGCGCAAGCGTTTGGGCCTTGGGATCAATCAAACGAGTGGCTATGAAGCCGGCGGCAAACTGGGAGATGGCGAATCCGACCACACATAACACAAAAATGCCGAAGTACCGAAGGCGATCTCCCAGGGTCAAAGGCGCTTCTGACATGGTCTCCTTTAGGGGGTTACTGAGCCTGAACGGAAAGTCCCCGGGATGCTACCCGAAACGGCAACATGGTGGCGCCCAGTTCCTGCAGAACCGCCTCCACCTGCTCATGAGCTTCAGGTTCAACAAAGAACACGACGCATCCCCCGCCGCCCGCGCCGCACACCTTTGCTGCCCGAGCCCCATTGTCTTTCGCCGCCGCGACCAATTTTTCAATCAACGGCGTGGTAATGCCGGGAGCATTGGTCTTGCGCAGCTTCCACTCATCACGCAAGAGGCGAGCAACTTCGTCCCAATCTTGCGCAAGGAGAGCCTGGCGCATGGCGATAGCAATAGCAGAGATGTCTTCAAAATTGCGGAAGACCTGTTTGTCGCCGTTGATGTGGGCTTTGAATACTTCCCAGTTATTGATGCCTGATTGGCGCGGTGCTCCGGTATATGCGAGCAGAAAGCGTTGATTCATCTCAGCAGCAGGAACGTCCAGCCGCTCGTGATGGATGCCATCTTCGCGGAGATGAACTGCGCCTACGCCTCCATAAAGGCCGGGGTAGTAATCCTGGCAACCGGTGGGCACGCGGATGATCTGCGCTTCCACATTCTGCGCAGTCTGACGAATCTGCTCCTTGTTCAAACGAACGCCACAGTAGCGAGCCAGGGCCGCCGTGGTGGCGACCATCAAGGCCGAAGAACCAGATATCCCTGCGCCGGCTGGCGACTCGGAGTAGGTCTCTAGAATAAAGCCGCCCTTGGGCGAATTTTCCCGCAGGAAGAAACGGCACAGATACCAGCCGATCTCGTGTCTGGCCTTGCGAGCGCGAAGCAATGCTTGCAAGCTGGGGAAGCCGTCTTCCCTGCCGGTGTCGAGCGAGCGAAGAATGATGTGCGGTCCGCGATGCGAACGAATCTCGCATTGCGTCATGATGCTCAGCGCCAGGTTGACGGTAACCCCGCCCGGATGAAAAAGATAAAGCGGCCAGAGATCGAGGGTTCCTCCAGCAAGATCAGCACGGCATGAGGCGCGGGCCAGTACGCGAGCTGGTCTCATTCCGTGAAGAATTTTCCAATGTGGCGGAATTTTTCGTAGCGTTGCGCGGCGAGATCGTCGGGCGACAACCCTTTCAGCGATGCGAGGTGCATGCCCAAAGCTGCACTCAGTAAGGAGGCGGCGGCTTCGTGGTCGGCATGCGCGCCTCCATCGGGTTCCGGCACGATCTCGTCGATGATCTTCATTTCCTTAAGATCGCGCGCGGTGATCTTCAAGGCCTGTGCCGCCGTCTCTTTTTTCGCCGCGTCACGCCACATGATGGAGGCGCAACCTTCCGGAGAGATCACGGAATAGACGGCATTCTCCATCATCAAGACTCGATCGGCAACGGCAATGGCCAAAGCTCCGCCACTTCCGCCTTCGCCGGTAATGGTCGTGATGATGGGAACCCGCAAGCGGGCCATCTCGAGCAGATTGCGCGCGATTGCTTCCGCCTGGCCGCGCTCTTCAGCACCCAGGCCGGGATAAGCGCCCGGGGTATCAACGAAAGTGAAAATAGGCCGCCCGAATTTTTCCGCCAAGCGCATGGCACGCAGGGCCTTGCGATAACCTTCCGGATTCGGCATGCCAAAGTTTCGGTATACCTTTTGCTTGGTATCGCGCGCTTTCTGGTGCCCGATCACCATGACCTCTTCACCCTGAAACTGGGCCAGACCACAGACGATGGCGGGATCGTCGCCAAAAGCCCGGTCGCCATGGACCTCACTCCAGTGAGTGAATATGCGCTCCACGTAATCCAGGGTATAGGGTCGCTGCGGGTGGCGGGCAAGCTCGGTACGCTGCCACGCCGTCATGCCTTCGGCCATCTCGATGCGCAAGGTGTTTATCTTCTGCTGCAGCGAACGCAGTTGCCGAACGGCCTCTTGATTGTCCCCAGCGAGCGACTGTAGTTGCTCCACCTGGTGTTCAAGAGACTGCAGATTCTGCTGCTGTTTGGAGATGGAATCCATAGGAAGCGTGCGGATCGGGTGCTAGTCGATGATGCGAATGCAGCCGCGGCCGCACAGTTCTTCGACCCGGCCAACAAAGGCGCGGTCAGCCTGTACATTATAGCCTTCCGCCTCCATAACCACCATGAAGTCACGGGGGCGTTCGAGGTCAAACATCACCTTGGCAGCCCCGCGTTTTTCGCGGCACACCGCGTGGAGTGCATCGATGGTCTCCCGGGTTGCAGTCTCGAGCGGAATACGGATCCGCAATGAGTTAGGCAATTTGGCTTTAGCGTCATCGAGCGGCGTGATGGTGCTGATAGCCAGCTTGGGATTGGCGCCTTCTTCCACACGCACCGATCCCCGGACGAGGACCGGGACTTCTAGTTTTATCTTGTCGCCCAGCCTCTTAAAAGCTTCCGGAAACACAATGACATCCACCTTGCCACTCATGTCTTCCATAGAAGCTTGCGCGTAGAGGTCACCCTTACGTGATTTCGAGATCTTCACCGCGCCCAGAATGCCGCCCGTCGTGATCTCGTCTTTCCCCGTGCCCTGCTTCATCTCCAGGATGGAATGGACATCCATGGCGTTGAAGTCCGCGAGTTTGTCAGCGTACTTCTCCATGGGATGACCAGTAATGAAAAATCCCAGGATCTCTTTCTCTGCTGCCAGACGCTGATGCTCTTCCCAATCAGGCACGTCAGGGAGTTTGGCTGCCTCCGCCGAGGCGGGCGCGGCTTCATCAAAGACGCCAAAGAGTCCGTGCTGACCGCTTTCGGCGTCGCGATGGGTCTTCTGCGCCTGCTCCATGGATTTGTCCACCACCGCCATCAGTTGCGAACGGCGCCCAAGTGAATCCATGGCGCCCGCCTTAATAAGCGATTCAAGCACGCGCTTGTTCAAGAGGCGCAGGTCTACTTTTTCGCAGAACTCGAAGATGGAAGAGAATCTGCCGAGCTGCTTGCGCGCCTTAACAATGGATTCAATCGCGTTATGCCCAACGTTCTTGACCGCAGCCAGGCCGAAACGAATAGCGTTTTCGTGAGGAGTGAAGTTGGCGTCGCTGACGTTGATGTCCGGCGGTTCAACGGCGATCCCCATCTCGCGACATTCTTTGATGTACTTTACGACTTCGTCCATGTTGCCGGTCACAGAAGTCAACAAGGCAGCCATGAACTCGACCGGAAAATGGGTTTTAAGGTAGGCCGTCTGATAAGCAAGCAGAGCATAAGCGGCTGAATGTGACTTGTTGAAGCCGTACCCGGCGAACTGCTCCATCAGTTCGAAGATCTTAGTCACCTTCTTCTCGTTGTAGCCGCGCTGCTTTGCGCCACTGACAAACCGTTCGCGCTGCTTTGCCATCTCCTCGGCATTTTTCTTGCCCATGGCGCGACGCAGGAGGTCAGCTTCACCCAGCGAGTAGCCGGCTAAGCGGTTGGCGATCTGCATGACCTGTTCCTGATAGACGATCACGCCCAGCGTCTCGCGGAGCAGCTCCTGGAGTTCCGGCAACTCGTATTCAACCTTCTTGCGTCCCCATTTGCGATCGATAAAGTCATCGATCATGCCGCCTTGGATCGGACCGGGGCGGTAAAGGGCGTTCAATGCGGTGAGATCTTCAACTGCCGTGGGCTGATAGCGGCGCAAGACGTCGCGCATGCCGCCGGATTCAAACTGGAAGACCCCGGAAGTCAGTCCCTTGTGAAAGACCTTTTTGTAAGTCTCTTCGTCGTCCAGAGGAATGGTCTCAAGATTCAGCGGCTCGCCGCGGCGTTGCTTGATCAGCTTGAGCGCATCGTCGAGGATGGTGAGCGTGGTAAGCCCAAGAAAATCCATCTTCAACAGCCCAATCTTTTCGATGGCCTTCATGTCGAAGGCGGTGACGATTTCATCGTTCTTGGTGCGGTGCAATGGCAGCAGGTCGGTCAGGGGCTGTGGGGAAATAACCACCCCGGCGGCGTGTACACCTACGTTGCGGACTAGACCTTCCAGTCGGCGCGCAGTGTCCAACAGTTCCTTGACTTGAGGTTCCGTCTCATAAGCCGTTTGCAAGCCGGGCGAGTCTTCCAGCGCCTGGTCGAGAGAGATGTTCAAGGTGGTTGGCACCAACTTCGCGATGCGGTCGACTTCGTTGTAAGGCATGTCCATGGCGCGGCCCACGTCTTTGATGGCAGCCTTCGCGGCCATGGTGCCAAAGGTGATGATCTGCGCTACATTCTCGCGTCCATACTTTTGGGTGACGTAATTTATGACCTCTCCGCGCCGATTCATGCAGAAGTCGATGTCGATATCGGGCAGGGAGACGCGCTCTGGGTTCAGAAAGCGCTCAAACAGCAATTCATTCTGCAGGGGGTCGATATCAGTGATGCCCAGAGCATAGGAGACGAGCGAACCCGCGGCGGAGCCGCGGCCCGGACCTACCGGGATATCGTGCTCGCGCGCATAACGGATGAAGTCCCAGACGATCAGGAAGTAGCCCGAGAATTGCATCTTCTGGATCATGCTGATCTCAAGCGAGAGGCGCTGCTCGTAGTCGGAGATCGCTTTCTTCAAGCGCCCGGCTTGCTCCATCGCGTGGATGGTGGAGTAGCGCCGCTTCATGCCTTCACGGCTTATGTGCTCAAAGTAGCTGTCCACAGTATGGCCAGCGGGGACATCGAACTTGGGAAAAGGGTTGCCGACCTTTTCCAGCTTCACATTGCAGCGCTCGGCTATGCCCATAGTCCGGGTAAGCACGTTGGGTGCGTCTTTAAAGACACGCCCCATCTGGTCCGCACTCTTTACAAAGAACTGGTCGCCGTGGAACTTAAGACGATTGGTGTCATGAACGGACTTTCCCGTTTGCACGCAGATCAGAACGTCATGCGCGTGGGCATCGTCCTCGCACAGATAATGGCTGTCATTGGTGGCCACCATGGGGATACCAAGGTCTTTTTCCAGGCGGAAGAGGTCGCTATGAATGCGATGTTCTTCCGGCAAGCCCTGATCCTGTATCTCGAGGAAGTAATTGTCCTTGCCGAAGATGTCGCGATATGTGCCGGCGGCAGCCTTGGCAGTGTCGTACTTCCCTTCCATAAGGCTCTCGCAGACTTCGCCGGCGAGACACCCGGAGAGGCCGATGAGTCCTTTGGCGTGGTCCGCGAGAAACTTCTTGCTGATTCGGGGCTTGTAATAAAAGCCGTGCAGTGAAGCCTCG
>DATLCI010000155.1:0-6436 GCA_035526435.1 Terriglobales bacterium
GACGCACGCCCATTCCGACCATCTCTCCGGACTCCCGGCGATCATTGCGAACTTTCGGCCGGAGGAGCTGTGGCTGGGAACGGAATCCCAAGCGAAGGGTTATGAGCCAGTGGTAGAAGCAGCAAGGCAGTATGGAACTACCGTGAAGCGCTACTCTACCGGCGACCAGATTGCATTCGGCACGGCCCGCCTAGCGGTGCTGAATCCACCGAAAGGTTTCGTTGCGGCCACCCACCGAAATGAAGACTCGCTGGTCATGCAGGCGTTTTACGGTCAAACCTCAGCGCTGCTAACCGGTGATGCCGAGCGAAAGACTGAAGGGGAGATCGCGGGGATCGCCGAAAAGGCTTCACTGCTAAAAGTCGCCCATCATGGCAGTGGAAGCTCAACCACGCCGGAACTGCTGAAAAAAACTCAACCTGGATTCGCGGTGATCTCCGCGGGATATCGGAACCTATATGGGCATCCACGGGCAGACGTGTTGGCGCGATTGCGGGCTGCGCAAGTGCGGACTTACCGGACCGATATCAGCGGTGCTGTGACTTTTTATTTGGACGGACAACAGGTGACCGTTAGTTTGCCGAACCGGAGGTGAGCCTAAGCCTCTTCGGGTGGGCCTTCGGAGAGTATCTGCGCGTCGGTGGCCGGGTTGTTCTTGTATTCCTCAATGACGCGGCGAGCCTCTTCGGCTACGTCCGGCGTGACCCGCAGCACTACGCCGCCTACTCCAGGAAGCACATCCTGAGGCGCATCCAGGTTCGTCATGAGGCTTTCGATACCTGCAGAATCAAGCAGGCTCTGGATGACCATGGCTTCGGATTCGTCCTGCGTGTCAAAAACTTCTACGAGTTCAGAGTTAGGATTCTTAGCTTCATTCATGATCGGGTCTCGATTCATTCGATGCATAAGGCTACACCGGCGTAGCCCGCGAAGGAAAATGGGCTTACTTCAAGCGGAAGGTCAGAGTACCCCAGAAGAGTCGCGCGCGCATCTGCACCGGCAAGTGGCGAGCATCGTCGGTGTACCAGATCCAAACTTGCCCCTTGTTCCTGGCTGACTCAGAAGCGGCGGCGGCGAGCACGCGGATGGTCTTGAAAGTTCCCGCGGGAACTTTAACCTCTTCGCGAGCTTCAGCCGTGGCTTTCACGTCAACCGTCTTGCCCCCGTCATTCAAGGAAAAGAACAAAGTGGCGCCGGGCATCAATGGCTGCGATGCGATATAGAACACGGCGGAAGCGACATCCTTGACGCAGCCAGGAGTGTCATTTTCTACGCTTTTTGACTCATTGCTACGCAAGTTCTTTTCCCGCAACAGACTTTTCTTGCGAGTGGCGTCAAAACTGATATTGGTCTCGAGCCGCCGGAAGCCTTCTTCCGTCTTCTTCTCAATGCTACGGGAACAGTTGGTGGCCGGATCGAAGAACGATTCAAAGCGGTCATGCACGTGATAGAGCAGGCCGACTACGCCGCGGGCATCGGCGGTTGCGACTACACGTTGCTCGCGCCCGGCAGCATCCATGCGGATGGTAGCGATGCCAGCGTCAAACAAGCGCCACTCAACGGCGTAGTTGAAGACTTGTCCGTTAGGAAACTTATAAGCGGGCGAAGGGGACAGAATCGCCGGCGCACCGGATGAAATGTTGGTCTGGGGAGGCACGTTCTGAGCTGCCAGCGCGAAGGCCGAAGCAAGCAGAAGAGCCAACAACCTGGAAGCGGTGTGCTTCGGCAAACATCACCTTTACGCTCGGAGGATAAACATCAATTTCAAGACCAGGGCCAGCAGCAAGATCCCTGCCCCTATGAGGGCATTGTACTCCCGATGTTTGCGATAGAGTTCACGCGAAAATGACCCCGCTTGGCGATTTGCGGGCGTGAGTCTAGGCAGCAATCGCGGGACTTGCTCGGCATAATCGTCAAAGCCGGGAAAGGCGCCGCGCAGAAAAGCTTCTTCGGAGCGAATGACCGGAAGATAGATCGCGAGGAACATCGCGATGAGTAAAAGACCACCCCAAGGGGTATTGGCGGCTACAGCAAAACCGACCGCGATCAGGATGGAACCAAGGTAAAGCGGATTGCGCGTGTAAGCGTAAGGGCCGGAGGTAGTGAGTTCGGCATTTTTGCGGACGTGCCCCGCGGCGAGGGCGCGCAACCAAAGACCGGGGGCCATGACCACAGCGCCAAAGGCGAGCGAGATCCAGGTGGGCCGGGCCAGCCACAGAAATATCGCTGCGCAAATAAATCCCAGGGGTACGCGGATCCGCCGCGCAATCCGGCTGTAGGTCATGCCTTCACCAAAAGACTGCTAGCGGCGTCCAAAACTTGGGAAACCGTGATGCGCTGCAGCCCGGCATCGGTGCTCTTTGCGTGCGAGTAGGTGGTTTTGCTGGCGATGTCGCGAAGGATGACACTGGGTTGGAAAAATGGTCCATTGCGCGCGGGATCCGTTGGGCCGTAGATTGCGACTACCGGCACACCGAGAAGATTGGCCAAATGCATAGGACCCGTATCGCCGCCAACGAAGAGTGAAGCGTTGCGGGTCAGCGCAATGAGCTGAGAGATGTTACAGCGAATGGGTTGAGCATGTCCGCCGCTGGATCGTTCGATAATCTCCGCGAGATCGCTGTCCGCAGGGCCAGCATTGATCAGGCTGCGGATACCATCTTTGGCAAGGTGTCGCGCTAACTCGCCGTAACGTTCGGCGGGCCATTCCTTGGCTTTCCATCCCGCTCCCGCGGAGAGGAGCGCATAACGCCAGCCTTTCAAGCCCCGGGCGAGCAGTTCCTGGTCGCGCCAGAGTTCGGCGCCGCGATCGCGGGGAAGGAGTTTGGAACCTCCGAGGGGCAGGTTGGTGGCGCCGCTGACCGGCCTCATTATTTCGGCGTATTGCTCGATCACATGAGCGCGGGTGGTCTGCACCGTTTGCGTGTAGAACCACTGCGCTGGAAACTCGCGCGGCTTGGCAGGACCGAGGATGCGACGAGCATCGCTGGCGCGCGCGGACACGGCTGACTTCAGCGAGCCTTGGAGATCGACGGTGACGTCAAAGTCCTGGGCGCGAATCTCACGGACCAGCGCGGTCAGCTCTCTGCGGGTCTTGGCGGCGAACAGAGCACGTCGCCAACTCTTGGTGTCGACCTCAAAGATCTCGTTGACGAGTGGCTTCTCGGGCGAAAGCGGGGCATCTGTGGCTGCACCTTGGGCGGAGAGTAAGTCAGACCAGCGACGCTCGATCACCCAACCGATATGGGCGTCCGGAAAGCGCTGACGCAATGACGCGGCCGCGGGTAAGCCATGGATGACGTCACCCATGGCACCCATGCGCACGATCAGGATTTTTTCCATTTATCCAGCAGTGCGGTAGAGGAGTGGTCTTTTGGGTCTCCGACGATAGCGACCCGCCCTCCGTAGGCTAGGACTTCGTCGCGTTCCGGGACGGTTTGCTCGGTGTAGTCGGTACCCTTCGCGTGGATGTCGGGCTTGATGTCCCGAATCAATGGACGGACGTCAGGCTCGTTGAAGATGGTGACGGCGTCCACATCTTCAAGCGCGGCGAGGATCTCCGCCCGCTCATGCTCAGGTGTGCGCGGCCGGCCTTCGCCTTTGAGACTGCGGACGGTGGCGTCGGCATTCACGGCGACGATCAGTCGTGGAGCCAAGGCTTTAGCCCCTTGGAGATAGCGGATGTGTCCGACATGGAGCACGTCAAAGCATCCGTTGGTGAGGATGATCTTTTCTCCGGCAGCCCGCCACTTTCTCACCAGTTCACGCAGTGCGGTGCGGTCAACGATCTTGGGAGAGGCGGGCACGTCAGGCGTGCTCCAGCGCGGCCCGCAGCTCAGAGGCGGAAGCGGTGGCCGTGCCCCGCTTCATGACGACAATGCCTGCCGCGTAATTGGCCAATCGAGCTGCATCTTCAGCATCCGCCCCGGCAGCGAGGGCGGCGGTCAAGGTGGCAATCACGGTGTCGCCGGCGCCGGTGACGTCCGCCACCTGATCACTGCCATGGATAGGGATCTCGACCGGCTGGCGACCCTTCGCGAACGACACCATGCCATCTCTCCCGCGCGTGATGAGTAGGGACTCCAATCTCATCTTTTGCAGTAGGGCCCTGCCGGCAGCTTGTAGGCGGTCCATGTCATCACCAATGGTGATGCCCAGGGCGGCTTCGACTTCAGACTCGTTAGGCGTGGCTGAAGTCACTCCCGGAAAATCCAACATGCGATAGCGCGAGTCGAGAGTGACCGTCATACCGCTCAGGTCATTGCGGGTGCGAAGCGTTTGGACCATCTGCGGCGAGGCGGCGCCGTAGCCGTAATCCGAGATAAGAAATCCGTCCGCAGCGCGGGCGTATTGCCGGGCTGCTACTTGCAAGCTACGTAACGTTTTGGCATCGAGCGCCCGGTCAGGCTCGCGATCGATGCGCACGACTTGTTGCCGGGCAGAGTGGGTCTGACCGGCCAAGATCCGAGTCTTGGTGACGGTGGGGTAATTCTTCAGCTTCACGATGCCGCTGACCGGGACGCGCTTTTGCCGGAAAGCTTTGATCAGGGCGCGGCCGGGATCGTCATCTCCGACCACGCCAATGGGGAGGACGTTCACGCCGAGATCGGCGAGGTTGTAGATGGCATTCGCGCCGCCGCCGGGGACAATGATCCGGTCGCGATACTTGAGGATAAGCACCGGCGCCTCGCGAGAGACCCGGGAGATCTCGCCAAAGACGAATTCGTCTGCCACTAGATCGCCTAACACCGCGACGGTCACGCGGGAAAAGGATTCCACCAGCTTGAGCAGGCGCTCGTTCTTGTGATGTCGAGTCATGAGGTTGAGCAATTGTCGCGGAAGGGAAGAATCAATGCAAGGAGAGGCGCTGCCGGATGACTGCAAACATGGTATCCAGACAACGTTCCGCATCGTGCAATTCCATAATCAGCGGGATCCGGACAATGGGCGCTAATGCGGCATGATGTGGCTGCAGGTTGATGGCATCCTTCTCGGTAGTGATAAATCCTTCGGAGTTGTGCTTATCCCGCAGGTCGGCAAGATGCTCAATGTCACTGCGCGCGTAGGCGTGATGGTCACTATAAACGGCTTCGGCTACAGGATGAATGCCAGCCCGGCGAAGGTCGGTAAGAAACCGCTGGGGCTTGGCGATGCCAGCGATCACAACTGGCCTTTGCGGTAACTTTTGTCCGTTCAAGTCGAGACGGCGTTTTACCCGCCATATCGGTTTGCCGAACTGAAGCTTTTCTTCCGGCATTGCCTCGGGAACCACGATGGCATCGGCCCGACTAAGCGCAGTGACGGATTCACGCAGACGGCCCAGCGGGAGGAGTCGGTCTTCGAGGTCTTCTTCGCTGACCAAAACAATGTCGAAGCTGCGAGCCAGGCGGCGATGTTGGAAGCCGTCATCGAGGAGATGAAACCAGGTATCGCCATGGGCGGGGCGCAGATCAGCAAAGGTTTTTTCCGCAAAGCGGCCGGCCGCGGCACGATCTTCGCCGACGATGACCGGTACATGAAGCTTTTTTGCCAGCAAGATAGGTTCATCGCCAAACTCGGAAGCGAGACCATCCGGGTCAACCAGCTTTACGCCGCTGCTTTTACGTTTATATCCCCGCGATAGAACGTCGAAGGCGAGCTTGCGTTTCTGCAACTCCTGGCCGAGCAAAACGGTGAATGGAGTCTTCCCACTACCACCGACCGAAATATTCCCGACGCTGATGACCGGCCACTGGAGGGTCTCGGCGAAAAAGACGCCGCGATCATAGAGCGAATTGCGAGTCCTCACCAGCGCGCCAAAAGCAGCAGAGAGCGGATTCACTGGCTCACCTGCTTCTGCAGGTCTCGGCGAAGGGCCTCTGGCATCCACATCAGGACTTCGAGGGAAGAGAGCGTGCGGTCGGTGGCGCCAGCATGGGCCGCGTAAACCTGCTGAGCGCGATCACCGACCACTTTCGCCGCGGCCGGATTTTCGATCCAGCGGCGCAATTCCGGAAGCAGCGAATCTTTATCGACGCGCCTGACCGCGTTCGCTTGCTCGAAGAGGCTGAGGATGTCGCGAAAATTTTCGGTGTGAGGTCCTACGATAGTAGGCACGCCGAACCGCGCAGCCTCGAGGATGTTGTGGCCCCCGCGCGGAACTAAACTGCCGCCGACAAAGGCGAGATCGGCGATACGATAGAGGCCCGCTAGTTCGCCGATGGTGTCGAGAAGGAACACCCCTTCATTCACCGGGCCGCTATTCCAGGCGGAGCGCCTCCAGAAACGAATGGCCCGCTTGGCCACCAGGTCCACTACAAACTGAAAGCGCTCAGGATGCCGGGGAGCCAGGACCAGAACAAAGTCACGGTGATCCTTCACCAGTGACTGAAAAGCGTCGAGCAAAATTTCTTCCTCGCCGTCCACAGTGCTGCCACAGACCATAATTTTGGCCGAT
>DATLCI010000172.1:0-4783 GCA_035526435.1 Terriglobales bacterium
GGCTCTATCGAAGCTGCGACCGCTGCGCTGGCTCATCGTGGTCCGGATGATCGAGGGGTAGAGAAGGTCCTCTATTCCGGCGGCGTGGTGGCGCTGGGGAATTGCCGGCTGGCCATTCAAGACCTCTCCGTCGCAGGACACATGCCGATGCAGGACCTAGCCACGGGCAATTGGATAACTTTCAATGGCGAGATTTACAACTTCCGTGAACTCAAGCAAGATTTGATCCGGGCGGGCGCGTCGTTCGCGAGCGACAGCGATACCGAAGTGGTGATGAAAGGTTACGCTCGTCATGGCCTGGATTGGTTCAGGCGGCTGCGCGGCATGTTTGCCGCTGCTATCTTTGACGCGGTTAAACAAGAATTATTGGTAGTTCGCGACCGTTTTGGCATTAAGCCGCTGTACTACGCGCAGCGCGGCCAGACGTTGTATTTCGCCTCGGAGGTACGAGCCCTGCTACGCGCTGGCGCAGTGGAGCGCAGAATCAATCCGGTTGGGCTGTATCAGTTTCTAACGTTCGGGTCGGTAAGTGATCCGGAGACGATGATCCAGGGCGTGTACTCGCTACCGGCGGGACATTGTTTGCGATCGGACGGCGCTGGCGTTGAAATAAAGCCCTATTGGACGTTGGCGGAGGCATTTGCGCCCTCAAACATCACTGATTTTGATGTGGCGAAGACCACCGTCGCGGAGTTGGTGAGAGACTCCATCCGCAAACACATTGTGAGTGATGTGCCCGTTTCACTTTTCCTGTCGGGCGGGATTGATTCGAGTGTGATTGCCTTGGCTTTGAGGCAGATGGAAGTTGCCGCGCTCCATTCCTTTTCCGTGGTCTGTGCGGAGGCGGACCATAGTGAGGCTGAAGACGCGAAGCTGGTTGCGCAGCAGGCGGGCACCACGCATCACGAGATCATGCTACAGCAGCAGGATGTGTTGCGCGACCTACCGGCAATGATCGCGGCGATGGATCAGCCTTCGTTTGACGGGGTGAACTCTTATGTGATCTCCGCTGCGGTAAGAAAAGCCGGATACAAGGTTGCACTTTCGGGATTGGGCGGAGACGAAGTGTTTGCGGGATATTCGATCTTTACCACCGCACCCAAGCTGGATGCATGGCAACGCCGATTCCGCAATGTTCCCGGCCCCTTGCGCTCGCTGTTGGGGAAATTTTCCGGGGCAGCCTCAGGAAGCGAAGACCAAAAGAGGAAACTACACGCTATCTTGCAAGAGCCGTTTCATCCGGCATACGGCGTGCTGCGCATGATGTTTCTGCCGGAGATGAGTGACCGGTTGGCGGCGCGGCACGAGCAGATGATCGTCGAGCAAGCGTTGGCGCCACTGCATGCGTCATTGGAGGCGGCGAAAGATTTAGATGCCGTTAATCGAATCTCTTACCTGGAAATCTCAAATTACATGCGAAACACTCTGCTGCGCGACACCGATTCGATGAGCATGGCTAGCAGTCTCGAAGTGAGGGTGCCATTCATTGATCATGAGTTGATCGGATACGTGGCAGGACTAGCGGGCAGGATGAAGATGAATGGAATGAATCCGAAGTCGCTGCTTACTGCTGCATTTGCTGACGTGCTGCCGCCGCAGGTCGTTCACAAAACGAAACAAGGATTCACTTTGCCGTTCCGACATTGGCTGCGTGCCGACCTTAAGCCCGCATTGGAGGAATCGTTTGCGACGGTGAAGTCGGGTGCGCTGGCAGATCATCTGAATGCGGAAGCGGTCAGCGAAGTCTGGGATTCGTTCCAGAGAGAAAAGACCTCTTGGTCGCGTCCCTGGAGCCTGTTCGTGTTGCAGCGATGGTGCCAGTACAATCTCGAGTGATCCCATGAATGTTTTGCATGTGGCGCCCAGCTATTTTCCTGCGTTCGTCTATGGCGGACCCATCCGGTCCACGCACCAGATGAATTTGGGGTTAGCCGCGCGAGGTTTGACCGTCCGAGTATTCACCACGGATTCCAATGGCCGCGAGCGGTTAGCGGAGTCGGGGAAGACGGTGACGTACGCGAAGGGTTTGACCGTCGAATATGAACGGCGCACATTCATGCCGGACATATCACTCAGTTTTCTGTGGAAGCTGCCCTCGGCGATCCACTGGGCCGATATCGTCCACATCACGGCGGTATATTCCTTTTCGACGATACCCGCATTGGGGTGGAGCGCACTCTTGGGCAAACCAGTGTTCTGGTCGCCCAGAGGCGCATTGCAGGAGTGGGAAGGATCGCCGAAACGAGTATTGAAATCCGCGTGGGACACGGTATGTAAATTGGTTGCGGGGCGTAACACGACCATTTTGGCGGCGTCGCAGCGGGAGGCGGATGCCGCGCACAAACGGTTTCCGAAGATGAAAGTGGAAGTTCTGGCGAACGGTGTTGCAATCCCGGAAATCGTCACGCGAACGGCCTCCGATAAGCTGAGGCTGTTGTTCTTGGGGCGCCTTCATCCCATCAAAGGGATTGAGAATCTGATTGAAGCTTGCGCGTTGTTAGCCAACGAAGACCGCAGCTTCAAACTTTGCATAGCCGGGCCGGCGGAAAGTCCCTATTTGGATACGCTGAAGGGACTAGTAAAGAAACTGCAGGCAGGTGGGCAGGTCGAATTCCTGGGTGCTGTGAGTGATTCGGAGAGAGACAAACTTTTTTCAGAGCACGATATACTTGTCTTACCTTCTTACTCTGAAAATTTCGGCTTAGTCGTGGCCGAAGCTTTGGCCTGCGGGGTACCGGTGATCGCAAGTAAGCACACCCCATGGGCAGCCCTCGAAGATCGCGGCTGCGGAATGTGGGTGGAGAACGATGTTGGCAGTCTGCACCAGGCTATCAAGTTGCTGATGAAAAGCGAATTGGGAGCCATGGGCAATCGGGGTCGTGAGTGGATGCGAACTGATTTCGCGCCGGAAAAAAAATTGTCTAGATTGATCGAGTTATATTCCGGCGGGCTGGCAGGAGCAGACAAGGTGTGAAGTCGCGAAAGAAGATCTGCATCGTATCGTCGTGCGGCGGGCACCTTACGGAGATTCGGACCCTGCAGCCGTATTACGAAAAATATCAATATTTTTATGTGCTGAACGATAGGGTCTTGTTGCCGCCAGACATGCAAGGTCGCACGTACTTCGTCACCCTCTTTGAGCGCGATTGGAATTTTTTCGTTAATCTTTGGGAGGCGCGAAGCATACTGAGGAAGGAACGTCCTGATGTCATCCTGAGCAGCGGGGCAGGAGTGCTGGTGCCGTTTGCATTGCTGGCTAAGATTTATGGGATACCGGTAGTGTTTGTAGAAAACATGAGCCGAGTGACGGCGCCGTCGTTGACGGCCAAGATCATGTATCGGTTGGCGGACCGTTTTTTTTACCAGTGGGAACCGCTTGGGCATATTTTCCCCCGGGGTGAATGCTCAGGCCCGTTGATCTAGAAGGGAACAACTTTGGTTTTTGTGACTGTAGGAAATGCCAGGCACGGATCTTTGCGGTTGTTGAACGCCGTGGAGAAACTCGTGACGGAAAGATTCTTTGGCGAGGTGAAGGTGGTCGTGCAATCTGGGAACAACGCGGAGTTCCGCAGCGAACACTGCGAGGTGAGGCCGTTTCTGAGCATGGATGAATTTGTAGAGATGATCCATCGGTCAAGCCTGGTGATATGTCACGCAGGTTGCGGCACGTTGTCGCAAGCGATCAAAGAAGGAAAGCCGATCGTAGTGGTACCGCGCCGGCTGCATTACAACGAAGTTGTAGATGACCATCAGCCTCAGCTCCTAGAGGCTTTTGCGAAGCGTGGCCTGGTGATCCCCGCATACGAGGTGGAAGAATTGCCCGGCGCGATCGAGAAAGCGCGCGCCATGCCGATCAAGCAGTTTCAAGAGACCTCCGCGGCGCCGGCGAAAATCATGGCTGCGGTCGAGGACTTGCTGAATCGCCGATGACTAATTTGTGGCAAGACAAACGGGTGTGCGTGACCGGCGGAGCGGGTTTCCTGGGCCGCCGCGTGGTGGGCGAGTTACGACGGCAAGGAGCCGAGGTGTTTGTTCCCCGATCGAGCAAATTTGATCTCGCCCGTGAAGAGGCGGTCATCCGGATGTATGAAGCTGCCAGGCCGGAGTTGGTAATCCATCTGGCTGCGGTGGTCGGCGGGATCGAAGCGAACCGACTTTACCCGGGTAAATATTTTTATGACAACTTGATGATGGGGGCCACATTGATGGAGCACGGGAGGCGAATGAAATTGTGGAAATTCGTCGCCGTGGGAACTATCTGCTCGTATCCGAAACATACGCCGGTACCGTTTAAAGAGGACGATCTTTGGAACGGATACCCGGAAGAGACCAATGCCCCATATGGTCTCGCCAAGAAAATGCTATTGGTACAAGCGCAAGCATATCGCCAGCAGTATGGAATGAACGTCATCTCGCTGCTGCCGGTGAATCTTTATGGTCCAGAGGACAATTTCGATCTGACGACCTCGCATGTGATCCCGGCGATGATCCGGAAATTTGTGGATGCAGCGAATCGTGGATATAGACAGGTCAAACTATGGGGCACAGGACGAGCCTCGCGCGAGTTCATGTACGTGGACGACTGTGCCCAAGGGATACTCCTGGCCGCTGAACACTATGACAAGCCTGAACCGGTGAATCTGGGCACCGGGCGCGAGATTGCGATCAAGGACCTGGCGGTATTGATCGCAAAGTACGCGGGTTATCAAGGAGAGATCGAATGGGATGCGACCAAGCCCGACGGCCAGCCCCGACGTTGTCTTGACACCTCCCGTGCTCGCAC